>NZ_CAJQZK010000069.1:0-99944 GCF_907164655.1 Acidocella sp. C78
GGCAAGGCGCCACATCGTGCCGACGCCGCATGCCTACGAAATCTGCTTCGCCTATCGCCGCGGCAGCGATCTCGAACTCAACGCCTTTCTCGATCGTCACCACCCCGATCTCGACAATCTGACGCCCGCCGCCGCCGATGCCATCCACGCCCGCTTCCTCGCGGACGAAGCCGCGCGCGAAACCATCGATCAGGGGGCGAAAGGCATCCAGGAAGCGGCAGAGGCGCTGGTCAACCACGTCTCCGGCAACCAGAAGGCGCTGAAGGAGTATGGCGACGTTCTGGCAGGCTGGGCCAGCCGGCTCGATCACGAGCCGACCATCGCCAGCCTCGTCGCCGCCGTCGCCGCCCTCACCGCGGAAACCACCCGCGCCGCCGCCCGCAACCGCGCGCTCGAGGAAAAACTCGCCACCTCCGTCCAGCGCATCGCCCGGCTCCGCCAGTCCCTCACCGCCGCCCGCGCCGAAGCGACGACCGATGCGCTCACCGCCATCACCAATCGCCGCGCCTTCGATGCCAAGGCCAAGCGCTTCATCGCCCAGCGCCGGGCGGACGAGCCGCTGGTCGCCTCCGTCGTCCTGTTCGACATCGACAATTTCAAATGGTTCAACGACGTCCACGGCCACCAGACCGGCGACCTGATCCTCCGCCTCGTCGCCCGCCTGCTGTCGGATAGCGTCAAGGGCCGCGACACCGTGGCCCGCTATGGCGGCGAGGAATTCGCCGTCCTGCTCGCCGGCGCCGACCTGCCGTCCGCCGTCTCGGTGGCGCGGCAGATCTGCCAGTCGATGGCGGACCGCAAGCTGGTCAAGCGTTCCTCGCGGCAGGAACTCACCCAGGTCACCCTCTCAGCCGGCGTCGCCGAATACATCCAGGGCGAAACCCTCGCCGCCTGGACCAGCCGGGCCGACGCAGCACTCTACCGCGCCAAGGAACTCGGCCGCAACCGCGTCTGCAGCGACCGCGACCTGCAAGGCTGACCCGCCCCGCCCGGGCGTGCTACACTCAGGGCATGCCACACGCCGATTTCGTCCATCTCCGCGTCCACTCCGCCTATTCCCTCTCCGAAGGCGCGATCAAGCCGGACAAGATCGCCACCATCGCGCGCGACAACGCGATGCCCGCCGTCGCCATCACCGACACGTCGAACCTGTTCGGCTCGATCGAGTTCTCCCAGGCCTGCATGGGCAAGGGCGTGCAGCCATCATCGGCTGCCAGATCGGCCTCGCCCGCGCCGGGCAGAAGCTCCTCCCGCCCGACCCGCTGGTGCTGCTCGCCAGGGATGCCGCCGGCTTCGCCAATCTCTCGAAACTCTCCTCCCGCAGCTTTCTCGACACCGAACCCGGCCTCCGACCGCAAATCAGCCTCGATGCGCTGCGCGACCATCACGAGGGCCTGTTCCTTCTCACCGGCGGCCGCTTCGGCCCGGTCGGCCGCCTGCTCGGCGATGGCCAGCGCCCCGAGGCGGAGCGGCTGCTCGCCGCCCTCGCCGAAACCTTCGATGACCGCCTCGCCGTCGAGCTGGAGCGGCACGACCTGCCGGCCGAGCGCGCGGTCGAGCCCGGCCTGATCGCGCTGGCCGATGCCGCCGGCCTGCCGCTCGTCGCCACCAATGAATGCTTCTTCGCCAGCGAGACGATGCACGAGGCGCATGACGCCCTGCTCTGCATCGCCGAAGGCCGCCTGCTCTCCGAGGCCGAACGCCGCCGCGTCACCCCGCATCACTGGTTCAAGCCAGCGGCGGCCATGCGCCGTCTCTTCGCCGACCTGCCGGATGCCTGCGACAACACGCTCGCCATCGCCCGGCGCTGCGCCATCGCCGCCCCCACCCGCAAGCCGCTGCTGCCGGTCTGCCCCAAGGTCCGCGCGGGCGCGACCGAGGCGGAAACCCTCCGCGCCATGGCCGAGGAAGGCCTGGCACTCCGCCTCGCCGCGATGGGCGCCGACGCGGCGACGGCGGCGAAATACCGCGAGCGCCTCGCCCTCGAACTCGGCATCATCGAGCAGATGGGCTTCCCCGGCTATTTCCTGATCGTGGCGGACTTCATCCAGTGGGCGAAATCCCAGGGCATCCCGGTCGGCCCCGGCCGCGGCTCCGGCGCCGGCTCGCTCGCCGCCTGGGCGCTGCTGATCACCGATATCGACCCGATCCCCTTCAACCTCCTGTTCGAGCGCTTCCTCAACCCCGAGCGCGTCTCGATGCCGGATTTCGACATCGATTTCTGCCAGGAACGGCGCGACGAGGTGATCGCCTATGTCCGCCGCGAATACGGCGCCGACCGCGTCGCCCAGATCATCACCTTCGGCAAGCTCCAGGCCCGCGCCGCGGTGCGCGACGTCGGCCGCGTGCTCGGCCTGCCCTACGGCCAGGTCAACAAGGTCGCCGAAATCGTGCCCAACAACCCGGCCAAGCCGATCCCGCTGGCCGAGGCGGTCGAATCCGAACCCCGCCTGCGCGAGATGCGCGAAACCGACGAGGCGGTGAACCGCCTGATCGAGATCGCCACCCAGGTCGAGGGGCTCTACCGCCACGCCTCCACCCATGCCGCCGGCGTCGTCATCGGCGACCGCCCGCTCGACGAGCTGGTCCCGCTGTATAAAGACCCCCGCGCCGACATGCTCATCACCCAGTATTCGATGAAGCATGTCGAGCAGGCCGGCCTCGTGAAGTTCGACTTCCTCGGCCTGACCACGCTGACCATCATCAGCCGCGCATTGAACTTCCTCGACGGTCTCGGCACCCCGGTCGACATCGCGAAGATCCCGCTCGACGATGCGAAAACCTACGAAATGCTCTCCCGCGCCGAGGCCGGCGGCGTGTTCCAGCTCGAAACCCAGGGCTTCCGCGACGTGCTGCGCCAGATGCGCCCGGACCGGTTCGAGGACCTGATCGCCGCCGTCGCCCTCAACCGCCCGGGCCCGATGGCCAACATCCCCGCCTATTGCGCCCGCAAGCACGGCGAAGCCTGGGAAAGCCCCGACCCGTCGATCCACGACATCCTCTCCGAGACCTACGGCATCATGGTCTACCAGGAGCAGGTCATGCAGATCGCCCAGAAAATGGCCGGCTACAGCCTCGGCGCGGCCGACCTGCTGCGCCGCGCGATGGGCAAGAAGATCCGCGCCGAGATGGAGGCGCAGCGGAAAATCTTCGTCGAGGGCGCGGTCGCGCGCGGCACCGCCGAAGAAAAAGCCGTCGAGGTGTTCGAGCTGATGGCGAAATTCGCCGATTACGGCTTCAACAAATCCCACGCCGCCGCCTACGCGCTGGTCTCCTACCAGACCGCCTGGCTGCGCGCGAACCACCCCGCCGCCTTCATCGCCGCCTCGATGAGCCTGTCGCAGGCCAACCACGAGAAACTCGCCGCCCTCAAGCAAGACGCGGTGCGGATCGGCATTCCCGTCCTGCCGCCGGACATCAACGCCTCGGCGGCCGATTTCACCGTCGAACGCCTGGCCGACGGCACGCTGGCCATCCGCTACGCGCTCGCCGCGATCAAGCGCGTCGGCGCCGGCGCGATGCAGGACGTGGTGCGCGCCCGTGCCGGCCGCCCCTTCGCCGACCTCGCGGATTTCGCCGCCCGGGTCGATCCCCGCGCGCTGAACAAGGCGCAGATCGAGCAGCTCGCCCGCGCCGGCGCCTTCGACCGGATCGACCCCAACCGCGCCCGCGTCGCCGCCGGCGCCGAGCTGCTGGTCCGCCGCGCCCAGGCCGAGGCCGAGGCCCGCGCCTCCGGCCAGATCAACCTGTTCGGCGACGCCGCCGCCCCCGAACCCCTGCCCCTGCCGGACGTGCCGGACTGGCCCGCCTTCGAACGCCTCAGCTTCGAGGCCGAGGCGGTGGGCTATCACCTCACCGCCCACCCGCTCGATGCCTACGACACCGTGCTCCGCCGCCTCGGCGTCACCCCATCGAACCTGATCGAGGCGCGGGCGAAGGCCGGCATCGGCCGGGTCAAGCTCGCCGGCGCCGTGGTTGGCCGCAAGGAGCGCACCACCCGCACCGGCAGCCGCATGGCCTGGGTCATGCTGTCCGACCAGGCCGGCGGCTTCGAGGTCACGCTGTTCTCCGAACTCCTCGCCACCGCGCGCGAGCGGCTCGCCGAAGGCGCGATGCTGCTCGTCACCGCCGATCTTCGGCTCGATGGCGAAAGCCTGCGCGTCACCGCGGTCGATGTCGAACCGCTCGACAAGGCAGCGGCGAATGCCGGCGCGGGGCTGCGCATCACCGTCGAGACGCGCGATGCGCTCGGCTCGATCCGCGCGCTGCTGGAGCGCGAGGGCCGCGGCAAGGGCCGCGTGCTGCTCGCCCCGCGGATCGACACCGCCGCCCGGCTCGACATCGCGCTGCCCGGCGGCTTCAACGTCTCGCCCCGCCTCGCCCAGGCGATGAAAATGATCCGCGGCGTCGCCGAGGTGGCGGAGCTCTGATCCGCCATCTTGCCCTCGCCCGCCGGCGCGTCCCATACTCGCTCAAACGCCGCGCGCGGGCGCGGCCCATAATCGGAAAACTGCCGCGCGCGAGCGCGGCATGCGAGGAGACCGCCATGACCACCACCGCCATCGCCGGCTGGGCGCACACGCGCTTCGGCAAGTCCGACAGCCCCGATCTCGAGGATCTTCTGGCCGAGGCCGCCACCGGCGCCATCGCCCATGCCGGGATCGACCCGAACGAGATCGACGCCGTGTTCGTCGGCAATTTCAACAACGGCTTCACGAAGCAGGATTTCCCCTCCTCGCTGCCGATGCAGGCTATCCCCGAACTCCGCTTCAAGCCGGCGACGCGCTATGAAAACGCCTGCGCCTCCGGCTCCGCCGCCATCCATGCGGCGCGCGATTTCATCGCCGCCGGCCGCGGCCGCATCGCGCTCGTGCTCGGCGGCGAAAAAATGACCGCCTGCCCCAAGGAACAGGTCGGCGAAAACCTCCTCGGCGCCTGCTACCGCCGCGAGGAGGGCGACATCCAGGCCGGGTTCGCCGGCGTGTTCGGCCGCATCGCCGAGAGCTATTTCCAGCGTTTCGGCGACCAGTCAGACGCCCTCGCCGCGATCGCCGCGAAAAACCACCGCAACGGCGTCGACAATCCCTACGCGCAGATGCGGCGCGATCTCGGCTTCGAGTTCTGCCGCCGTGAGTCGGAAAAAAATCCTATCGTCGCCGGTCCGCTGAAGCGCACCGACTGCTCGCTGGTCAGCGACGGCGCCGCGGCGATCATTCTCACGGACGAAGACACCGCCCGCGCCCTTCCCCAGGCGGTGCGCTTCCGCGCCGCCGCCCATGTGAATGATTTCCTACCGCTCTCCCGCCGCGACCCGACCCGGTTCGAGGCCGGCGAACGCGCCTGGGCGCGGGCCTTCGCCGAAGCCGGCCTCACGCTCGACGACCTGTCCTTCATCGAGACGCATGACTGCTTCACCATCGCCGAACTGATCGAATACGAGGCGATGGGCCTCGCCCCGCGCGGCCAGGGCGCGCGCGCCGTGCTGGAGGGGATCACCGCGCCGGATGGCCGCCTGCCGGTCAACCGCTCCGGCGGGCTGAAATCCAAGGGCCACCCGGTCGGCGCCACCGGCGTGTCGATGCATGTGATGGCGGCGATGCAGCTCACCGGCACGGCGGGCGACATGCAGCTCCCCCGCGCCGACCTCGCCGGCATCTACAACATGGGCGGCGCCGGCGTCGCCAACTATGTCTCGATCCTTGACCGCCTGAACTGAGACCGCCTGAACTGACGGTTTCCCGAACCAACCGCACCCGACCCGCCTCGCGCCGGGCCGGGTGCGGGGGACACTGAGATCAGCCGCGGCCGACGAAAGGCATGTTGGTCGCCATCACGGTGACAAACAGCGCGTTGGCGTCCGCCGGCAGCCCGGCCATGTAGACCAGCGTGCGCCCCACCGACTCCACATCCATCGTCGGCTCCGCCTTCATCGAGCCGTCCGCCTGCGGCACGCCGGTCGTCATCCGCCGCGTCATCGGGGTGGCCGCGTTGCCGATATCGATCTGCCCGCAGGCGATGTCATGCGCCCGCCCGTCCAGCGCGATGGTGCGCGTCAGCCCGGTGATCGCGTGCTTGCTCGCGGTATAGGCGGCCGAGCCCGGCCGCGGCACATGCGCCGAGATCGAGCCGTTATTGATGATCCGCCCGCCGCGCGGCGACTGGTCGCGCATCATCCGGAACGCGGCATTGGCGCAGAGAAACGCGCCGTCGAGATTGACCGAGATGACGTGCCGCCACTGCTCCCAGGTCATGTCGCCGAAATTGGTGGTCGGCACGTTGTTGCCGGCATTGTTGAACAGCAGGTCGAGCCGCCCGAACCCCGCCGCCACCGCCGCGAACAACGCCTCCACCGATGCGGGATCGGCGATATCCGCCGGGAACGCCTCGGCCTTCGCGCCCACGTCCGCGCCCGCTTCCGCAATCGTCTCCTCCAGCGCCTCGCGCCGCCGCCCGACCAGCGCCACCGTCCAGCCATCGGCAAGCAGCGCGAGCGTTGCCGCCCGCCCCACGCCGCTGCCGGCACCCGTCACCATCGCGATCCTGCTCATCATCCCGCTCCCGTCCCGTTGCGCGCCGTCAGCCCGGCAGCCGGCCGCCAAGCTCATCCTCGATATGCACGCGGATGATCTCGTCGAATGTCGTCTCCGCCGCGAAGCCGAGCGTCTTCGCCCGTGTCGCGGTGAAATTCTCCGGCCAGCCGGAGACGATCCGCGCGATGGTCGCATCGGGCTCGCGGCGGATCAGCTTCACCGCCCGCTCGCCGGCCACCCGCCGCAGCGCCTCGATCTGCTCGCCCACGGTGGCCGACAGGCCAGGCAGGTTCAGCGTCCGCCGGTTGCCGAGCGGGGCGAGATCCATCGACGCCGCGCGGACCAGGAACCCCACCGCCGCGCGCGGGCTCGCATGCCAGTGCCGCACGCTCTCCTCCACCGGCAGCACCGCCTCCTGCCCCACCAGCGGCTCGCGCAGGATGTTGGAGAAGAAGCCCGAAGCCGCCGCGTTCGGCTTGCCCGGGCGGATGCAGATGGTCGGCAGCCGGATCGCGACGCCGTCCATGAAGCCGCGCCTCGTGTAGTCGTTGAGCAGCAGCTCGCCGATCGCCTTCTGCGCGCCATAGCTGGTCAGCGGCGCGCAGAAGAACTCGTCGTCGATCACCTCCGGGAAGGGCGCGCCGAACACCGCGATCGACGAGGTGAACACCACGCGCGGCCGATAGGGCGCCTTCGCCGCCTCGGCCCGGATCGCCTCGAACAGGAAGCGGGTGCCGTCGAGATTGATGCGATATCCCTTGTCGAAATCCGCCTCCGCCTCGCCCGAGACGATGGCGGCGAGATGCACGATCACCTCCGGCCGCGACGCGACCAGTGCGGCGGCGACGCCCGGCGCCGAGAGATCCGCCGCCTGGCAGGACGCCGTGCCCGCAAACCCCGCCGGCGCCTCCGGCGCGAACACGTCGACCAGGCTCAGCGCGCCGACCGGCTTGCCCTCCAGCGCCCCGTCCGCCGAGATCCGCGCCGCCAGCTTGCGGCCGAGCATGCCCCCGGCCCCGATGATCATCACCTGCATTTTCGCTCCGTTCCTCCCTTGCCGCGTCCCGCCCGCGCCGCGAAAGCCGTCCGCGGCGGGCAATTTGTCCTTTTAAATATATTCCTCAATTCCACTGGCCCGCAACCGCGCAGATGACCCCGCCGCGGTCAACGGCGATATTCGGCGTCCGTCACCTGTTCGAGCCAGGTGACCGGCGATCCTTCATGCCGCTCCTGGATCGCGTAATGGCTCATCCCGGTCGTCGGCGTCGCCCCGTGCCAGTGCCGCTCGCCGGGCGCGAACCACACCACGTCGCCCGGGCGTATGTCCTCGACCGGCCCGCCCTCGCGCTGCACCCAGCCGCGCCCGGCGGTGACGATCAGCGTCTGCCCCAGCGGATGCGTATGCCAGGCCGTCCGCGCCCCCGGCTCGAACGTCACATGTGCCGCCGACACTCGCGCCGGCTCCGGCGCCGTGTTGACCGGGTCGATCCGCACCGATCCGGTGAAATAGGCCTGGGGCCCCGGAGTAGAGTCCCGCTCTCCGCTGCGCCAGATGTCCATTGTTCCGCTCCCTTGTCTGTCCGTCCCGGTGTGCCCAGAAGAGCAGGCCAGCGCCGCCCCGGCAAGCCTGCGGGGCGGCTTGACCGTTTCCGCCGGCTGGCGCGTTATCGCGGCCGAACCCGAGAACGAGGATGTCCGCCCGCAATGACCGACCCCTGCGACCTGCCCGCCACCGAAGCGCGCCGCCTGATCGGCGGCCGGAAACTTTCCCCCGTCGAGCTCACCGAGAGCTGCATCGCCCGCATCGAGCGTGTCGATCACGCGGTGAACGCCATGGTCGCGCGCGATTTCACCCGCGCCCGCGCCGCCGCCCGCGCCGCCGAGGCCGCGGTGATGGCGGGCAACCGCCTGCCGCCCCTGCACGGCCTGCCGCTCGGGGTCAAGGATCTCGAAGATACCGAGGGCCTGCGGACGACCTATGGCAGCCTGATGTTCAAGGACAATATTCCCAAGGCCGATCAGGGCTTCATCGCCACGATCCGCGCCGCCGGCGGCATCGTCCTCGGCAAGACCAACACGCCGGAATTCGGCGCCGGCGGCAACACCCGTAACCTCGTCTACGGCGCCACCGGCAACCCGTTCGAGCCCACGAAATCCGCCGCCGGTTCCTCCGGCGGCTCGGCCGTCGCCCTGGCGACCGGCATGGTCCCGCTCGCCACCGGTTCGGACATGGGGGGCAGCCTGCGCAACCCGGCCGCCTTCTGCGGCATTGTCGGCATGCGCCCCTCGCCCGGCCTGTTCCCCTCGGAAAAGCGCCTGCTCGGCCCCTCCGGCCTCGGCGTGCTCGGCCCGATGGCGCGCTCGGCGGCCGATCTCGGCCTGATGTTCGACGCCACCGCCAGCTACGATCCGCGGGACATGCTATCAGCACCGCTCTCGCCGGACGAGGCGACGAGCCGCGCCGCCGCCGATCTCGGCACGCTGCGCGCCGCCTTCACCGCCGATTTCGGCTTCGCGCCGACCTCGCGGCAGACCCGCGCCCTGTTTGCCGACCGCACCGCGCGCCTCGCCCCGCTCTTCGCCACCGCCGAGGATGCAACGCCCGACTGCCGCCATGCGGACGAAACCTTCGCCATCCTCCGCGCGGTGAACTTCCTCGCCTCCTTCGGCGCCACCTACCGCACCGCACCCGAGCGCCTCGGCCCCAATGTCCGCGCCAATGTCGAGGAAGGGCTGGGCTACACCGCCGCCGATGTCGCCCGCGCCCTGCACGCGCAAACCGCGCTCTACTGGGCCTGGCAGCATTTCTTCACGACGCATGATGTGCTGATCGCGCCCGCCGTCACCATCCAGCCCCGGCCGTGGACGGAACTTTTTCCTGCCGAAATCGATGGTGCAGGAACGAAATCCTACTATCACTGGCTGGCGCTGGCCTATGCCGTCACCCTCGCCGGCCATCCGTCGCTCTGCCTGCCGCTCGGGACGGATGAGCACGGCATGCCGTTCGGCGTGCAGATCATCGGCCGCCGCCATGCCGACCGCGCGGTGATCGAGGTCGCGAAAGCGATCGAGGCCATCGGCGCGGCCACCGGGCCCGAACTCACCCGCCCGGTGCCTGACATCGGCAAGCTCGCCGCCGCCCGCCCGATCAGCGGGATGGACGGCTTCCTCGCCATGGGCTGAACCGGCGAAGCTGTCGCACGTTCCGGCCCACCCGGGTCGGGGCGTGCTCCATGGTATTGATACTCTAATCGCCCCCGCCGCGCAGCAGCCGCAGAATGCCATCGAGCTGGTCGAGATCCCGGTAGAACAGCGAGACCGAGCCGCTCGTCCCGTCATACGTCACCTTGACCCGCAGGCCGAGCGCGCCGGCCAGCTCGGCTTCGAGGTTGCGCGTCACGCTGTCATCCTTGAGGTCGCGCGGCGCGCGCTCGGGCTTCGGCGCCAGCGCGGACTGAACCAGCGCCTCGGTCTGCCGCACCGAAAGCCGCTTCGCCGCGATCACCCGCGCCGCCGCCTCGGGGTCGGGGTGCTGGAGCAGGGCGCGCGCATGGCCGGCGCTCAGCTCGCCCTTGCGCAGCGCCGTCTGCACCGGCACCGGCAGGTTCAGCAGCCGCATCATGTTGGTGACATGCGGGCGCGATTTCGCAACCGCCCGCGCCAGATCCTCCTGGATCAGCCCGAATTCCTCGACGAGGCGGCGATACCCCTCGGCCTCTTCGAGCGGATCGAGATCCTGCCGCTGAAGGTTCTCCACCAGCCCCGCCGCCATCGCCTCGCTGTCGGTCAGGACACGAACCAGCACCGGCACCTCGTGCAGGCCGGCGCGCTGCGCCGCCCGCCAGCGCCGCTCGCCGCCGATGATCTCATACTGCCCGGGCTTCCCCGGCATCGCCCGCACCAGCAGCGGCTGCAACACGCCCTGCGTTCTGAGCGATTGCGCCAGCTCTTCGAGCGCCGCTTCGTCCATCGCCCGGCGGGGCTGGAACGGCCCCGGATGCAGCGAGGCGACCGGCAGATGCCGCACCCCCTCGCCGGTAATGGCCTGTCCGGCCGCCGCCACCGTGCCGGGCCCGAGCAGCTCCGCCAGCCCCTTGCCCAGCCGGCGCGGCATGTCCCGCCCGCTCACAGACTTGCCTCCGCCACGGCCTGCCGCTGCAGGAATTCGGCCGCGAGCGACACATAGGCCTGCGCGCCCAACGAGCGGAAATCGTAGAGCAGCACCGGCTTGCCATGGCTTGGCGATTCGGTGATGCGGATGTTGCGCGGAATCGCGGTGTCGAACACCCGCGCGCCGAAATAGGCCCGCACGTCGTCCGACACGGCCTGGGCGAGATTGTTCCGTCGGTCCAGCATGGTCAGCACCACCCCTTCAAGCGCCAGGCCCGGATTGAGCGAATGACGCACCAGATCGATTGTCCGCATCAGCTGGCTGATCCCCTCCAGCGCGAAGAACTCGCATTGCAGCGGGATCAGCACCGAGGAGGCGGCCACCAGCGCGTTCAGCGTCAGCAGGCCAAGGCCGGGCGGACAATCGATGAACACATAACCGAACTGCCCGGCCAGCCCCGGCTCGGCCAGCGCCCGCTGCACCAGCCGCTCGCGCCCCTCGGCGCCGGAAAACTCGATATCGGCGCCAATCAGATCCTCCGTCGCGGGGATGATCAGCAGACCCGGCACCTCGGTCGGCAGCACCAGGGTCGCGGCCGGGGCCTCGCCGGTCATCAATGCATAACTGCCGATGCCGCGATCGCCGGCGGCGATGCCGAACCCGGTGCTGGCATTGCCCTGCGGATCGAGGTCGATCAGCAGCACGCGCTCGCCGGTCGCGGCCAGCGCCGTCGCGAGGTTGATGGCGGTCGTGGTCTTGCCGACGCCGCCTTTCTGGTTCGCAATTGCGATTATCTTAGGTTGCACGGCGTAACTCGCTGATGCGGAAAATCGTGGCCCCGGGCTCGGTCAGGCTCGGGACATGTTCGGCTTTCATGTGCCAGTTCTCGGCCGTCGCGGTCAATTCGGACATCGCCGAACGCCCCTTGAGAAACACGCATTTCCCGCCAGGCGCGAGTAACGGCGCGGCATAGAGAAGCAACTCGGGCAGCGGCGCGAGGGCGCGGGCGGTCACCAGTTCAACCGGATCGAGCCGCGCCTGCTCGATTCGCACCGGCAGCACCGTGGCGGCGAGCTTGAGTTCGGCGATCGCCGTTTGCAGGAACGCCGCCTTGCGCCGGTCGGATTCGATCAGCGTGAAGCCGATCTCCGGCCGGGCGATCGCCAGCACCAGCCCCGGCAACCCGCCGCCGGAGCCGAGATCCGCCGCGCGGAACGCCCCCTGCGGGAGCATCGGCAACAGCTGGAGCGAATCGAGAATGTGCCGGTTCCAGATTTCCGCGGGCCCCGCATCCTTGCGCGAGACGAGATTGATCCGCGCCGTCCAGCGCAGGATCAGCGCGGCATAGGCCTCAAGCCGCGCCAATGTTTCACGTGAAACATAGGTCTCAATCCGGACCAATGTTTCACGTGAAACATTGCCCACGCCGCCGCCGCCCGCGGCGCTCATGCCGCGACCGGGCGCGGCCGGCGCAGGGCGGCGAACAGCGCCCCCAGCGCCGCCGGGGTCATGCCCTCCAGCCGGCCGGCCACACCCAGGGTTTCCGGGCGCACCCGTTCCAGCCGGGCGAGGATCTCGGCGGACAGCCCGCCAACGGCGCCATAGTCGAAATCCGGCGGGATCAGCACCGCGTCATCCTTCGCCCGCGCGCGAATCTCGCTCTCCTGCCGCGCCAGATATCCCTCATAAAGTCGGTCCGCCGCGACGATCGCCGCCGCCCGCGCCCCGCCCACGCCGCCGCCGCGCACCGCCGCAAGCTCGGCCTCAAGGGCCGCGAACGCCGCGCGCCGCGCCGCACCGACGCAGCCCCATTCGCACCCGCGCGGCGTCAGCCGCAGATCGGCATTGTCCGCCCGCAGGCTCAGCCGATGCTCCGCCCGCGAGGTAAACATCCGGTAGGGCTCGCTGACCCCCGCGTCACCAGATCATCCACCAGCACGCCGATATAACCCTCGTGCCGCCGCACCGTGACCACCGGCCGCCCCGCCGCAACCCGCGCGGCGTTCACCCCAGCCAGCAGCCCCTGCGCGCCCGCTTCCTCATACCCCGTCGTGCCGTTGATCTGCCCGGCGAGAAACAGCCCCGGCACCTTCTTCAGCGCCAGCGCGTGGCTCAACTCGCGCGGATCGACATAATCATATTCCACCGCATAGCCCGGCCGCAGCAGCACCGCGCGGGACAGGCCCGGCATGGTGCGGATGAACGCCTCCTGCACCGCTTCCGGCAGGCTGGTCGATATGCCGTTGGGGTAAACAGTCTCGTCCTCCAGCCCCTCCGGCTCCAGAAACACCTGGTGCCGCGGCCGCTCGGCGAACCGCACCACCTTGTCCTCGATCGACGGGCAATACCGCGGCCCCGCACCGTCGATCCGCCCGCCATACACCGCCGAGCGGTGCAGATTGGCGTTGATGATCGCATGGGTCTCCGGCGTCGTCTCGCTGATCCGGCAGGAGATCTGCGGATTGCCGATCCGCGCGGTCAGCAGGCTGAACGGCGCCGGCTCCGCCTCGCCGCGATCTTCGGGCAGCGCCTCCCAGTCGATCGAGCGCCGGTCCAGCCGCGCCGGCGTGCCGGTCTTGAGCCGGCCCAACGCCAGACCCAGCCCGCGCAGCCGCGCCGACAGCGCGTTCGACGCCGCATCGCCAACCCGGCCGCCTTCCTCCATGCGCTCGCCGAAATGCAGCACCCCGCGCAGGAAGGTGCCGGTGGTCAGCACCGCCGCCCGGCAGGCGATGCGCACGCCCTCACCGGTGATCACCGCCGCCAGCGCGCCATCCGCCGCAAGCTCCAGATCCGCCGCCTCGCCTTCGAGGATGCTCAGCCCATCCTGCGCGGCGAGCAGCGCCTGCACCGCCGCGCGATACAGCCCCCGGTCGGCCTGCGCGCGCGGCCCCCACACGGCCGGCCCCTTGCTGCGGTTGAGCATCTTGAAATGAATGCAGGCGGCATCGGCGGCGCGGCCCATGATGCCGTCCAGCGCGTCGATCTCGCGGACCAGATGCCCCTTGCCGATCCCGCCGATCGCCGGGTTGCACGACATCTCGCCAATCCGGTCCCGCCGGTGGGTCAGCAGCAGGGTCGCCGCCCCCATCCGCGCCGCCGCCGCCGCCGCCTCGGTGCCGGCGTGGCCGCCGCCGATCACCACAACATCGAACATCTCGCGCAAGCTCGTCATGCGCGGGCCTATAGCACCATTTGCCGGATGGAAGGCTATTTGCCGATGCAGAAGCTGGAAAATACCTGATCCAGCACGTCCTCGACGCCGATCGTCCCGGTCAGCCGGGCCAGCGCCGCCGCCGCCGCCTGCAATTCCTCGGCCCGCAATTCCGGCACGCCGACCGCCAGCGCCCGGTCCAGCGCCTGCGCGACATCGCGCAGGCAGGCGATCTGCCGCGGCCGCGGAAGCGCCGGCCCGGCGCCGCGCTCCACCAGCGCCTCGACCCGCGCGCGCAACGCCGCCAGCAGTTCCTCCAGCCCGGCGCCGGTCTTCGCACTCACCGCCAGCATGCGCTCCGGCACCGCGCCGCCCAGATCCGCCTTGGTCGCCACCCAAAGTGCGGGCACATCCGACGGCGCGTCCGGCAGCGAAAAATCGGGCGCGGCACCACAGAGGAGCAAAAGATCAGCCCGGCGCGCATGGGCCTCGGCGCGGCGCACGCCCTCCGCCTCGATCGCGTCGTCCGATCGCCGCAGCCCCGCCGTATCCACCAGCCGGACCGGAACCCCGCCGAGGTCGAGCCGCACGCCGATCGCATCCCGCGTCGTCCCCGGAATGTCGGAGACGATCGCGACCTCCTCGCCGGCAAGCGCGTTGACCAGGGTGGATTTGCCGGCATTCGGCGCGCCGAGCACGACGATCTCCACCCCCTCGCGCAGCCGCTCCGCCGCGAGCCCGGCGCCGATGGCGGCCGCGATGTCGTCGCGCAGCCCCGCCATCGCCGCCAGCATCGCGGCCTCGACATCCGCCGGCAGGTCTTCATCGGCGAAGTCGATCAGCGCCGCGAGCTGCGCCATCAGCCCGATCAGCGACTCCCGCCAGGCGCCGACCGCCCGGCTCATCGCCCCGCCGGCAAGGTCGAGGGCGAGTTGCCGCTGCGCCTCGGTCTCGGCGTCGATCAGATCGGCGATGCCCTCGGCCTCCAGCAGATCGAGCCGGCCGTTGAGAAAGGCGCGGCGGGAGAATTCCCCCGGTTCCGCCGGCCGCGCGCCCAGGGCGAGCAGGGCGGCGGTGATCGCCGCGCGCACCGCCCGGCCGCCATGCAAATGGAATTCGGCATAATCCTCGCCGGTCACGCTGGCCGGGCCGGGAAACCACAGCAGCAGCCCGCGATCGATGAGCCCGCTCCGCTCATCGCGAAAATTCCGCAGGCTGGCGCGGCGCGGCGCCGGCAGGCCGCCGGCCAGCGCCCCGATCACCCGCGCCACCCCCGTCCCGCTGAGGCGAAGGAGCGAAATCGCGCCGCCGACGCCGCTCGCCGGCGCGAAGATCACGTCGGGCGGAGCGAACCTCATTTCGCCGGCGCGACCTCGCCCGGCAGCATCAGTTCGGCGACCGGGCGGCCGCCCTGCACATCCTCGGTCAGGATGCGGTCCACCGCGTCGCGGTCCGGCACGCGATACCAGCGGCCCGCCGGGTAGATCACCACCGTCGGCCCGTGCTCGCAGCGGTCGAGACAGCCAGCGGCGTTGATCCGCACGCCCTGAAGCCCGAGTTCCTTCGCGCGAGCCTTCATGTAGTCGCGCAGTTTTTCCGATCCCTTGCCGCCGCAGGAGCCGCGCTGATGGCCCTCCGGCCGGTGATTGCCGCAGACGAAGACGTGATGGGTGAAATACGGCGGCTGTGCCGGAACATCATTCATGTCGTTCAGCTTTCATATCAATCTCGGGATGAGCCCTCGCGTTCGGGCGCCGGACTGCTATCTACCGGAGCAGCAACGCTTCAGAAAGACCGCAGTTCCATGTCCAGCACGCTCGACCGCAACACCCTCGCCGACGCCACCTCGCCCTATCTGCTCCAGCACGCCGACAATCCGGTGCACTGGCAGATGTGGTCGGACGCGACGCTGGCCGCGGCGCGGGCGGAGAAAAAACTCATCCTGCTCTCGATCGGCTATGCCGCCTGCCACTGGTGCCACGTGATGGCGCATGAGAGCTTCGAGGACACGGCGACGGCGGCGCTGATGAACCGGCTCTATGTCAACATCAAGGTCGATCGCGAGGAACGGCCGGATATCGACGGCATCTACATGTCCGCGGTGCAGGCGATGGGCGAGCAGGGCGGCTGGCCGCTCACCGTGATCATGACGCCGGATGGCGCACCGATCTTCGGCGGCACCTATTTCCCGCCCGAGCCGCGCTGGGGCCGGCCCTCGTTCCGGCAGGTGCTGGAAATGGTCGCCGACGCCTGGAGGAAGGACGGCGAGAAATTCGCCCGCAGCGGCGCCTCGCTGCTCAGGCGCATCGCCGCCCATGCCGAGCTGAAGCCCGGCGCGCCGATCGCCCCCGGCGATCTCGCGGCGGTGACCGAGCGGTTCCTCGGCATGGTGGACTGGGAGGAGGGCGGGCTGCGCGGCGCGCCGAAATTCCCCAACGCGCCGATCTTCCGCTTCCTCTGGGGCGAATACGCCCGCACCGGCCGGCACGAGGCGGGCGCGGTGGTGGCGCTGATGCTCGCGCGGATGGCGCAGGGCGGCATCTGCGACCATCTCGGCGGCGGCTTCGCCCGCTACGCCACCGATGAAAGCTGGCTGGTGCCGCATTTCGAGAAGATGCTCTACGACAACGCGCAGCTGCTCGACCTGCTCGCCCTCGCCCATGCCGCCGAGCCGGACCTGCTGCTCGCCGCCCGCGCCGAGGAGCTGGTCGAGTGGCTGCGGCGGGACATGCGGGCGAAGCACGACCCCGCGCCCGACGGCACGCTCGCCTTCGCCGCCTCGGAGGATGCGGATTCCGAGGGCGAGGAAGGCAAATTCTATGTCTGGACGCGCGAGGAGATCGCATCCGTGCTCGGGGCGGACATGGCGCTGTTCGAGGATCACTACCCCTGCCCCGCCGCCGGCAACTGGGAGGGCAAGCTGATCCTCACCCGTGCGACGCATCCCGAACACCCCGAAACCGAGGCGCGCCTCGCCGCCCTGCGCGCCCGCCTGTTCGCCGCCCGCGAAGGCCGGGTCCGCCCCGGCTGGGACGACAAGATCCTGGCCGACTGGAACGGCCTCGCCATCGCCGCCCTGGCGCGGGCGAGCGCGGTGTTCGCCCGGCCGGACTGGCTCGATCTCGCCATCGCCGCGCACGGCGCCGTCACCGCCCTGCTCGGCCGCGCCGATGGGCGGTTCGACCATGCGATCCGCCGGGGCAAGATCTCGGCCTCCGGCCTGCTCGACGACCAGGCGGCGATGCTGCGCGCCACCCTTGCTCTCTACCAGGCGACCGGGCGCGGCGCCTATCTCGACCAGGCGGAGCGGGTCGCCGCGGCGACGCTCGCCGCTTTCGGCGACGGCCAGGGCGGGCTGTATCTCACCGCCGCGGACGCGGCCGACCTGCCCGGCTCCATCCGCCCCCGCGCCTCGTTCGACAACGCGACGCCGTCCGGCGCCGGCCTGTTCGCCGAGGCTCTGGCGATCCTGCATCACCTGACCGGCAATCCGGCGCATCGCGACGCGGCGGCGGCGCTGATCGCCTCGCATACCGGCGAGCGGCGGGCGCTGTCCGCCTTCCCCACCCTGCTTGCCGCGGCGGCGCTGCTGGAGGAAGGCGCCAGTGTGGTCATCCTCGGCGATGCGGCCGATCCGCGCTTCGCGGCACTGCATCGCGCCGCCCTCGCCCAGTTCGACCCGGCGGTGGTGGTGCTGCCGGTGGGCGACGCCGCCGCGCTGCCGGAGGGCCACCCGGCGCATGGCAAGAGCGCCGCCGAACCCGCCGCCTTCGTCTGCCGCGCCCAGACCTGCTCGCTGCCGGTGAGCGATCCGGCGCTGCTGCGCGGGCAGATTTCCCAACGCGCCGGCGTGGCGTAAACCCGACCACAGGCTGACCCAGAGGCTGACAAGGACAGAATCATGGCTGCGATAGATGAAACTGCGGTGCGCGCGCGCATCGGCGCCTTCCGCACGGCGGAGGGCGCGGGCATTCCCGCCGGCATGGTGGACAGCGTCGCCACCCGCGAGGGGCTGGTGCAGGTGGCGCTGATGGTGGCGAAGGCGGATGCCGCGCGGCAGGAACCGATGCGCCGGGCGCTGGAGGCCGATCTCGCCGCGATGCCGGGCGTGCGCAACGCGACGGTGATGTTCACCGCCCCGCGCGCCGCCGCCCCGCAGCCGCAAGCCCAGACGCAGGCGCAGGAACCCGGCACGCTGCTCGGCCAGGTGGGGTCGATCGTCGCGGTCGCCTCCGGCAAGGGCGGGGTCGGGAAATCGACCGTCGCAGTCAATCTCGCGGTGGCGCTGGCGCGGCAGGGCAAGCGGGTCGGCCTGCTCGATGCCGATATCTACGGCCCCTCGCTGCCGCGCATGCTCGGCACGAAGGGCAAGCCAGAGATGGCGGGCAACAAGCTGGTGCCGATCGAGGCCTGGGGGCTGAAGGCGATCTCGATCGGCCATGTCGTCGAGGAGGAAACCGCGATGGTCTGGCGCGGGCCGATGGTGCTCAACGCGCTGACCCAGCTGATGACGCAGGTGGCCTGGCCCGAGCTGGATGTGATGGTGCTCGACCTGCCGCCCGGCACCGGCGACGTGCAGCTCACCCTCGCCCAGCGGCTGAAGCTCGCCGGCGCGGTCATCGTCTCCACCCCGCAGGACATCTCGCTGCTCGATGCGCGGCGCGGCATCTCGATGTTCCGTCAGGTGCGGGTGCCGATTCTGGGCGTGGTCGAGAACATGAGCTTCTTCTGCTGCCCGAATTGCGGCACCCGGACCGATATTTTCGGCCATGGCGGCGCCGAGGCCGAGGCGGTGCGGCTCGGCGTGCCCTTCCTTGGCGCGGTGCCGCTGCTGGCGCCGATCCGCGAGACCTCGGATGCCGGCACGCCGATCGCTGCCAGCGCGCCGGAGAGCGAGGCCGGGCGCGCCTTCGCCGCGGTGGCCGATGCGGTGGCGGCGGGGCTCGATGGCGCCGGGACGGCGCGCGGGCCGCGCATCGTCATCGAATGAGACGATGGCGCGCGTAAGACGATGGCGCAGGTCGGCTTCTACCACCTGACGCGCACCGGGCTGGACGCCGCCCTGCCCGCCCTGCTCGCCCGCACCCTCGCCGCCGGCGCACGAGCGGTGGTGCGCGGCACCGATCCCGCCCGGATCGAGGCGCTGGACGCCGCCCTCTGGCGCGCGCCGGGGGTGGACTGGCTGCCCCACGGCACCGCGGCGATGGGTCATGGCGCGGCGCAGCCGATCTGGCTGACCACCGGCGAGGATGTGCCGAACGGCGCGCGGTTCCTGTTTCTGGTGGATGGGGCGACGGCGGCGCTGGAGGGTTTCGAGCGGGTGTTCGACCTGTTCGACGGCAACGATCCGGACGCGGTGGCGGCGGCGCGGACGCGCTGGAAGGCGGCGCGCGCCGCCGGCCACGCGCTGACCTACTGGCAGCAGGGCGAATCCGGCTGGATCAGGCAGGCGGAGGTCGCGCCGGAAACCCCGCGTTAAACTTTTCATGCGAGGGTCCGAGGCTCGACGACCAAGAGGGTCCCCGCCGATGGATGCACACGCCAGACAGATGTTCGAGGCCGGCAATCAGGCCGTTGCCGCGGGACGTCACGAGGAGGCCGCCGCCCTCTTCGCCGCCTGCCTCGAACGGGCGCCGGCCCAGCCGGAGGCGTTGCTGAACCGCGCCAACGCGCTGCAGCTGTCGGGCCGGCCGAAAGAGGCGATCGAGGCCTATCTTGCCTGCGTGCGCGCCGCGCCGCGGCTCGGGCTCGCTTATTGCGGCATGGCCGAGGCGCTGCGGCAGCTCGGCCTGTTCGAGCAGGCCAAGGCGATGGCACTCGAAGGCGTCGCGCAATTGCCGGAGAATATCGATGCGCTGATCTGCCTCGGCGGCAAGCATTTCGATCTCGGCGAATTCAGCGAGGCGGCGCGGGTCTATGGCGAGGCGCTGGCGCGTAGCCCGCTGCATGCCGGCGTGCTGAACAATCTCGCCAACGCGCTGCATTGCCTCGGCGAGGTCGGCGCGGCGCTGGTGATGCACGAGCGCTGTTATCGGCTGGAGCCGGGCAACGCGACCTGGCGCTACAATCTTTCGCTCACCCTGCTGGCGGCGGGCGATTTCCGGCGCGGCTGGGCCGAGCACGAATGGCGCGGGCGCGAACCGGTTGCCGCCGAGGCCGGCCCCGCGTGGCGGGGAGAGGATCTGGCCGGCCGCCGCATCCTGCTCGTCGCCGAGCAGGGGCTGGGCGACACGCTGCAATTCGTCCGCTATGCGCCGCTGGTCGCCGCGCGCGGGGCGGAGGTGGTGCTGGAGGTTCCGCCGGAACTGGCACGGCTGGTGCGGGGCATGGACGGCGTCGCCGAGGTTGTCGCGCGCGGCAGTGCTACGCCGCGGGCCGACATGCACGCCCTGCTGATGAGCCTGCCCTGGCTGTTCGGCACCACGATCGAGACGATTCCGGCGACCATCCCCTATCTCGCCCCGCCCGATGCGCTGCGGGCGGACTGGGCGGCGCGGGTCGGGGATGAGGCGAAGCTGCGGGTCGGCCTGGTTTGGGCCGGTGGCTCAAGGCCCGACGACATCAATTGCGAGGTGATCGACCGGCGGCGCTCGATCGGCGATCCCGCGCTGCTCGCCCGGCTCGCGGGCATCGGGGGGGTGCGGTTCTACAACCTGCAGAAGGACCGCACGGGGCTGCCGGCGGCGCTGGAGGCGGTCGATCTCATGGGCGAGGTGACGGATTTCGCCGACACCGCGGCGCTGGTCGAGCAACTCGACCTCGTGATCGCGGTGGATACCTCGGTGGCGCATCTCGCCGGCGCGCTGGGCACGCCGGTCTGGATGCTGTCGCGGCGGGACGGGTGCTGGCGCTGGATGCAGGACCGCGCGGACTCGCCCTGGTATCCGGGCATGCGGATCTATCGCCAGACGACCCAGGGGGACTGGGCCGGGGTGCTCGACCGCGTCGCCGCCGATCTGCGCGCCTTCGCCGCCGCCCACACTCCCGCCCGCAAGCCCGCGCCGCGCCGCGCCGACCCGGCCGCCGCCGGTTCGGCGGCGGATGCCGGCCCCAAGACGGCACCGGCGCTGGGCCGGGCGACGATTACCGGCGCGGGCAATGCGCCGATCCTCGGGGCGGGCAATGCGCCGATCCTCGGGGCGGGCAATGCGCCGATCCTCGGCGGGCCGGCGCGGGTGACCGCCTGAACGACGCCGGGCTGATCCTTCCGGTCAGGCCGCGCTGCCGGCGGCCCAGCCGCTGGCCCAGGCCCACTGGAAATTGTAGCCGCCCAGCCAGCCGGTGACATCCACCGCCTCGCCCACCACGAACAGGCCAGGCACGCGCGTTGCGGCCAGGGTGCGCTGCGACAGATCCGCCGTGTCCACCCCGCCGGCGGTGACCTCCGCCTTGGCGTAGCCCTCGGTGCCGGCGGGCACGATTGTCCAGGATTTGAGCCGGGCGGCGAGATCAAGCAGCGCGCGATCGGCCAGCGCGGCGATCGGGCCGGGCGGCAGAGTGGCGGGCAGGAATGCGTCCGCCATGCGCTGCGGCATCACCCCGCCGAGCAGGGTGCGCAGCGCGGATTTCGGCGCCTCGCGCTTGCGGCGGAGCAGGAAGTCGGGGCTTTCGTCGGGCAGCAGGTCGATGCCGATTTCCATGCCGGCGCGCCAGGCAGTCGAGACCTGAAGGATGGCGGGGCCGGACAGGCCGCGATGGGTGAACAGCATGGCCTCGCGGAAGCGGGCGCGGCCGCAGGCGGCGACGACCGGCTGCGAGACGCCGGCCAGCGGGGTGGCGCGGGCGCGCTCCTCGCCCTCCAGCACCAGCGGCACCAGCGCCGGAAGCGGCTTGACGATGCGCAGGCCGAAGCGGGCGGCGAGATCGTGAGCGAAGCCGGTTGCGCCGAGTTTCGGGATCGACAGGCCGCCGGTGGCGAGAATCAGCGATCCGGCGGCGAACGGGCCGGCCGAGGTGGCGAGGCGGAAGCCCGGCGCGCCGCCGACCTCGGTGATGGTGCAACCGGTGCGGATCTCGACGCCGGCGGCGGCGCATTCGGCGAGCAGCATGGCGACGATGGCGCGGGCCGACCCGTCGCAGAAGAGCTGGCCGAGCGTCTTTTCATGCCAGGCGATGCGGTGGGACACGATCATGGCGAGGACATCGCGCGGCCCGAACCCGGCCAGCGCCGAGGCGCAGAACCGGCGGTTTTCCGAGAAGAAGCGGTCGGGCGCGGTGTGGATGTTGGTGAAGTTGCAGCGCCCGCCGCCGGAAATCAGGATCTTGCGGCCGGGTTCGGGCGCATGGTCGAGCACCAGCACGCTGCGGCCGCGCCGGCCGGCGGCGATCGCGGCCATCAGCCCGGCGGCGCCGGCGCCCAGAATGATCACGTCGAACTGCCGCATCCCTGCTCCCGAGCATCAACCGCATCCAAAATCTCCGCCCGCCATAACGCAGGACAGCGGCGGCGCAAAAATTTGGAATGCTTAATTTGCTCGAATGAAAATTAAGCGTTACTTTGGAGAAATGTTGAATATCACGCTTCGCCAGTTGCGCGCCGTGGCGGCACTCGGCCGGCACGGTTCGGTGACGCGGGCGGCCGGCGACCTGCACGTTTCGCCGCCGGCGGTGACGCTGCAGATCAAGGCGGCGGAGGACCAGCTGGGCGTGCCGTTGGCCGAGCGCTCGACCGGCAGCATGGCGCTGACGGCGGCCGGACGGCTGGTCGCGGAGGCCGCGGCGCGGATCGAGGCGGTGCTGCGGGAGACCGAGGCGGGCATCGCGGCGCTGAGCGGGGCCGAGCGCGGGGCGGTGCATGTCGGCATCATCAGCACGGCGAAATATTACGCGCCGCGCGCCCTCGCCGCCTTTGCCGCGGCGCATCCGGGCATCGAATTGCGGCTGACGGTGGGCAACCGGGACGAGATCATCACCGGCCTCGCGCAGCACGATGTCGACCTCGCGATCATGGGGCGGCCGCCGACCGACATGAAGGTGATCGCCGACCTGATCGGCGATCATCCGCATGTGGTGATCGCGCCGCCCGGCCATCGGCTCGCGGGGCGACGGGACGTGCCGCCGGAGGAGCTGAACGCCGAGGTGATGCTGACGCGCGAGGCGGGCAGCGGCACGCGGCGGCTGATGGAGGCCTATGCCGCCGCCGCCGGCATCGCGCCGCGCCTTGGCATGCAGATCAGCAGCAACGAGACGATCAAGCAGGCGGTGATGGCCGGGCTCGGCATCGCCTTTCTCTCGGCGCACACGATCGACGCCGAATTGCGCGATGGCCGGCTGACCCGGCTCGATATCAGGGGCACGCCGGTGATCCGCCAGTGGTTCGCCGTGCATCTCGCGGAGCGGACGATGATGCCGGCCTCGGCCGCGCTGCTCGGCTTCCTGCGCGAGGCCGGCGCGGCCTTCATGCCAGGCGCTGCCACCGCAAACGCCGGGTAGGCGGGCCTGATTGATGCGGCGCCGAACTTCGTTCATGGATAGCGCCGCATGAACACGGTTTCGTATTTTCCCCATACCGGCATCGCCTCGCTGGCCTTGCCGCGGCACCTCGCCTTGTTCGCCGGGCTTGCGCTGTTTTCGGGCTTCGTCGTGCGGCTGATGATCGCCATCGGCGTGCCGGACCGGCCGGACGCGCGCAAGGCCCATACGAAGGTGATGCCAAAGGCCGGCGGGGTCGGCATTGTCAGCGCGTTTCTGCTCGGCATCGTGCTGCTGTACCGCTATGGGCATGTCTCGCGGCTGGCCGCGCCGGTGTTTCTCGGGTGATCGCGGCGGCCGTGCTGATCGCAGCGGTGTCGCTGCTCGACGATTTGCGGGATTTTCCCTTCGCGGTGAAGCTCGGCGCGCAGTTCGCCGCGGCACTGGTGGCGGTGGGGTCGGGGATTTCGGCGGTGCGGTTCGATCTGCCGTTGATCGGCGGGGTGGCACTCGGCGCCGCGGGGCCGGTGCTGTCGCTCGGCTGGATCCTGTTCGTCACCAACGCGATGAACTTCATCGACGGGTTGGACGGGCTCGCGGCCGGCACCACGCTGGTGACCTGCCTGTTCCTCGCCGCGATCGCGGGGCTGCATGGCGGCTTCTTCGTCTACACCACGGCGCTGCTGCTGGCGGGCGGGGTCGCCGGGTTCATGCCGTTCAACTGGCCGCGCGCGCGGATTTTCATGGGCGATGTCGGCAGCCAGTTCTGCGGCTTCATGCTGGCGGTGCTCGGCATTGCCGCGACGCATTACCAGGACGTGCAGCTCTCGTTCCTGGTGGTGCCGCTGCTGCTCTCGGGCGTGCTGCTCGATGTCGCGTTCACCCTGGCGCGGCGGGCGCTGGCGGGGAAAAACCTGGCCCGCGCGCATCGCGGGCATCTCTATCAGGTGGCGCACCGCGCCGGGGTCGATCCGCGGTTGATCGCCCTGGTTTACTGGGGGTTCGCGGCGTTCGGCGGGCTTGTCGTCATCGGGTTTCTCGGCGCCGCGACGGGCTGGAAGCCGGTTGTTGTGTTCGCGCCGCTGATCCCCTTTGGCGCCTGGGCCGGCTTCGTTGCCCGCCGGGCGCGGGCGGCGCAGATCGGCGATTGGGGATAAAATCCTAGAGCATCATCCGATCAGATGATCCCATCTGATCGGATAAAGATGCTCGGTTCATCAGTATGATAGAGCATCATCCGATCCATCAGGATCGGAAAGCGTTCTAGGAATATTGTCCTACTCTCTCGCTCGGCGAAGGACGCAAAGCGTCGCACGCGGATATAGATCGGCGACCACGTCTCATGTATGACGACATCATGCATGGCAATTCGACATCGCCCACGGCGGGACCCCGGCCCAGCCGCGCGGCGGCGGTGCGTGGGGTTGCGCCGCGCCGGATCGCCGAACTCGTTTTCTGCCTTGTCATCGGCGCGCTGCTCTCCCTCGCCTACCGCACCGATGCCAATTGGGACTTGCAGAATTATCACCTCTACGCGCCCTTCGCGGCGCTGCACGGGCGGCTCGGGCTCGACTATTTCGCCGCCGGGTTCCAGGGTTATCTGAACCCGTTGCAGGACATGCCCTATCTGCTGGCGCGGACTGCGCTGTTCGACCACGCGCCGCGGCTGTTGGCGCTGTGCGCCGGGCTGCCCTTCGGATGTCTCGCCTTCATCGTGTTCCGTCTCGCGGCGACGCTGATCGAGGATCGGTGGGGGGCGGTCTTCGCAGCGCTGATCGGGCTGACCGGGGCGACGACGCTCTCGGAAATCGGCACGACATTCGACGACATCCTGACCGGCTGCGTGGTGCTGCCGGCGCTGCTCGCCATTGTCGGTCGGTGGCGCCACGCCGCCGCGATCGCGGGCGGCCTGTGCGGCCTTGCCATCGCGCTGAAGCTGACGGCGGTGATCTTCGTGGTGCCGCTCGCGGGCGCAATTGTGATCATGGCGCCGGCGCCGCGCGAGGTACTGGGCAATGCCTGGCGGTTCGCGCTGGCGGCAACGCTCGCTTTCGCGCTCGGATATGGCTGGTGGGGCGTGCTGCTGTGGCGGCATTTCCACGATCCGCTCTTCCCGCTGCTCGGCCACCTGTTCCACGCGCCGCTCGCCCCGCATCTAGACCCGCGGGACACGCGGTTCCTGCCACGATCGCCGATGCAGTGGATCGCTTATCCGTTCTACTGGATCGAGGGGCGCAGCTTCATCGTCACCGATATGAAACTGCGCGATCCGCGCTTCGCGCTGGCCTGGCTCGCCGCCGTGACCTCGGCCGCGGCACCGCTCATCGGAGCGTTGCGGCGGCGCATGGCGCCGCTGCCGCCGCCAGCGCGGGCGCTGTGGTGGTTTCTGATCACGTCGTACCTGACCTGGCTGCCGCTGTTCTCGATCCTGCGCTATGCGCTGCCGCTGGAAGTCTGCACCGGCATCATGGTGGCGACGGCGCTGCGGCGATGGCTGCCCGCCCGCGCGACGACGAGGCTGACACTGGCGATCCTGCTGGTCTGCCTCGCGGTGACCAAGCCGATGGGCTGGGGCCGGATCGCCTATGGCCAGCATCTCGTGCAGGGACGGCAGCCGGCACTGCCGACGGGCGCGGTGGTGCTGATGCGCGGCGCGCCGATCGGCTTCGTTGCGATGCGGCTGGCGGCGCCGGGAAACCGGTTCGTCAATCTCGCCGAGCTTGCCACCGATCCGGCGGAGCAGCGTGTCGTTCGCCGGCTGATCGACGCCGCAGCACCGGCGTTTCTGCTGACCAACCTGCCCGTGGCGGGCGCCACGCCGGCCCTGCTGCCCTATGGCCTGACGGTTGACGCGGCGAGGTGCCGGCCGATCCGCACCGCAACGCAGCGGACGATCCGCATCTGCGCGCTGTCGCACAGCGGCGGGTGACGAGGGCGGATCATGCCCTGAACCGAAGCGTGACGCTGTGAACAGCGGACCGCACGGGTGGAGCGAAAGACGCTACTCCGGCTCGCTTTCATCGAAATAGTCGAGATCGATCTTCTTGATCTCGACGACGCTCGCCACCCGGACGCCGACACCAAAACGGATCAGCAGACGAGTCAGTTCGTCTCCGTCGATCAGGATGAGGCGCAAATGCCCGGACTGCGCCGCCTTGTCCCTTGCTGCTTTCGAAAAGCCCGACGTCGTGATCAGCACTCCCTTCTGGGCACCGTAATTGACAAGCGCACCGAGAAACGCCTGAACCGTTTCACTGCCGATCGTGTTCCCCGGCTGATAGCGCTTGGCCTGAAGGTAAATGCGGTCGAGCCCGAGTCGATCCTCCCGGATGACCCCATCGACCCCGCCATCTCCCGAACGACCGAGTTGTTCGCCGGCCTCAAGACGCGAGCCGCCGTATCCCATTTTGAGGAGCAGATCGATGATCATGCGCTCGAAAAACGACGGTGTCGCTTCGAGGATGCGCGCCAGGAGGCTTTCTCGCAGCGCCTCGGCAAGCGTTCCGGCGGCCTGTTCGATCAGTTCCTCCGGCGTTTCGGACACCGGCGAGACCACCGGAAGTTGAGCTTCGGCAGAATCCGCACCGCCGCTTCGCCCGGATTTGCGAGGCTTTGTCCGGGCGAGGAAAGCTTGGAACACTGGGTCTGCCCGCAACATGTCGAGCGTGACCGGCCGCCCATCCGGACGGTCGAGCAATGCGCGCCCCTTGGCTGAAATGGTCACCAGTCCACGCTTCGGCTGTTCGACGAGGCCCGCCTGCTTCAGATAGGTCTTCGCCCAGTGGACGCGGCTGGCGATGATCGTAACACCGCCGCTTGGAATTTGCTCCGCCCGCTCGGCCGCGCTCAGGCCAAGATCGTCCGATATGCGCTCGATCAGGTCACGCATCGACCAGACCCGCTCGGCGCAATGCTCAAGAAGCGGCTGCATGAGAGCGTCGTATGCTGGAATGCCCATGACCACGTGACCCCCGCGAGATACACGCGCAGCCCGGCACAACCGAACGAAGCGCCCTGTCTCACCTGCGTGAAGATTGACGGGACGTCAATGCAACCAACGAACGGAGGCTGGAGCGGGTAGCGGGAACCCCTGGTGAACACCTGAAATCGTCGGTATTTCAATTATTTAACCGACTTCCAACAGGGGCTGTTTGTATCACTCGTTTGGATCAAGCATCAAGCCCTTCGTGGCACAACGAGGGCGGATTCGGGATCAGATTGCTCCCCTGTTCATCCCGGCAAACCGCCCCCTTGCGCGAGCTTCCAGCCGCTACCCTTCAGCCCCGCCGCGTCTCCTTGATCAGCGGTTCAATCTTGGCGACGGTGCGGTATCCCCTGGTAAGCATCGCACGGCCGGCCTCCGCCGCGTCTGCCCGGACAAGCAACTCGTCATGAACAGGCAGAGCCAGAATGCCCTCGCGTTGGAGCAGCAGCATGGCGAAGGTGATCGCCCTCGCCTCAATTCCCATAAGGCTATGAACGAAAAGACGACGTGCCCGCTTGGGGTCACCATCGGACGGGATCAGCCGCCACGGCTCAGCCATGAAGGGA
This sequence comes from Acidocella sp. C78, assembly GCF_907164655.1. Lineage (NCBI taxonomy): Bacteria > Pseudomonadati > Pseudomonadota > Alphaproteobacteria > Acetobacterales > Acidocellaceae > Acidocella > Acidocella sp. C78. The sequence continues at coordinate 27,758 of NZ_CAJQZK010000069.1, forward strand.
TATGCCGCCAACAGGGCCGCAGCCGCATCCTCAATAAGCGTCTCAGTGATTTCCGGCGGGGTGTCCGCAGGCCATCGGCTCGGCAGCGTCCCGTTCCCTGCCGTGACAACGACGAGATGCTTCATGACCGCCCTGGGGATGCCACCTAAGGCATAGGGATCACCAGAGGGCAGCTCCTGCCCGGCAAGCCCGAGCATGATCGTACCCATCCGGTCAGAGCCGCGGACGAGTCTATTTGGCTCTATCTCGGTGGATCAGGATGAGCTCGCGCAGATTTTCGATACCAAAGTCGGTGAAGGCTATGACGCCGCCGTCGCTGAGGTTGTAAACCCAGATCAGGCCGTCTTCGGGTTCCATCTCATTGGCGATGTCCGCGAGCCACTCCTCATCCTCGCCGAGGTCCCTGGCGACACGGTCAATCGTGAAGACGTGGTGGATTTTATTGGTCTGCACGATCAGGCGGCCAGGGCCCAGGATTGCGGTGTCCAGTTCCATGGCATCAATTTCTCGATGCTGGCGACTGGATGACTGGCGATGCGCGCGAGGATGTCGGCGAGCCATGCCTGTGGGTCGACGTTGTTCATCTTTGCCGTCGTGATCAGGCTGTACAACATGGCGGCCCTTTGACCACCGCGATCGGAGCCGGCGAATAGCCAGGATTTTCTGCCCAGAGCAAGGGTGCGTAGGGCACGTTCGGCCGCGTTATTGCTGAGACAAATCCGCCCGTCGGTCAGGAACCGGGTAAATGATGACCAACGGTTCAGCATATAGTCGATCGCCTTCGCCACATCGTTGTGGCGTGAGAGTTTGGCGCGCTCGGCGCGCATCCAGATCTCGAGTTCAGCGACGAGCGGGGCGCCGAGTTGCTGGCGCACCGCCAGGCGTTCAGCGGGTGACTGACCGTTGATCTCCCGCTCGATCTCGAACAGCGCGTCGATGCGCTGCACCGCGGCCAAGGCCATCGGCGCCACGAAGGCGGGGGTCTTACCCTGGGCCTTGCGCTTCGCGTTCCGCGCGATATCGGCCAGCTCGAAGAATTTTCGTCGGGCGTGCGACCAGCACGCCGCCTCGATGATCGGTCCAGGAGATCGGTTCAACTCGTAGAGCTTGTTGTAGCCGCCATAGGCATCGGCCTGGAATATGCCGCGGTATCCGGCGAGATGGGTTTGCGGATGAACGCCGGCGCGGTCACGTGAATAGTAGAACACCGCGCTGGGGGAACCCGATCCGCCGAACGGCCGATCATCACGCACATAAACCCACACGCGCGCCGTATCGGTCTGCCCTCGTGCCATCACCGGCACGGTGGTGTCGTCGCCATGCAGGCGCGCACCCGCGAACACCATCGTCTCGATGTGCTTGAACACCGGCTCCAGCGCCACGCAGGTAGCACCAATCAGATCGGCCAGGGTCGAGACGCTGAGGTGGATGCCTTCCAGTGCGAACCGTTCAGATTGACGGTTCAGCGGCTGATGCTGGCCGAATTTATCGTAGGCGATCATCGCGAGCAGGCCGGGACCGGCAAAAGCGCGTGGAATGGTGTGGAAGGGTGCTGGTTCCTGGCTGATCTTCTCACAATCGCGGCAGGTGAATTTCTCCCGCACATGCTGGATCACCTTGTATTGGCGGGGGATGGATTCCAGTGTCTCGGTCACCGTCTCCCCGAGCTTGGCGAGCCGCGATCCACCGCAGCAGGCGCACTGGGTCGGACCTGGCAGCACAACCCGCTCGCGTGGCAGGTGTTCGGGGAAGGGTTGGCGTGATGGGCGGTTGCGAGTGAAGCCGGCGACAGTCGTGGTTTTGGCCTTCGCGGCCACCTGCTCGGCGCGGAGTTCGTCCTCGGTCGCGGTGGTCTCGAGATCTTCGAGTTCCAGTTCCATCTGATCAAGCAGCCGCGCCGTGCGTTCCGCCTTGGGGCCGTAGAGCGCACGCTTGAGCTTCTCGATCTGCAGCTTCAGATGCGCGATATACGCTGCGGTATCGGACCGCCGAGCACGGTCGCCCAGAATGATCGCCTTCAGCGCAGCGATATCATTCGGCAGGGTCGAAGGATCGAGATCCATGCCCCGTATAGAATCACGAATTTCCAGGGTTTCGCTACAGAAATCCGCTCTGGACCAGGATTTTCCCCAGAATCTTCGCGCCTACCCGGCCGCTTGCGGCCGCCAGGTTTGTTGTGGATTTCGCCAGTCGATCCCCTCCAGAAGATAACCGATCTGACCAGCGGTGAGGGACACAACGCCGTCCGCAGTCTGCGGCCAGATAAACCGCCCTCGATCAAGGCGTTTCGAATACAGCGACATCCCCACGCCGTCGTGCCAGATCGCCTTGACCAGCGACCCGCCGCGTCCGCGAAAGAAAAAAACATCCCCGCAGAACGGCTCCCGTCCCAGACCTTCTTGCACTTGCAACGCGAGCCCCTTCATCCCGCGGCGCATATCCGTATGCCCCGACGCCAGCCAGACCCGCACACCGGCCGAGACCGGGATCACCGCCGCACCGCCGTCAGCACCCGACGCAAGGCGGCAACCCCAACTCCATCATCAACCCGAACACACGTCCCGTCCGGCAGCACGATCTCGATCCGGCTCGCATCGCATCGCGTGGCTCGCCTCTGCGACATCGGATCAACGCTCGCGTCGTTCACCGAAGCTGACTTGCCTGCCGCCCGCGGCATCGACAGTGCCGCACTCGCCATTACCCGCACCGGAATGAATTCCGGTACCATCGGCACCGGCACCAACTCACCACGCCGAACCTGACCGCGCCACTTCCACAATTGCCCTCTCGAAATCGCGTGCCGCCGCGCAACCAGCGCAAACACCGCACCCGGCGCCTCAGCCTCCGCCACAATCCGAAGCTTGTCCTCATCCCGCCAGCGGCGCCGGCGCTCTACCCCCGTGATAATCTCCATCCGCCCGCCGCCCCTTACCATGAATCAGCTCGTAGCAGCGCTCTTATGCACGCCTCCTTGCCGTACCGGCAGGCGGTTCACACCGGATGGATACGCATGATCGAGAGGTGCGAGGCGGAAACATCCAGGGACACAACCTCAGAGCCGTCGATCGTGATCATCAACCGCTGAGACTGCGGCAGGCGCTGGTAGTTGCCCTCATTGCCGGCGGCAATCCAACGGCCGCCGTGCTTGAAGTCTTCGGTGAAGGTCCGATACCAACGGGGCGGACGACATCCCCGCACATCGAACTTGGAGACGAACTTGTTGAACGAGTTCACCTCGCCGACGAAATGCCGGACGAGATCGTCGTTCGGATCAAGCCTGACGGCCGCCACGGGCGGCTTCTGCACACCTTTGCGGCGGGGCGGCTTCAGCGGCCGCAGGATGACCGGATCGGGGACGCTTGGGGGCTCCTCTGGGAAGACATCGAGGAAATCCTCGACGATGCCCTGGGGCGTGATGCCATGGGCCTCCACAAGGTCGAGCAAGGCCGCCGTGGGGCGGAATCGGGTCGCTCGGCCGAACCGCAGGATCGGATCGCCGCCGTCGAAATCATCCGTCGTGGAGAAGCCCGGCACAACCTCGATAAGGTTTGCCGCCTTCAAGCCCGATATGGCGGTCTGGAATTGCCGCGCTCCGATCCTCTCGCCAGTGAACGCCGACCGCCCGACGAGGTGATAGACCCAGCGGGGCGTAGAGCGGCTCCAGGGCCGCAAGACGCCGCCCAGGACGGCTCCCAGGGCATTCGAGAGCTTATCAAGCCCTGCCGCCCTGCGCTGGTTCTTGCGGCCTCCAGAGCGTTCCTGTGCAACGACGAGTTCAACAAGTCGGGCAACGACAGCCTGGGCTCTGGTGCTGGCGGCGATGGAGGTTAACGAAAGCCGGGTTGCCTCGTTAAGATCGGCAGGCGCCCACGGCGCGGGTCTCGCGAAAAATGAAGAATGGTCTGTCATCAACTTTCGTTCTGAGTTACCGGACGTTGCTCTCCGGATATCTCAGGGGATCTCTTCGGAGAGTCTAAGGTATTGATTATCATCATTATACCTCAACCTAAAGACCAACCTTAGGGCCTCTCATAGCGGCACCGATTGACCAGCTATGGCTATCCCAGGGTGGAAGGCTGACTGGACCTCCGCACAGGGATCAGAAGACACGAAAACAAGCAACTTACCCGCAGCGATGCTCCGGCCCAAGAGCACGCATCCCACGATTTAGCGTCATATTCGTTTTCAACGCGCTAGATATAGTATCCCAATAAATCTCCAGATATTTCCTGCACTTTTTCCAATAGCCACGTAGCTAAGCCTGCGCCCGCAAAGCCTCCCAGAGCCGTCCTGGTCCGAGCAAGGTGGAAAGAATACGAGCACGGACATCGTCCGAATTCATCGCCTGCTTGCTCATCTCCTGGTGGGCGCCGAATGCATCCATGATGGCGCTGAGCAGTTCATCATGAAGGTTCGGCGAATTGGCGAATTGCTCCCTGGTGTTCGCTCTTGCCTGAGCCTGTAATGCCCCTGATTCCAGCATCTTTGATTTGATCACGCTATCGACGTAGCTGACCTTGTCGCCGTCTGTGATGTCGCCCTCAAAGAGATCGTTCAGCGCCTCGATGAGTTCCCGCAGGCGTATCTTCTGCTTGTCCTGCACCTGCCCCGATCCGGCCTCGGTCATGGGCTTGAGCGTATCACCGCTCTCGGGATCGAGGTTGAGTTTCTGTTGCCCCAGGTCGCGCATCTTGTGGTGGGTCAGGCGAAGGGCCGAGAGGTCGATCCCGTCACGCTCGCGGCCGTAGTCGAGCAGCGGGAGCAGGAGCTTGGCGAAGACGTAGAGCTTCTCGTAGTCGGTGTTCCCGTAATCGAACATCTGGCTCAGGAACTCATAGGCCCGGACGAAGCTCCCCAGGTCACGCTTGAACAGGACGAGGGCCTCCTTCTCGTCCTTGGCCTCCTGGGCGGCCGCAGAGCCCTTCGGGGCATCCTTGGCGGTCTTGGCGGCCGTCTTGTAGCGGGTCAGAAGGCGATTGCTCACCGGGCCTATGGCGGCGTCGAGCTGGCCCTGGGTGGCCTTGGGGTTCACCGTGACGGCGGCGACACGTTCCACCTCGAACCAGTCATACACGCCGGCCGTGTCGAGCTTGTTCCGCAGATCGAGGACGAGGTTCGGGTCGCTCACGTCGGCGAGCTGGGCCGTGGTGTAGTAGGTCTGGAACGCCTTCAGGATGTCCGCAGGCTCATTGACGAAATCGACGATGTAAGTGGTGTCCTTCACACTCGTCGCGTCACGGAAAGACCGATTGAGGCGGGAGAGCGTCTGCACCGCCTGAAGGCCGCCGAGCTTGCGATCGACATACATGCCGCAGAGCAGAGGCTGATCGAAGCCGGTCTGAAACTTGTTCGCGACGAGGAGGATGGAAAACTCCGGCGTCGCAAAGGCATCACGGATGTCCCTGCCGCGCAGGCCGGGGTTCATGTTCGTCTCGGTAAACGGATCAGTTCCGGTCTCGGGATCATTCACCTCGCCCGAGAAGGCGACCAGGAGGCCGATCGGATAGCCCCGCTGCTTGATGTAAGCCTCCATCGCGGTCTTCCACCTAACGGCATCCTTGCGGCTCCCGGTGACCACCATGGCCTTTGCGCGGCCGTTGAGCAGGTGCGCCACGTTCTGCCGGAAATGCTCGACCACGATCTGCACACGGGCGGCGATGTTCACCGGATGCAGGCGCACCCATCCCATGATCCCCTTGCGGGCGGCGTCGGCCTCCACCTCCTCGTCGGTCACCTCGCGGCCGTTATGGGTGAGGCGGAAGGCCATCTTGTAGGCCGTGTAGTTCTGGAGAACGTCGAGGATGAATCCCTCCTCGATCGCCTGCCGCATCGAGTAGAGATGGAAGGCGTGCGGCAGGTTCTCCGGCCCCGCCGGCAGCGATGGATTGGGCCGCGTGCCGAACAGCTCCAGCGTCTTCGCCTTGGGTGTCGCGGTGAAGGCGACATAGGTGATCCCGTCGCCGGTCTGGGCGCGGCCGGCCATGCGGGAGGCGAGCACATCCTCCATGCTGAACTCGCCGCCATCCTCCAGGTCGGCGATTTCCTCGGGCGTCAGGACGCGCTTGAGATCGGACGCGGTGCGGCCGGTCTGGGACGAATGCGCCTCGTCGGCGATGACCACGAAGCGGCGTTTCTCCTTCGCGGCCAGCTCCTGCGCCGCCTTGATCGCCGCCGGGAAGGTCTGGATGGTGCAGACGACGATCTTCTTGCCCGCATCGAGCGCGGCGGACAGTTCGGCGCTCTTGCTGCCGCCGTCTCCGGTGATGCTGGCGACGACGCCCTTGGTCCGCTCGAAGGCTTCCACGGCCGCCCTGAGCTGCTTGTCGAGCACGGTGCGGTCGGAAACCACGATCACGGTATCAAACAGCTTCTCGTTCGCGGCGCTGTGCAGATCGGCGAGGAAATGGGCGGTCCAGGCGATCGAGTTCGTCTTGCCGGAGCCGGCCGAGTGCTCGATCAGGTAGCGCCCGCCCGGCCCGTCACCGAGCACCGATGCGACGAGCTTGCGGGTGGCGTCGAGCTGGTGGAACCGGGGGAAAATCCAGCCGCTGAGCTGGTGCTTGGTGTTGCGGACGGGCACGATGTAGCGGCCCAGGATTTCCAGCCAGCTATCCCGCTGCCAGATGCGCTCCCAGAGATAGGCCGTCGGGGCGCCTTCGGGGTTCGGCGGGTTGCCGGCGCCGCCATCGTTCCCCTGGTTGAACGGCAGGAACGCGGTGTCGGCACCCTGAAGCCGGGTCGTCATGTGGACTTCGGAGTTACTCACCGCGAAATGCACCAGGGCGCCGCCGGGGAAGGACAGGAGCGGCTCGGCCTTGCTGCTGCCGGGTGGCTTGGGGTTGCGGTCGTAGCGGTATTGATCGATCGCGTCCTGCACCGATTGCGTGTAGTCGGATTTCAGCTCGACGGTGGCAACCGGGATGCCGTTGAGGAACAGCACGAGGTCGAGGCTCTGCTCGCCCTGCGTCGAGTAGCGAACCTGCCGGACGACGCGGAGGCGATTGGCGGCGTAGGAGGCTTGCAGTTCCGCGTTCATCGCCAGAGCCGGGCGGAACTGGCAGAGCATGATCGACTGCTTCAGCCCGACGATGTCGAGGCCCTGCCGCAGCACGGTGAGCGTGCCCTGCTTGTCCATCGCGGCGCGGAGACGGTCGGCGATGAGGGTGCCGGCGGATGGCCCGTGCGCGGCCTCCAGAGTCTCCCAGGCGGCCTTCTGCGTCTCCCGCAGCCATGAGACCAGATCATCGACGAAGACCGCTCTGGCCCGATCGTAGCGGCTCCAAGAGTCACTCTCGTAGAGCCACCCCGAGGCGGCAAGACGGTCGCAGATGCCGTCCTCGAATTTGTGCTCCTGGTGCAGGCTCATGCGGCTTCGGCCGGCTCCGCTCCGGCAACGTCGCGGACGTCGATCTTGCCGGTGACGGCGGCGGAAATCAGGGCGGCGCGGCGTTCACGGAGTAGAGCGATTGCTCTGCTGGCCTCATCGACAAGGGATTGCGTTCTTTGTTCCGCACAACTCACAAACGTGCAAATCTTTTGCTGCTCCTCCATGCTCGGTATCGGCAGAACTAGGCTTTTGAGCGTCCCTATGTTGATGACGTCCATTGTTCCGCCACGACTCAACATAGCCATCTGATTGAAAGCAATCGGACTTTTCAGAACGATTTGGGCATACTCGGGCATAACATCTGGCTGAAATCGCACCCTGATAAGCCTTGGGTTGATAATCCCAGGCTCAATGCCAGGTGGAACGATTGCGATTTTCCCGAAAGTACCCACGCAGCTAATCAAGATATCGCCCGAACAGACCGCATAATTCTTCAGTTCCTGATACTTTTCCTCATCAATGTAGTAGTCACCGATCGAAAAATCTCCCGGTATTACCTGCTCTTGTCCGTAGACGCGATAACCGGAATGGACATAGATATCCTTTGTAAGCGCAGATCCAAATGGGCCTGCCTTAATGTCGCGCACAAGATTACCAAAGCGTGTCACTGCCCAATGAGCAGGCACCATCCCCATCCATGCTGCCCCCGAATCCTTCATCGGGACGGTCGGATCGAGGCCCTTGGTGACCGCCTGTGAGATCACCGCCTGCCGCTTTTCCTGGAGGAGGGCAATCAGACGCTCCTGCTCGGCAATCAGGGCGTCGATTTTCGCGGTCTCGCGGTCGAGGAAGGCGGCGATGGCGCGCTGTTCGTCTAGTGGCGGCGAACAGACGCGAAATGAGCCTAGCGCATCAGACGAGAGTTCGAGAAACGTAGTCCCACGACCGAACAAATTAAGCGCCACACGGGCATTCGCCATGGCGTAGAGGAAATACCGAATTTCCAACGGCTGAAGAGCGACTAGACCTCGACATCCTTGGTTGAAGGTCAGTGGCACCTCAGCAAATGCGAGCGAACCGATAGGAGCACGCGTCGAGATCACGATGCTACCCGGCGGCACTACAGTCGCAGCGCAACTAGCCAGTCCTTCGGGGCTTATGGTTCGTGCCGATACCGATATAGGTCGGGCCGATTCTCCTGGGAAGTCGGCAGGCGTCAGCCAAACGATTCCACCATCCCAGAACTCAGAAACGTCTGATTTTGGCGTCGCGCCGTTCACAACTCGAAACAGAGATTTAATCGGCGTCAACTTCCAATGGCTCGGAACTTGTTCCAACCAATCGATGCCAGATTCCTTATAGCTCTGGTAAGGTTGACTGGTCACGCCGCCAGCTCCCGGATCATCGTCGAGATGCGCCCCATGACCTCCGCAAGGTCCGCATCGATCTCCTCCAGCGGGCGCGGCGGCTCAAAGACGTAGAACTGCCGGTTGAACGGAATTTCGTAGCCGATCTTCGTCTTGCTCTCGTCGATCCAGGCATCCGGCGCATGAGGCAACACCTCGCGCTGGAAATACGCCTCGACATCCTCGGTGAGCGGCACGTTCTCGGTGTCACGAAGTTCAGGATCGGGCTGAAGCAAACCCTTCTGCTTGCCGCGCTGGCCGAACACCGGCTTGCCCTTCTCATCGCGGAGCGGCCGCTCGACGGTGATCGTGCGGTAACCGAAGTCCTCGTTGCGAAAGATGCGGGAGACCGGGGTGATTTCCACCTTGCCGTCCTCCGATGCTTCGTCTGCTGCCTCTCCGGTACGCCTGAAGGTGGTAAAATGCCATCCGTCAGATGTGGTCTGTTTGAGAAGGTCACCCTCCAGGAAGTCGCCGAACACTCTTGTGATCATGTCGATGTCATCGTCACCCATCTCACGGCGCTTGGAGCCGAGGCTCTTGCGCATCTTGCGCCAGAAGCCCGAGCCGTCGATGAGCTGGACGCGGCCCTTGCGGTGATCCGGCTTGCGGTTCGAGACGATCCACACATAGGTCGCGATGCCGGTGTTGAAGAACATGTCCGTCGGTAGGGCGATGATCGCCTCGACGAGGTCGTTCTCCAGCATGTAGCGGCGGATTTCCGACTCACCGGAGCCGGCGCCGCCGGTGAACAGGGGCGAGCCGTTCAGGACGATGCCGAAGCGGCTGCCGCCCTCCTGCGCCGGGCGCATCTTGGCGACGAGGTGGAGCAGAAACAGCATCGAGCCATCGGAAATACGCGGCAGGCCGGGGCCGAAGCGGCCGGCGAAGCCCATCTCCTCATGTTCGCGCCGAACCGCCTTCTCGACCTTTTTCCACTCCACGCCGAAGGGCGGGTTGCTGAGCATGTAGTCGAATTTCGTGCCGGCGTGCCCATCGTCGGACAGGGTGTTGCCGGCAACGATGTTGCGGATGTCCTGCCCCTTGATCAGCATGTCCGCCTTGCAAATGGCGTAGGATTCGTCGTTCAGCTCCTGGCCGAGCATCCGCAGCTTGGCTTCAGGGTTGTGCTCAAGGAGATGCTCGGCGGCGACCGAGAGCATTCCGCCCGTGCCCGCCGTGGGGTCGTAGATGGTGCGGACGGCCGGATTGCCGGGGGTGAGGATGTCCTCATCCTCGACGAACAGCAGGTTCACCATGAGCTTGATGACATCGCGCGGGGTGAAATGCTCACCAGCGGCATCATTGGCGGCCTCGGCGAATTTCCGGATCAACTCCTCGAAGGCGAGGCCCATGTCGTGATTGGTGACGCGCGAAGGCGCCAGATCGAAGCCGACGAATTTCTCCGCCACCTGGTAAAGCAGGTTCGCCTTGCGCAGACGGTCCACCTGCTCGCCGAAGCGGAAGCGGTCGAAAATGTCGCGCACCGGGGCGGTGAAGCCCTGGATGTAGGCGTTGAGGTTGGTGGCGATGTTGTCCTGGTCGCCCATGAGCTTCGCCATGTCGAGCGGCGAGGTGTTCACGAAGTTCACCCCGGCGATCTTGAGCAGGAACGGCTCGGGGTTGATGCCGGCCTTCTGCCTCGCGAGGGCTTCGGCGAGCACCTTGGCCTTGGTGGGTGCGAGAACGCAGTCCAGCCGGCGGAGGATGGTGAAGGGCAGGATCACCCGGCCGTATTCCGAGGGCTTGTAGTCACCCCGCAGGAGGTCGGCGACCGACCAGATGAGGGACGACAGGGACGAGGCGGATTGGCTCATCGAGAGTACCCTTGGACGTGAATGATTTTGTTCGCCGAATGAGGTGATGATTTCCGCATCGTCAAAGCAAGTCAACTTTGCTGGCGCATCGGCGGCAGGAGCCGAACGGGGTCAGGACGCCACGGCCGCAGGTGCCGCCGGGATGGCCTCAGGAGCGCGCTGGGAGTCGCTGGAGGCCATATGGCGGGCAAGGAGTCGCCTGACAGCATCGGCCGTCCAGGCGCCGCCCTGAGGCGTCCTGATACCCTGCTCGGTGAGCTGCGCCGCGATCTGCCGGAGCGAATGCCCCTCGGCCCGCAACGCTGCCGCCATGGGGCCGATCGAGGCCGCGAAGGTGTCCGACTGCGCCGATCGGGCCGCCCGGCCGGAAGCAGGGTCGATCTTCGGGCCGCCGCGCCAGCCGCCGAGCTTCGCGCCACGGGCCTTTGCGGCGCCGAGAGCTGCCTTGGTGCGGGCGGCGATGAGACCAGCCTCCAGTTCCGCCACGGCCGCCATCTGCGTCACCAGGAACTTGCCGACAGGACCGGCGGGCACCTCCGGCAGGTCACAGAAGACGACGCCGCCATCTCCCGTCCCTTCCACGATCGAGAGGAGGAAGCGGGCGTTTCTGGCAAGCCGGTCGAGCTTGCCGACAACCAGGGTGGCACCAGTGAGCCGGCAAGACCGCAGCGCCTCGGCCAGCCTGGGCCGATCGTTGTTCTTGCCGGTCTCGATTTCGACGAATTCGGCACACAGGGCGCCGCCATGGCTCTCGACGTAACTCCGCACGGCTTCGCGCTGGGCATCGAGGCCAAGGCCGCTACGTCCCTGGCGCTCGGTCGAGACGCGGTAATAGGCGACAAGGCGATTGGGCATGGTGTCTGTCTCCGGACAACGTCGGTTGTCCAAAGACATACGGGAGGGGAATCACCCCGAGGTGAGTCGATTTGGAATCCCTGCCGAGTCGGCGGCGCATGGTTGCTGCCATGGTTGCCGGCTGATCCATACTGCGAAGCCTGGACAACCGACCATGAGCCGAGCGCATTGATTGCCGAATGCAAACGCAGACGTCGGCGCGCTGCGAGAACGAAACGTTGACGACGCGCCCGACGAAACGAACGGCGTGATTTTTGATCGCCGAAAATTCCGGGGGCGGGGGAGTTTCGGAAGTGGCTTCACAAAACCGGCATTTGTTGTTGTTTTGCTTCCTCTGCTGCCGAAGCGCAGATTGCTCTGCGCCCCGAGACTAATCGCGCTCCTGAAGGCCCCTCACGCAGCGATATCTTGCTGCTGCGGATGTTCGGCGTCGTGCATCGGCCCGAGAGGCGGGATCGGCGGTTTGATCAGCCTGATCGTCTCGGTGAGGCGCTCAGGCTTCGCTCGGTAGCCAAAGCCGTAGCGGTGGGACTCATTGATCAGGTCGGTGTGCCCGGTGATCGCATTCCGCAACTCGATATTATCGATGCAATCGCGGGCCGCATCGATGAACCAATGCCGCCATGAGTGATTCGGGGAGATCGCCTCGTCTTCGATCTTCAACCGTTCCCGAACCCATCGCGTCAGCACCTTGGTTGCACTGCGCGCCCGGTTTCCATAGCGCCCATCCGGCTTGCAATCCGGGAACAATGGCGAGCCTTCAGGCAACCGGCTCACGTATTCAAGGAAACCCTCTGCAACCAGAGCTGGGTGAATCGGCACGTTACGCACCGAGGCGCCATTCTTCACCGAACGGACCTCGCCGGGGGCTGTTCCTTCACCATGGATGCGGATGAACGGCATACCATCGTGATGATACACATCTTCCTTGCGAGCCTGGACGATCTCGGCGAGACGGGCGCCGGTAAGGGCCAACACCCAGGGCACCCACCGCAATGTCGGCCGATGCTCCTTGCGTGCAGCTTCAAGGATAAACGCCGCCTCGTCGCTGGAGTAAGGCCGCTGCGATGACTCACGGACGCCCTTGGCTTTCTTCGGGGGCTTCGCGAGGCCTTTGAACGGGTTCACCTGGACCTTCTTGTTGGTTTCTCCCCAGGCCCAAACGGCGCTCAGCGCCGACAAGTGATTGGCGACCGTGCGAAGTGATTTGCCCTGATCGAGCAGATGCTCCTTCCACCGCACAGCATCCTCAACCGTCACGTCGGCCGCCCGATCATGCCCGATGAACGCCGCAAAATGCTTCGCGAAGCGCCTCCGGCGGTCGAAATCCTCAGGAATGGGCACTGCGTCCGGATTGATCCCGTTTTCGCGGCAGAAGCCCCGTATCAAGTCCTCGAACGATGCGCCGTGCGCGCGCTCCCCAGGACGACCAACGGGGCTAAATCCCGCCGTGATCTCGCGGAGGACAGCGCGATCCGGATATCGATCCGCATAGGCATCAGGGCCATAATCACCATGGGCACGGCGGATCATGGTCTCGGCGAGCTGAACCTTCGCAAGCCATAGCGCCTGAGCAAGGGCACTCAGAGACTCCTCGTCCGCGACAATGCCATATTCGGCGGCAACGGCCTCGGCTTCTGCGATGTCCTTGGGGGTGGGCCGATAATCCTCTGGCTGGCCGTCGTCATCGTAATCCAAATACGACAGGAGCATATCCCGCTCAGCCTCCCAGCCTTCAGCCGGAGCGGGGTTCTTTTCGTTCAACTCAAGGCGCTCACGTCGCCACGCGCCGGCGATGGCAACGCATTGGATGTGGGATAGGCTCTGCGCCGCCTTTTGAGCGTTGCGTCGGCAGACATCGAGTTTTCGCTCTATCTCCGCCAGAGCGGCAGGCGCCCGCCTTCTGGCTTCAGCCTCATTCTTTGTTCCGAGGTTCTCGATGAACTCCCGGCGAACGCCGAAAAGGCGCTCGGCTGCGTCGCGTAGGCTCTCTGGAATGACCTTACGAAGACGAAAAACACCTGACGAAGGATGTCGTGTCGGACGTGTCATAGCAACCGGCATTGTATCGCTTCCTTGTATCACCCGGAAGCGGATAAGTGCTTGATCTACCTATAACTTTAACGATTTCAGTGACTTGGGGACACGCTGGAGCGGGTAGCGGGAATCGAACCCGCGCGTTCAGCTTGGGAAGCTGACAGGCTACCATTACATCATACCCGCATGGCGCTGGGCGAGATTTAGTCCGCGGCGGGCGCGGGCGCAACTCCCATGGCGGCGAGGGCGCGGGGGAAAAAGTCCTTGCCGCCGAAATTGCCGGATTTGAGGGCGAAGAGGCGGGGTATCGGCTCGATGCTGCGCAGCAGCGGCACGCCGGGGGCGATTTCGGCGCCGATCTCGAAGGCGGGGATGCCGAGGCGATCGACGATCGCGCCCGAGGTTTCGCCGCCGGCGACGATCAGGCGGCGCACGCCGCGCGCGGCGAGCCCCTCGGCGAGGGTGGCGAGGGCGGCCTCGATCCGCGCGCCGACGGCCTCGCCATGGGCGGATTTCAGCGCCGCCACCGCGTCCGGCGTGGCGGAGCTGGCGAGCAGGACGGGCCCGGCATCGAGACGCGCGGCGGCCCAGGCGAGGGCGGCGGAGATGTCGCCGGCCAGCAGGGAGTGGGCGTCGAGATGGCGGACCGGCATGCGCCCCTCCACCGCCGCGATCTGGCCGAGCGTCGCCGCCGAGCAGCTTCCGGCGATGATCGCGGCCGGCCCGTCCGGCGGGACGAAATCGGGCGCCGCCGCGGCCGGCGCGCCGCCGGCAATCGCCCGGGCGAGGCCGAGGCCGAGGCCGGACGCGCCGGTCGAGACCGGGCGGCGCAGCGCCGCCGCGCCCAGGGCGAGGAGATGGCGCTCGGCGATGGCATCGACGATGCAGGCCCCCCTGCCCTCGCCCGCCGCCGCATCCAGCGCCGCATCGATCGCCGCCGCCCCGCGCTCGACGACCTCGAACGGCACGAGGCCGACCGGGTGGGAGGACTGGCGGGCGAGCACGCGGACGAGGTTGGAATCCCGCATCGGGTTGAGCGGATGGTCCTTGAGCGGGCTTTCGGCGAGCGGCACGTCGGCCACGAAGAGATGCCCCTGGTAGACGGTGCGGCCGGTTTCGGGAAAGGCCGGGCAGACCGGCACGCAGAGGCCGCCGGCACGGGCGGCCAGCGCCTCGGTCACCGGGCCGATATTGCCCTCGTCGGTCGAATCGAAGGTGGAGCAGATTTTGTACATGACATGCGCGGCGCCCCGGGCCGTGCAGTATTCGGCGGCGGCGAGGGCGGCGGCGACCGCCTCCCGCGCGGGGACCGAGCGGATCTTGAAGGCGACGACGATGGCGTCGATCTCCGGCAGGGCGAGGCCGTCGGCGGGGATGCCGATGGTCTGCACCGTGCGCAGGCCGTTGCGGCTCAGCGTGTTGGCGAGGTCGGAGGCGCCGGTATAGTCGTCGGCGATGCAGGCGAGGCGCAGGCTCATCGGCCGCGCCCGGCAAACGTGGCGGGGCGCAGGCTCATCGGCCGCGCCCCGCGAACCAGGCGAGGCCGTCTTCGGTGCGGCCGCGCGGGCGGTATTCACAGCCGACGATGCCGGCATAGCCGAGCCGGTCCAGTTCGTCGAACAGGAAGGGATAGTTCAGCTCCTCGCCATCCGGCTCGTGGCGCGAGGGGACGGAGGCGATCTGCACGTGGCCGATCTGACGGATCAGCCGGCGCAGCCGCATCGTCACGTCGCCATGGATGATCTGGCAGTGATAGATGTCGAATTGCAGGCGGACATTGCCGAGGCCGAGGCCGGCGATGAAGGCGGCGGCGGCATCGACATCGTTGAGGAAATAGCCCGGCATGTCGCGCCCGTTGATCGGCTCCAGCAGCAGGTCGATGCCGTGATGGGCGAGGGTTTCGGCGGTGCGGCGGACGGCGTCGCGATAGCGGGTCTGGGCGGCGGGATCGGCGGGATCGGCGAGCCCGGCCATCAGGTGCAGGCGGGTCACACCCGTCGCCGCCGCGTATTCGAGCGCGCGGGCGGTGCCGGCGGCGAGGTCTTCCTCGCGGCCGGGCAGCGCGGCGAGGCCGCGCTCGCCGCCCGCCCAGTCGCCCGGCGGCAGGTTGAACAGCGCCTGGGTCAGCCCGTGCTTCGCGAGGCGGGCGCCGATTTCCTCGGGCCGGTGCTCGTAGGGGAAGAGGAACTCCACGGCGTCGAACCCCGCATCCGCGGCGGCGGCGAAACGGTCGAGGAAGGCGACCTCGTTGAACATCATCGAGAGATTGGCGGCGAAGCGGGGCATGGGCCCTCCGGGATCAGGCGGGTGGGGTCAGGCGGGTGGGGTCAGGACGGTTCGGGCAGCGAGATCGGCGCGATGCGGGCGAAGAGGCGGGCGACGGAGGCATCGTCGTCACGCCCCATGCCGGCGGCGGCGGTCATCAGGAAGAGTTGCAGCGCTTCGGAGGCCATCGGCACCGGCATGCGGCCGCGCCGCGCCATGTCGAGCACGATGCCGAGATCCTTGGTGAAGATGTCCACCGCGCTGCGCGGGGCGTAGTCGGCCTCCAGAATGTGGGGCACGCGGTTTTCGAACATCCAGCTATTGCCGGCGGAGCCGGTGATCACCTCGTAGACGCGGGCGAGGTCGAGCCCCATCGAGGCGGCGAAGGCGACCGCCTCGCAGGCGGCGGCGATGTGCACGCCGGCGAGGAGCTGGTTGACCATCTTGAAGCCGGCGCCGATGCCCGGGGCGTCGCCGAGTTCGTGGATCGTGGCGGCCATCGCGTCGAGCGCGGGGCGGGCGGCGGCGAAGGCGGCCTCGCTCCCCGAGGCCATGATGGTGAGCTTGCCCTCCGCCGCGCGGGCGGTGCCGCCGCTGATCGGCGCGTCGAGATAATGCACGCCCCTCGCCTCCAGCCGGGCGGCGAGGGCGCGGACGGCCTCCGGCGCCATCGTGGCGCAGGAGATGAAGACCGCGCCGGGCGCCATCGCCGCAGCGCAGCCGGCCGCGCCGAACAGCACCGCCTCGGTCTGCTCGGCGTTGACGACGACGCTGACGACGATGTTCGCGCCGCGCGCGGCGGCCTCGGGCGAGGCGGCGGGCGCGCCGCCCGCGGCGGCGAGGCGTTCGAGATTCGCGGCCACGACGTCGAAACCGCGAAGCGCGAAGCCGGCGCGCAGCAGCGATGCGGCCATGCCCGCACCCATCGAGCCAAGGCCGATGACGGCGGCCGCCCTGCCCTCGCCCGCGCTCATTGCCGCCCGTCCGCTGAAGCTGTGGTCATGCCGTTCTCCTGAGGCTCATGTGCTGCCGCCGGCCGCGAGGGTGAAACCGACATCGAGGCGGCGGGTGGTCGGCTCCCGCCCGGCGATGCGGGCGAGGAGCATGGCGGCGGCCTCGCGGCCGATCTGCTTGCGGGGCGAGACGATGGTGGTCAGCGCCGGCGTGGTGAGCGAGGCGATCGGCAGGCCGTTGAAGCCGGCGATGGCGATGCGGCCGGGAATGTCGATCCCGTCGCGCCGGGCGCGCAGCAGGGCGCCGACGGCCATTTCGTCGTTGGCGAAGAACAGCGCATCGAGCGCCGGGGCGATGGCGAGGAGTTCGGGCAGCGCGTCCCACCCGGCCTGCTGGCCGCCGACCTGCCCGGCCGCGCCGGCGCGATCGAACAAAGTGACGGCGGCGCGGCCGGCGAGGTGGCGGCGCAGGCCGTCATAACGCTGGCGGGCGCGGTAATCGTCGTGCAGGCGCAGGCCGACGAAGCCGATCCGCCGGTAGCCGCGGGCGAGCAGGTGTTCGGCCATCGCCGCGCCGGCGCGGACATGCGAGAGGCCGACATTCATGTCGATCGGCGCGCGGCCGGTTTCCATGAACTCGACGATGGGGATGCCGGCATGGCGCAGCAGGGCGGTGGTGCGCGCCTCGTGCCGCAGCCCGGCGACGAGCATGCCCGGCGGCGCCCAGCCGAGCAGGGTGGTGGCCAGCGCCGCCTCGGTCGCGAGATCGTAGCCGGTGCTGCCGAGCAGCATCTGGTAGCCCTCGGCCTCCAGGGTTTCCTGGATGCCCTCGATCACCTCGACGAAGACGACATTGGCGAGCGAGGGGACGATGACGGGGATGACGCGGGTGCGCGCCGAGGCGAGCGCGCCGGCCATGCGGTTGGGCACGTAGCCGAGCGCCTCCACCGCCTGTTCGATCCGGTGGCGCAGGGCATCGGAGACCGAGGCGGGGTTGTTGATCGCGCGGGAGACGGTGATGGGCGCGACGCCGGCGCCGGCGGCGACCTCGGCCAGGGTGACGGCGCCGCGCCCACGCCGGATGCGGCGGGGGGGCGCGGCCGCGGCGTCCGTCGCCGTCGCCGTTCGCGCTCGCTCTGCCATTGCGCCGCCCGCGCGCGCTTTTGCCATGCGCCGACTATCGCGGAGATCGGCGCGCGACGCAAGATGGTAGCGCTGTCAAATACTGGTTGCGCTACCACGACCCGGCTTCTATACAGGCAGGCGAACGAACCTGCGGGAGAAACATCATGTCGGCCAGCGGATCAAAACCCTCCATCGGCTTCATCGGCGTCGGCTTCATGGGCCATGGCATGGCGAAGAACATCGTCGAGGCCGGCTACGCGCTCACCGTGATGGCGCATCGCAACCGCGCGCCGGTCGAGGACCTGATCGGCCGGGGGGCGAAGGAGGCGAAAAGCCCGCACGAGATCGCCGAAGCCGCCGACATCGTGTTCCTCTGCGTCACCGGCAGCCCGCAGGTGCGCGCCGTGACGGAGGGTGAAAACGGCCTCGCCGCCGCCGGCAAGCCGCTCGTCATCGTCGATTGCTCGACCTCCGATCCGTCGGTCACGGTGCCGCTCGCCGAGAGCCTTGCCGCGCGCAACATCACCCTGCTCGACGCCCCGCTCGGCCGCACGCCGAAGGATGCCTGGGAGGGCACGCTCGATGTGATGATCGGCGGCGCCGAGGCCGATATCGCCCGCGTGCGCCCGGTGATCGACACCTTCGCCCAGCGCGTGATCCATACCGGGCAGACCGGCACCGGCCACACGATGAAGCTGCTGAACAACTTCCTCTCGATGGGCTATGGCGCGCTCTATGCCGAGGCGCTGATGCTCGGCGCCAAGGCCGGGCTTTCGGCCGAGACCTTCCACAGCGTGATCGCCGGCGGGCGGATGGATTGCGGCTTCTACCAGACCTTCATGCAATACGTGGTCGGGCGCGACCGCAACGCCCACAAGTTCACGCTGAACAACGCGCTGAAGGACACCGCCTATCTCAACGCCTTCGCGGTGGCGCAGGGGGCGGCCAACCCGCTCGCCGCCGCCGTGCGCAATTCCTATGCCCAGGCGGTGGGCGCCGGGCGGGGCGACGATTTCGTGCCGATGCTGGCCGATTTCATTGCCGAGGCGAACGGGGTGAAGCGGGCGGGATGAGCGAGAGCGCGCTGCGCGAGGCGATCTGCCGGTTCGGGCGGTCGCTGTTCGAGCGGGGGCTGACGCCCGGGTCCTCGGGCAATATCAGCGTGCGGCTGGAGGATGGCGGCTGGCTCTGCACGCCGACCGACGCCGCGCTCGGCTTTCTCGACCCCGCGCGCATCGCCCGGCTCGACGCGAACCGGAGGCTCGTCTCCGGCGACAAGCCGACCAAGGAAATTCCGCTGCACGACGCGCTGTATGACACGAGGCCGGAGGCCGGCGCGGTGGTGCATCTGCACTCGACCCATGCCGTGGCGCTCTCGCTGCTGCCGGAGATCGACCCCGCCGAGGCGCTGCCGCCGCTGACGCCGTATGTGATGATGCGCGTCGGCAAGGTGGCGCTGGTGCCGTTCCATGTGCCGGGAGACCCGGCGGTGGGCGACGCCATTCGCGGGCTCGCGGGGAAGCACAGCGCCGTGCTGCTGGCCAATCACGGCCCGGTCGTCGCCGGCACGTCGCTCCAGGCGGCGGTGTTCGCGATGGAGGAGCTGGAGGAAACCGCGAAGCTGCATCTGCTCACCCGCGGGCTCAACCCGCGGCTGCTGACGGCGGAGCAGCAGGCGGCGGTGCGGGCGAAATTCGGGGTCTGATTCCCCTTTCATTCCCCGCCCTGTCCTGTCGTCAGGCCGCGCCGGTTTCGTCGGGGAAATGCTGCGGCGCCTCGCGCCGGTCGGTCATGCCGTAGTCGCGGATGACGCGCACCAGCCGGTGCGACGCCCCCTCGCCCGCCCCCTCGCCCGTCCCGGCTCCCGCACCACTCCTGAGGAGCAGAACATCGCCCGGGGTGAGGACCGCCTCGAACACGTCCCAGCCGGCGAGGCCGGGCGAAGCGGGATCGAGCCCGAGATCGCGGGCGAGAATATCCGGCGCCATGTCCGCAGCATTCTCGCGCCGCGCGGTGAGGAGCGAGACATGCGCGCCGTCATCGGCCAGAACGCCGACGCGCAGGCGGTATTCCGCGAACAGCTCGCGCCGCGCCTCGGCCTGGGCGCGGTGGTGCAGGGTGTGGCGGCGCCAGGCGATCAGCGCCGCCTCGTCGCGCCAGAGCGAGACCGAGAGCAGAACGCCCGGCCGGGTCAGGCTGCGATAGCGGATGTTCTCGACGAAGCCGTCAATCGCTTCGAGTTCGGGGCGGAGCAGCCGGGCGTGGCCGAAATATTCGTCGAGCCTGCCCTCCTTCGGCCTGACCTCGAAGATGACGGCGTGCACGGGTCTATTCCGCCGCCGCCCCGGCCTCGGCCTCGCGCTGGCGGCCTTCGGCGCGGGCGCGGATTTTCGCGACCAGCGGGCCCTGTTCGTTATAGGCGTGGCAGGAATTGAGCAGGGCGGTCGGGATGTCCCAGCGGTCTTCGGTGGTGCCGCCCTCGCGCGCGGCCTTGTGGGCGCGGATGGAGAACATGGTCTGGATCGCGGTGGTGGCGACCTGCTGGAGCAGCTCGCGCAGATGGGTGCAGCCGGCGGTGCCGCCGACGCGCTCCATCGCGCCCTTGAGGAAGCCCTTGCCGATGGTCAGCCCGACCAGGGCCGCGAAATTGGGCGCCACGCCGGGGCAGATCGCGTGCGGCGTGTCGTCCATCGCCGCCTCGGCGCGGACGACGGTCAGCTTGTCGTCCAGCGTCAGGCGCAGGCCCATGCCGTGCAGCGCCTCGCCGGCATTGATGCGGCCGCGGTCGTGATTGCCGAAACTGTAGGTCTTGGTGTCTTTCAGGTGGGCCTCGATGTCGACGAGGCCGTCGGCGCGCAGAAAGCCGCGGATCGCGATGTCGCGCAGGTGCAGGAGTTGCCGGGGCTCGGCATGGCTGAGGGGCATGGGGCGGTGACTTTCCCTGATCACGATGTTGCCCAATAGGGTAAGCGCTGCCACGGCGCGTTGCAAATGCCGCGCGCGGTTGCATGGCAGGGTTGCTGCCCCAGCGCCGGGGCGGTGCTGCGGCGCGGTTGTGCGGCGGCGGCGGTGCGGGCAATCTGGCGCGCTGTTCTTCTCACCCCGAGCCGGCGCGAGCATCGCGGAATCATGGAATATACGCACAGGCAACGGCTTCAGGTCATTTCCGGAATCCTTCTGTGCATCCTGCTGGCGGCGATCGACCAGACGGTGGTGATCCCGGCGGTGCCGGCGATCGCGGCGGGGCTGCACGGCTTCGCGCATCTCTCCTGGGTGGTGACGGCCTATCTGCTGACCTCGACGGCGACGACGCCGCTCTATGGCAGGCTGTCCGACCAGTTCGGCCGGCGGCAGACGCTGATCCCCTCGATCGCGCTGTTCGTGCTGGCGTCCTGCGTGTGCGCCACGGCACAGACGCTGCCCTGGCTGATCGCCGGGCGGGCCTTGCAGGGGGTGGGCGGCGGCGGGCTGATGGCGATCGCGCAGGCGGCGATCGCCGACGTGGTCAGCCCGCGCGAGCGCGGCAAGTATCAGGCCTACATGGCCGGGACATGGGGCGTCGCCTCGACCGCGGGGCCGGTGGTCGGCGGCTGGGTGACGGATCATCTCTCGTGGCAATGGATTTTCTGGTTCAACGTGCCGCTCGGCCTGGCCGCGCTGGTGCTGAGCCAGATCGGGCTGCGCCAGCTGCGCACGGTGCCGCGCGGCGGGCGGATCGATTACGAGGGCGCAGCGCTGCTGACCGGCGCCGTCACCGCCTTCCTGATCGGGCTGTCGTGGGGCGGGCGGAGCTATCCGTGGCTGTCGCTGCCGGTGATCGGCGTGTTCCTGGGCGGGGCGGCGCTGATCGGCGCGCTCTGGCGGTGGGAGGCGCGGGCCGCCGTGCCGCTGCTGCCGATGCGGCTGTTCGGCAATGCCTCGTTCGTGCAGCTCGTCGGCGTCGGGTTTCTCACCGCGCTGGCGATGTTCGCGGCGATCTTTCTGCTGCCGCTGTTCTTCCAGCTCGTCTACCGGGCGAATGCCGCGCAGTCCGGCTGGGACATCATGCCGTTCATGATCGCGAGCACGATCGGCGCCTATGCCGCGGGGCAGGTGGCGCGGCATACCGGGCGGACGCGCAGCCTGCTGGCGGGGGGGCTCGCGGTCGGCACCGCCGGGTTCCTGCTGCTCGGCCTGCTGCCACGCTCGACGCCGCTCGGCCTCGTCGTGTTCAACTGTTTCGTCATGGGGCTGGGGATCGGCTTCGTGCTGCCCTCGAACCTTGTCGCGGTGCAGAACGCGGCGAGCCGGCACGATGTGGGTGCGGCGACGGCGACGCTGCTGCTGCTGCGGGCGATGGGCGGCGCGTTCGGCGCGACCATCGCCGGGGCGGTGCTGCTGCTGCGCCTTGGCGGGCGGATCGACGCCTCCGGCCAGGCGGCGCGGACGATGGCGGCGAACCCGGCGCTGCCGGCGGCGTTTCACGACGCCTTCCTGGTTGCCGCCGGCTTCGCGCTGCTCGGGCTGATCGCCGCGCTCAGGGTGGAGGACACGCCGCTGCGCGAGACGGTGGCGACCGAGGGGACCGACACGGTCGAGGCCGAGCCCGACCCGGCGCCGATCGGGCATTGATGGCGCGCGCACGCGCGGCGCTTCACCTTTTTGTGATGATGCGGCGCGGCATCGGCGAGGTTTCGTCGTTCGCGCAATAAAATTTCGCGGACCTCGGGGGGCGTCGAGAGCGCGATGGCCGCTCGGGGCGGCTTCGCGCAGCGATCGGCAAGCCGGCGCGATACAGACAAAAACCTGATTTTGCTCGTCAATTTCGGCCATGCGGCGCATAGTCGGGGGCGGAGCGAATGCCCGGCCGGACAGCCGGGCGGAGGACATTCCGCATGAAAACCGCCGACGCGATGCTCGACATCCGCTACCGGCCCGGCCCAGGGCGGGTGATGCTCACCGGAACCCAGGCGCTGATCCGCCTTCTGCTCACGCAGCGCCGGCGCGACGCGGCGGCGGGGCTGAACACGGCGGGGTTTCTCTCCGGCTATCGCGGCTCGCCGCTCGGCGCGGTGGATATCCAGGCCCATGCGGCCGCGGCGGTGCTGGCGGCGGAGGGCATCGTGTTTCGCCCCGGCGTGAACGAGGACCTGGCGATGACCGCGGTCTGGGGCAGCCAGATCGTCCCGCTGTTTCCCGGCGCCACGCATGATGGCGTGTTCGCGATGTGGTACGGCAAGGGGCCGGGCGTGGACCGCTCGGGCGATGCGCTGAAACACGCCAACTACGCCGGCACCACCCGGCATGGCGGCGTGCTGGTGGTGGCGGGCGACGATCATGCCGCGAAATCCTCGACGATCGCGCATCAGAGCGAGCCGGCGCTGATCGCCGCCGGCGTGCCGGTGCTGGCGCCGGGCTCGGTGGCGGAGATTCTCGAACTCGGCCTCCTTGGCTGGGCGGCCTCGCGGCATGCGGGGCTTTATGTCGGGTTCAAGACGGTCGAGGAGATCATCGACTGCACCGCCTCGGTCGAGGCCGGCCTGGATGTCGCGATCACGCTGCCGGAGATCGACCCCGACAGCGTCGCGATGCGGCTGCACGAGCCGGTGCTGGCGCAGGAGGCGCGGGTGCTCGGCCTGCGGCGGCCGGCGCTGATGGACTTCGTCGCCGCCAACCGGATCAACCGCATCGTCGAACCCGCGCCGGGGGCGCGGCTCGGCATCGTCACCGCCGGGAAATCCTTCCTCGATGTCGCGCAGGCGCGGGCCGATCTCGGGCTCGATTTCGCCCGCCTGCTCAAGCTCGGCATGACCTGGCCGGTCGAGCCCGGCATCGTGCGGGACTTCGCGCGCGGGCTGGAGGAGATCGTCGTCGTCGAGGAAAAGGCGCCGGTGATCGAGGACCAGCTGCGGGCGATCCTGTATGGCATGGCCGACGCGCCGCGCATCGTCGGCAAGCGCGACGAGACCGGGGCCACGCTGTTCCACGCCGAGAGCGACCTTGCCGCCGCCGATGTGACGCTCGGGCTTGGCCGGCGGGCGCAGCGCATGGTGCCGGACGAGGCGCGCGGGGCGGCGCTCGCGCGGCTGGCGGCGACGATGGAGGCCGGGCGGGCGCTCGATTTCGGCGCGCACCGGGTGCCGCATTTCTGCGCCGGCTGCCCGCACAACACCAGCACGAAAGTACCCGCGGGCTCGCGCGCGATGGCGGGCATCGGCTGCCATTTCATGGCGACGTGGATGGACCGGGCGACCGATGTGTATTCCCACATGGGCGGCGAGGGCGCGGCCTGGATCGGCCAGGCGCCGTTCACCACGGAGCGCCACGTCTTCGCCAATATCGGCGATGGCACCTATCATCATTCCGGGCTGCTCGCGATCCGCGCGGCGGTGGCGGCGGGGGTGAACATCACCTATCGCGTGCTGTTCAACGACGCGGTGGCGATGACCGGGGGCCAGCATGTCGACGGGCCGCTGAGCGTGCCGCAGATCACCCGCGAGCTTGCCGCCGAGGGGGTGAAGCGGATCGAGGTGGTGACCGACGAGCCGGAAAAATACCAGGGTGTCGCCGACCTCGCGCCCGGCGTTGCCGTGTCGCACCGGCGGGAGCTGGACGCGATCCAGCGGGCGATCCGCGAGGTCGCGGGTGTGACCGCGATCGTCTACGACCAGACCTGCGCGACCGAGAAGCGCCGCCGCCGCAAGCGCGGCACGATGGCCGACCCGGCGAAGCGCGCCTTCATCAATCCGCGCGTCTGCGAGGGGTGCGGGGATTGTTCACGGGTCTCGAACTGCATCGCCGTGGTGCCGGTGGACACCCCATTCGGGCGCAAGCGGGCGATCGACCAGTCCGCCTGCAACAAGGATTTCTCGTGTGTGGAAGGGTTCTGCCCCAGCTTCGTCACCGTTCATGGCGGCGGGCTGAGACCGCCGGAGGCGACGCGCACCGCCCCGCCCGGCGACCTGCCGGAGCCCGCGCTGCCGCCGGGGGAATGGGACATGGTGGTGGCCGGGATCGGCGGGACCGGGGTGGTGACGATCGGCGCGCTGCTCGGCATGGCCGCGCATCTCGACGGAACGCCGGTTTCGGTGGTCGACGTGCTCGGCCTTGCGCAGAAGGGCGGCGCGGTGGTCTCGCATCTGCGCTTCGGGGCCGCTTCCGGCACCGGCCAGGCGCTGCGGGTGCCGGCGGGGCGGGCCGACCTGCTGCTGGGCTGCGACGCGCTGGTGGCCGGCGAGCGGGAGACGCTCGACTGCCTGAGCGACAAGACGCGGGCGGTGGTCAACCTGCACGAGACGATCACCGGGGAGTTCACCCGCAACCCCGCCGCCTCGCTGCCGATGGCGCGGCTGCGGCAGAGCCTGGCGCGGCGGGTGGGCGAGGCGCATCTCGACACGATCGAGGCGACCGCGATCGCCACCGCGCTGATGGGCGATGCGATCGCCGCCAACCTGTTCCTGCTCGGCTATGCCTGGCAGCGCGGGCTCGTGCCGGTGAGCCGGGCGGCGATCGCGCGGGCGGTGGAGATGAACGGGCAGGCGGTGGCGCTCAACCTCGCCGCCTTCGCCTGGGGCCGGGCGGCAGCGCATGACCGCGCCGCGGTCGAGGCCGCGGCGCCGGCGCGGGAGGTGGCGCCGGAGGGGTTCGACGCGCTGTTCGACCTGCTGCGCGACGATCTCGCCGCCTATCAGAACCGCCGCTATGCCGCGCGCTTCGCCGAGGCGGTCGAGGCCGTGCGCGCGGCGGAGCGGGCGGTGCGGCCGGGCTCGACCGCGCTGGCCGAGACGGCGGCGCGCACGCTGCACCGGCTGATGGCCTACAAGGATGAATACGAGGTGGCGCGGCTGCATTCCCTTCCCGCGTTCCGCGCCGCGCTGGAGCGCACCTTCACCGACACCGGCGATATCCGCCTGCATCTCGCCCCGCCGCTGCTGGCCCGGCGCGACAAGGTGACCGGCCTGCCGCAAAAGCGCGAATACGGGCCGTGGATGCTGAAGGCACTGGCGGCGCTGGCGCCGCTGAAAGTGCTGCGCGGCACGGTGCTCGACCCGTTCGGCCACAGCGCCGAGCGGCGGGCCGAGCGGGCGCTGATCGGGCGCTACGAGGCGACGCTGCGCCGCATCGCCGCAGCCCTGGATGAGGGGAATTTCGCCGCCGCGCTGGAGCTTGCCGCCATTCCCGCCGAGATCCGCGGCTTCGGTCCTGTGAAGGCGCGCAGCCTCGCCGCCGTGGGCGCGCACTGGGCGGAGCGCGAGGCCGCCTTCATCGCGCCGCCCGCCGCCGCGCAGCACCTGCCGGCGGCGGCGGCGGAGTGACCAGCCTGGATGATCAGTGCGGCCGGGCGGCGCGGCGGCGGAGCAGGCGGGCGAAGAGCGGCATGGTGAACATCACCAGCAGCACCCGCAGCACATGGACGGCGAGGACGAAGGTGACGTCGGTCCGCGCGGCGATCGCCATCGCCAGGGCGGCGTAGATGCCGCCGGGCAGGGTGGCGAGATAGCCCTCGAACGGGGTGGCGCCGGCGAGATTGGCGAGCAGCGCGCCGAGCCCGGCGCAGATCGCGTTGACCAGCAGGATGAGGCCGAGCGCGGTCGGCAAGGCGCGGCCGATTTCGGCGAGGCGGGCGCGGGTGAAGCGCACCCCGGCCTGCCAGCCGATCGCGGCATAGGCGAGATCGACGATCGGCGCGGGCACGCCGGCATCGCCGGTGCGGCCGGTCAGGGTGATCGCCGCGGCGACGATCAGGGGCCCGAGCAGCGGCCCGGCGGGCATGCGGGTCAGCCGCGCGAGCAGCAGGCCGAGCGGGGCGGCGAGGGCGACGAGGACGAGCCCTTGCAGCCCGGCGTGAGAGACGTGACCAGCGCCGGCATGGCCGCGGACGTGAAGGAGGTGGTCGGCGGCGGGGTGGCCGCCGACGTGAAGGAGGTGGTCGGCGGCGGGGTGGCCGCCGACGTGAAACACCAGGGCGGCGACCAGCGGCATGATCGCGGTGACGAGGCCGACGCGCAGATATTGCACCACGGCGACCATGCGGATGTCGGCGCCGAGTTCGGCGGCCAGCGCCACGATGGCCGAGGCGCCGCCGGTGGTCAGCGCCAGCGCGCCGGTTGTGGCGTCGACATCGCGGCGCAGGCCCATCAGCAGGCCGGCGCCGATCGAGACCAGCAGCGTCGCGAAGGTGACGAGGACGACCGGGATGGCGTGGGCGGCGAGGGCGCGCAGGGTCGGCCCGCTGACCAGCGCGCCGATGACGACGCCGAGCACGGCCTGGGCGGCGAGTGTGGCACCGCGCGGCACGAAATCCGGCGCGCGCCCCGCCAGCGCCAGGGCGGTGGCGACGAAGAGGGCCGCGAACAGCGCCGCCGAGGGCACGCCGAGACGGGCGAGCGGCAGCGCGGCCGCGACCGTCGCGCCCGCGAGGGCGGTCCAGCGCCACGCCGCCGCCCGGCGCGGAACCATCATGGGGCGGCGGCCATGTTCAGCCGGGGCGGCTCAGCGGCGGCCGATCTCGTTCACGAGGAAGTCGCGGAAGACGGAGACGCGCTTCGAGTTCCGCAGTTCCTCGGGATAGACGAAATACATGTCGATCTTGGGTGCCTTCACCTCGGGCAGGAGGCGGACCATGCCGGTGGTGTCTTCGGTGAGGTAGTCCGGCACGGCGCCGATGCCGATGCCGCTGCGGATAGCGATCAGCATGGCCTGGAGCGAGTTCACCTCCAGCGCGCCGGTGCGCGGGGCGGCGCCATCCGGCCGGCCGATGCTGGCGATCCAGTTGACGTCGGCCACCGGCGGCTTGCGGTCGCCGAACAGGATCAGGCGGTGATCGTCGAGATCCTCGGGCCGTTCGGGGGTTTTGCCGGCCTCGCGCAGGTAATCCTCGGAGGCGAAGATCTGCCAGCGGATTTCGCCGAGGCTGCGCTGCACGAGATCGGGCTGGCGGGGCGGGTGCATGCGGATCGCGACATCCGCCTCGCGCATCGCGAGGTCGAGATCGACATCGTCGAGCAGGAGCGAGATGCTGACATCGGGATATTGCTTGAGGAAGGCGCGCAGCCGCGGGGCGAGCCAGACCACGCCGAAACTGTGCGTCGTCGTCACTTTCAGGCGGCCGGCCGGGCGTTCCTTGCTTTCGGCCAGCAGCGCCTCGGTCATGGCGAGCTTGGCGAAGACGTCGCGCACCGTGCGGTTGAGCTGCTCGCCCTGCTCGGTGAGGATCAGCCCGCGGGCGTGGCGGTGGAACAGCGGCACCGCCAGCGCCTCCTCCAGCGCCGAGATCTGCCGCGAGACGGCGGATTGCGAGAGGTTCAGCACGTCGCCCGCATGGGTGAAGCTGCCCGCCTCGGCCACCGCGTGAAACACGCGCAACTTGTCCCAGTCCATGTGATTGCCTGTCACGGTCAGCGTCCCTTTCCCGGCCCGGCAATGGGCCGTATTTTATATTGTCTCATGCAGCCTGTTGTTCGATTCGCGCATGGTGCGCAAGAAATTTCTCCGCCTCAAGCGCGGCCATGCAGCCGGTGCCGGCGGCGGTGACGGCCTGGCGGTAGACGCGGTCCTGCACGTCGCCGGCGGCGAAGACGCCGGGAACCGAGGTTTGCGCGGTGCCGGGAATGGTGCGGATGTAGCCTTCGTCGTCCATGTCGATCTTGCCGCGGAACAGTGAAGTGGCCGGATCATGCCCGATGGCGATGAACACGCCGTCAACGGCGATGTCGCGCTCGGCGCCGGTTTTCACATCGCGCAGCCGTGCGCCGGTGACGACCGCCGGCGCGCCTTCGCCGGTGATTTCCTCGACCGTGTGGTTCCAGATCACCTCGATCTTGGGGTGGGCGAACAGCCGGTCCTGGAGGATTTTTTCGGCGCGCAGCGAGTCGCGGCGGTGGATCAGCGTGACCTTGGTGGCGTGGTTGGTGAGATAGAGCGCCTCCTCGACCGCGGTGTTGCCGCCGCCGACCACGGCGACCGCGCGGCCGCGATAGAAGAAGCCGTCGCATGTCGCGCAGGCGGAGACGCCGGCGCCCTGGTAGCGCTGCTCGGAGGGCAGGCCGAGCCAGCGGGCCTGCGCGCCGGTGGCGATCACGACCGAATCGGCGCGGTAGAGCGCGCCGGAATCGCCGCGCGCGACGAAGGGGCGGGCGGATAGATCGATGTCGGTGATGATGTCGTATTCGATGCGGGTGCCGACATGCTCGGCCTGGGCGCGCATCTGCTCCATCAGCCAGGTGCCCTGGATGACGTCGGCGAAGCCGGGATAGTTCTCGACATCGGTGGTGATGGTGAGCTGGCCGCCCGGTTGCAGCCCGGCGACGATCACCGGGGCGAGATTCGCCCGCGCGGCGTAGATTCCCGCCGTGTAGCCGGCCGGCCCCGCGCCGATGATCAGCAGTTTCGTCTCGATCGTGGCCTGATCCGCCATTTGATGCACCTCTGATGCGGAATTAAGGGTGCGGCGGCGGGATTTCCAGCTTTCCGCATGCCGCATTCACACCCTGTGGTTATGCAATTATATGACCGGACTATATCTGTCACGCGATCAACTCTTTCCGAGCGGTGAAAACCCATGCCGTCAACCCCGGCCATCCCGTCCGCGCCGCGCCTGGCCGCCGAGGCCACGCCGATCGACGATATCGACCGGCGGATCATCGCCGAATTGCAGGCCGACGGGCGGATGACCAATGTGGAGCTGGCGAGCCGCGCCGGGATTTCGCCGCCGCCCTGCCTGCGCCGGGTGCGGCGGCTGGAGGAGGCCGGGCTGATCCGCGGCTATCACGCCGAGACCGACGCGCAGAAGCTGGGCTGGCAGATCGAGCTGTTCGCCATTGTCGGGCTGGACAGCCAGCGCCAGGCGGTGCTGGACGCGTTCGAGGCGATGGTCGGCGGGTGGGAGGAGGTGCGCGAGTGCCACATGATCCGCGGCGGCGACGATTTTCTGCTGCGCATGGTCGCGCGCGACACGGCGCACGAGAACCAGCTCACCGAGCGGCTGACCGCCGCCCCCAACGTCACCCGCGTGCAGACGCTGCAGACCATCCGCACCAGCAAGGCGCTTGCCGGGGTGCCGATCTGAGACCATACCCGGCGCATGAACACGTCCCGGCATGAATTCGACCGCACCGACGCGCGCGGGCTGATCGCCATCGCCGTGCTCGGCGCCGCGCTCGACCTCGCGAGCCGGCTGGCCCCCGCTGTGCTGCCCTATCTCGCGCCATATATCTTCAACGCGCCGCTGTTCGCCGGGCCGCTGCTGGCGGCGTTCTGGTATGGGCGCGGGCTCGCGCGGTGCGAAACGCGGCCGGCGCGCTGGCGCATCCTCGCGTTCTATGCCGGGGTGGCGGCGATCTATTTCGTCGGGCAGACGCGGTTCGAATATGCCGCCCAGCACATGTTCTTCCTCAACCGCGTGCAGCAGGCGACGTTCGGCGTGTTCGGCCCGTTCCTGATCGCGTTTTCCTGGCCGCGCGACGTGCTGGCCGCCGGCGTGCCGGCCGGGCTGATCCGCGCCTTCGAGCGCGGCGCGGGGCGGGCGGCGCTGGGTGTGCTGCGGTTTCCGCCGGTGGCGATCGTGGTGTCGCTGGCGGTGACGGATGTGTGGCTGATCCCGGAGGTGAATTTCGCCTCGATGATCAACCCGCCGCTCTATGCGGTCATGAATGTCGCGATGATCCTGTCCGGCCTGCTGTTCTGGCTGGTGGTGCTCGACCCGCGGCCGCGCGCGGAGGCGGGGTATTCCTATCTGACGCGGATGGCGGCCGGGTTCCTGC
This sequence comes from Acidocella sp. C78, assembly GCF_907164655.1. Lineage (NCBI taxonomy): Bacteria > Pseudomonadati > Pseudomonadota > Alphaproteobacteria > Acetobacterales > Acidocellaceae > Acidocella > Acidocella sp. C78. The sequence goes on from NZ_CAJQZK010000069.1 coordinate 58,283, forward strand.
CGATGTTTCCGCAGATCGCGGTGTCGTCGTATATCGCGCTGACCCAGACCGGGCTGTATAATTTCTACGACCTGTGCGGCCGGCTCTATCCGGCGATTTCGCCGATGAAGGACCAGATGCTGGGCGGCATCATTCAATGGATTCCGCCGGGGATGCTGAATACGGCGGTGCTGTTCGTGCTGCTGCACGCGATCCGCAGGAGCGAGGACAGGCAGGTGGCGGCGACGCCGATCCCGCCGGGGGCGCGGGTGATCGAGGCGCGCTGGACCGGGCGCTAGGCGGGGCCGCCCTTGCGGCGCGGGGCGGTTGCGGCTAGGCCGCTTGTCTGAGCGGATGCGGGATGCGCCCGGGTCCGGTTGATGAACATCGTGTGATGGGGAGACGGTCCTTGCGGCGACTGCGGTTGGCTCTGATGACCACGGCGTGCCTCGCGCCGGTGTTCCTGGCTCCTGCCGCCCGGGCGGCGACCCCCGCCCCGGCCGCGGCCGCGGCGAGCGCCGGGCGGATCGCCGCAATCCGGGTGCGCGGCAACCAGCGCATCGACGCCAGCACCATTCTCTCCTATATCCTGCTGCGCCCGGGCGAGCGGTTCAGCCAGCGGCGGATGAATCTCAGCCTGAAGACGCTCTACGCCACCGGCCTGTTCAGCTCGGTCTCGCTCACCCGCGAGGGCGACACGCTGATGGTGGACGTGCAGGAGAACCCGGTGGTCAACCAGGTGTTCTTCCGCGGCAATTCGGTGCTGAAGGACGACAAGCTCTCGAAGGCGATCTCGCTCAAGCCCGGCGCTGTGTTCACCCGGGCGGCGGCGGCGGCGGACACCAAGGCGATCCTGGCGCTCTATGGCAAGCAGGGGCATTACAGCGCCACCGTCACTCCCGAGATCGTCAAGCTGCCGGAGAACCGGGTGAATGTGGTGTTCCGCTGCCATGACGGCGCTGAGACGCTGATCAGCCGGATCGACTTCATCGGCAACCACGCCTATGGCCAGACGCGGCTGCGCGAAGTGATTTCGAGCCGGGAGAACGCCTGGTTCCGCTTCCTCTCCAGCGCCGACGAATACAACCCCGAGCGGGTGAAATACGACGAGGCGCTGCTCAGCCGGTTCTATTTCCATCACGGCTACGCCGACTTCAAGGTGCAGAGTGCCACCGCCCAGTTGGCGCCGGACCGCAAGTCGTTCTTCCTGACCTTCGTGGTGCATGAGGGGCCGCGCTATCATATCGGCGCGGTGAAGGTGCAGAGCAGCGTCGCCAACCTGCCCGCCGCCTCGCTGCGCGCGCTGGTGCCGATCGAAAAGGGCGACCTGTTCGACGGCGATGCGATCCAGACCGCGGTGAAGGCGATCTCGAAGGCGGCGCAGAATCGCGGCTTCGCCTTCGCCCAGGTGGTGCCGGACGTTCACGAGGACCACGCGACGCACAAGGTGGACCTCACCTTCCGCGTCGTCGAGGGGCCGAAGGTTTACGTCAATGACGTGGTGATCAGCGGCAATACCCGCACCGAGGACGAGGTGATCCGCCGGCAGGTGGAGCTGGCGCCGGGCGATGCGTATAATCAGGACGCGGTCGACCAGTCGAAGCAGAACCTCGAAAATCTCGGCTATTTCAAGAAGCAGGACGGGGTGCGGATCTCGACCGCGCCGACGAGCACGCAGGACCGCGTCAATCTCGACGTCAATGTCGACGAGCAGGCGACCGGGCAGTTCTCGCTCGGCGGCGGCTATTCGACCGATCTCGGCGCGCTGGCGAATATCGGGCTGAGCCAGGACAATTTCCTCGGCACCGGGGTCAGCGCCTCGATCTCGGCGCTACTGGCGCAGAAGGGCACGCAGTTCAACCTCGGCGTCACCAACCCGTATTTCCTCGGGCGCAACCTGATCGCCGGTTTCGACCTGTTCCGCACCGATACCTACAACTCGACCGCCTATGTGTTCAGCGAGCGCTCGCTCGGCGGCGACGTGCGGGTGGGCTTCCGCTACAACGACCATGTCAGCCAGGCCTTCACCTACACGCTGAGCACGCGCGACATCTACAACATCGCCTCGACCGCCAGCCTCTACATCCAGAGCGAGCAGGGCAAGACCACGCTCTCGCAGCTCGGCACCACGCTGACCTTCGACTACCGCAACAACCGCATCGATCCCTCGAGCGGCGAGATTCTCTCGCTGTCGGGCGATTTCGCCGGGCTGGGCGGGAGTGCGAAATATGTCCGGCTCGAAGCGCGCGGGGCGTATTACATTCCGCTCGAACGGCTGCTCGGCGACAAGGCCTGGGTGCTGGAATTCGACGGCCATGTCGGCAAGATCCTCGGCATCGAGGGCTACCGGACGACGCTGGCGGACCGCTTCTTCCTTGGCGGCGACAGCATGCTCGGCTTCCAGACCGGCGGCGCCGGGCCGCACGACACGCAGTATGGCGACAGCATCGGCGGCAATTTCATCTGGACGCAGGACACGGTGCTGCACTTCCCGCTGCCGGTCAGCCCCGATCTCGGCGTGACCGGCTTCGCCTTCGCCGATATCGGCAGCCTGACCGGCGTTTCGCCGATCACGGTGAACGGCACCACGCTCGGCGTTTACGACAACGCGGCGCCGCGCGTCTCGGCCGGTCTCGGCGTGGCGTGGAACACGCCGTTCGGGCTCATCGACCTGTCCTATGCCCAGCCGATCAAGAAATACAAATACGACCAGATCGAGCAATTCCGCGTTTCCTTTGGTACGAGGTTCTGATCACGTGACACGCATCGCGACATTCCGCGCCGGGCTGGCGCTTCCGGCCCTCATCATGGCGTTCGCCGGCACCGGCCACGCGCAGTCGAACAACGGCAAGGGATATTTCATCCCCAAGCCGAAGGTCGAGGCGCCGCACACCGCGCCGATCCACGCGCCGCTGCCCCAGCAGCAGCCCGCGCCCGCCGGCCAGCCCGGCGTGCAGCAGGTGCCGCCCGAAAAGCTGCCGCCGATTCCGCAGCTCGCCCCGCTGCCCAAGGAAAAGGCGCCGCCCGCCGCCGTGATGGGCGTGCTCTCGGTGCCCGACGTGATGCGCAGTTCGACCGCCGCCCAGGGCGTCGAGAAGATCATCAACGCGCGGCGGCAGAAGCTCGCCGAGGAAGCCCAGGCCGACCAGAAGAAATGGGAAGGCGAGCAGCACGCGATCATCGCCGAGAAGGGCAAGCTCTCGAAGCCGGCGCTGGCCGCGCGCGAGCAGCATTTGCAGCGCGAGATCGAGCAGGCGCAGCTCGATTTCCATAACCGCAGCGTCGCCATCGAGGTCTCCGCGCGCACCGCGCTCGGCAAGATCGAAAGCTCGCTGATCGCGGTGATCCGCCAGGTGGCGCAGGCGCATGGCATGAACCTCGTGCTGCACCGCTCGCAGGTGGCGCTGAACGTCAACGCCTTCGACATCACCAAGGAAGTCGCCGACCAGCTCAACAAGATCCTGCCGCAGGTGGCGGTGCCGCCCTCGGTCGTGCCGAAGATGGCGCACGACGCGCAGAAGGCCGCGAAGAAGAAGTAGGCCGCGATGAGCGGCGGGCGCGATTCGCGGCCGGGCGATGCGCGGTTCTTCACCCGGAGCGGCCCCTTCAGCCTGGCGGAGATCGCCACGGCGGCAGGGGCCACGGTGGCGGCGGAAAGCGGTGCGGACGGGCGCGGCGCGGGGCGGCGCCTTTCCGGCGTCGCCCCGTTGCAGTCGGCCGGGCCGGAGGATGTCAGCTTTCTCGACAACCGCAAATATCTCAGGCTGCTGGCGGAAACCCGCGCCGGGGCGGTGATTCTGCGCGCCGAGATGGCGCAGGCGGCGCCGGCGACGGTGGCGTGCCTGATCACGCCCACCCCCTACGAGGCCTGGGCGCGGACCTGCGCGCTGTTCCACCCCGCCCCGGTGGCGGTGCCGGGCATTCACCCGAGTGCCGTGATCGGCGCGGGGGCGGAGATCGATCAAGCGGCCGAGATCGGGCCCTTCGCGGTGATCGGCGCGGGGGCGCGGATCGGCGCCGCCTGCCGTATCGGCCCGCACGCGGTGATCGGGCCGGGCTGCGTGCTGGGCGAGGGCGTGAGCGTCGGCGCCGGGGCGAGCGTCAGCCATGCGCTGATCGGCGACCGGGTGATGATTCATCCCGGCGTGCGGATCGGCCAGGACGGGTTCGGCTTCGCGACCACGAAGGACGGGTTTCTCTCGGTGCCGCAGCTCGGCCGGGTGATCATCGAGCATGACGTCGATATCGGCGCGAACACCACGATCGACCGCGGCTCGGCGCAGGATACCGTGATCGGCGCGGGCACGCGGATCGACAACCTCGTGCAGATCGCCCACAACGTGCGGATCGGGCGCTGCTGCGTGATCGTCGCGCAGGTTGGGATATCGGGCTCGACCACGCTGGAGGATTTCGTGGTTCTGGCCGGCCAGGCCGGGGTTGCCGGCCATCTGACCCTCGGCAGGGGCGCGCGCATCGGGCCGCAGGCCGGGGTGATGTCCGACGTGAAGCCGGGGATCGACCTGCTCGGCAGCCCGGCGCGGCCGGCGAAGGAGTTCATGCGCGAGGTCGCGACATTGCGGCGCTTTGCGCGGCGCGGCGGATTGAGGCATTCTCCGCCTTCACCGGAGCGGGATGCGAAATCCTGACCGGATCATCCACAACACGAACGGGACACGGACGCTCTGACATGGACCGAAGCGCGACGGACGACACGGAACGGCAGACGGGGGGGATCACGGTGGATATCGCCGGGATCATGCACGCGATCCCGCATCGCTATCCGTTCCTGCTGATCGACCGGGTGGTGGAGCTGGTGCCGAATGTCTCGGCGGTGGGGGTCAAGAACGTCTCGGTCAACGAGCATTTCTTCCAGGGCCATTTCCCCGGCCACCCGGTGATGCCGGGCGTGCTCATCATCGAGAGCATGGCGCAGACGGCGGCGGTGCTGGTGGTGGAGACGCTCGGCCCCGAGGAGGCCGGCAAGGTGGTCTATTTCATGTCGGTCGAGGGGGCGAAATTCCGCCGCCCGGTGGTGCCGGGCGACGTGCTGCGCATCCATGTCGCCAAGGATCGCAACCGCGGCAACGTCTGGAAGTTCACCGCCATCGCCAGGGTCGACGGCGTGACCGTCGCCGAGGCGGGCTTCGCCGCGATGATCATGGACAAGAAAGCCGGCGAGGCATGATCCACCCCACAGCGTCGATCGACCCGCGCGCCACGATCGGCGCGGGGGTCAGCGTCGGGCCGTTCTGCACGGTCGGCCCGGATGTGGTGCTGGAGGACGGGGTGGCACTCGTCTCGCACGTGGTGGTCGACGGGCATACGCGCATCGGCGCCGGCACCAGCGTGTTTCCCTTCGCCACCATCGGCCTCGCGCCGCAGGACCTGAAATACAAGGGCGAGCCGACGCGGACCGAGCTGGGGCCGAACTGCGTCATCCGCGAGCACTGCACCATCCATCGCGGCACCGTGACCGGCACCGGCATCACCCGCATCGGCGCCGGCTGCCTGCTGATGGCGGTGGTGCATGTCGCGCATGATTGCGCGCTGGGCGACAATATCGTGATCGCCAACAACGTGGTGATGGGCGGGCATGTCGAGATCGCCGATCGCGCGATCATCGGCGGGGCGACCGCGATCCACCAGTTCGTGCGGATCGGCACCGGGGCCATGGTTGGCGGCGCCTCCGGCGTCGAGGCGGATGTGATCCCCTATGGCTCGGTGATCGGCAACCGCGCGCGGCTGCACGGGCTCAACATCGTCGGGCTGCGCCGGCGCGGACTCGACAAGGAGGGCCAGCACCGGCTGCGCAACGCCTATCGCCTGCTGTTCCAGGGCGAGGGGACTTTCGCCGCGCGGGTGGAGACGCTGCGCGGCGGCGCCGGGGATGATCCGTATCTCGCGGAGATCCTCGCCTTCATCGACGCACCGAGCAAGCGCGGCCTGATCCGCAGCACGACCCGCCACGGCGACGACGCCGAGGCGTGAGCGCGGATGCGCGCTTCGCGGTCATGAGCCGGACGACGACGCCGCTTGGCATCGTCGCCGGCGGCGGCACGCTGCCCGGGCGGGTGGCGGCGGCGGCGCGCGCCGGCGGGCGGGATGTGTTCATCGTGGCGCTCGATTCCTATGCCGATCCCGCGGTGGTGAGCGCGTTTCCGCACGAGACGATCCGGGTTGGCGCGGTGGGGGCCGCGATCGCGGCACTGCGCGCCGCCGGCTGCCGCGAGCTGGTGCTGGCGGGCCCGGTGAAGCGGCCCTCGCTGCTCGATCTGCGGCCGGATGCGGTGGGGGCGAAACTGCTGGCGCGCATCGGCCGGGCCGCCTTCGCCGGGGATGACGGGCTGCTCGCCGCCATCGTGCGGGTGCTGGGCGAGGAAGGGTTCACCGTGATCGGCGCGCATGAGGTGATCGGCGAGGTGCTCGCGCCGGAAGGGTTGCTGAGCACGACGGCGCCGGACGCGGCGGCGCTGGCGGACATCGCGCGCGGCGTTGCCGTGGTGCTGGCGCTGGGGGCGGCGGATGTCGGGCAGGGGGCGGTGGTGCAGCAGGGCATCGCACTCGCGGTCGAGGCGGTGGAGGGCACGGATGCGATGCTGGCGCGCGCGGCCACGCTGCGGCGGCCGGGGCCGGGCGGCGTGCTGGTGAAGCTGGTCAAGCCCGGGCAGGACCGCCGCGCCGATCTGCCGACCCTTGGTGTCAAGACCGTGCAGGGGGCGGTGGAGGCAGGATTGCGCGGCATCGCATTCGAGGCCGGCGGTGCCATATTGATGGATCGCGAGGCGATGACGCGCGCCGCCGACGCGGCCGGGCTGTTTCTGCTCGGGATCGACCCTCGCGCCGCGCGATGGACCGAAGGGAGACAGTCATGAGCGATTTCCAGTATCTGCACACGATGATCCGGGTGAGGAACCTCGATGAGAGCGTGAAGTTCTACACCGAGCTGCTCGGCATGAAGGAGCTGCGCCGCAACGACGTGCCGGATGGCAAGTATACGCTCGCCTTTGTCGGCTATGGCGACGAGGCGACGCACACGGTGCTGGAGCTGACCTATAATTACGGCGTCGAGGCGTATGACCAGGGCACCGCTTTTGGACATCTCGCCCTCGGCGTGCCGGACATCTACGGTGCGGTGGAGAGGCTGCGCGCCGCCGGTGTGAAGATCACGCGGGAGCCGGGGCCGGTGAAGTTCGGCAAGACGGTGATCGCGTTCATCGAGGACCCGAACGGTTACAAGATCGAGCTGATCGAACGGAAGTGATCTGACCATGCCGCGGGATCCGGTGCCGGAGCCGCCTTCGCGACGACCGGGGAAGAGCCTGAAATTCCAGCTGCTGTCGGCGGCGTTTGGTGCTGCGGAGCGGGTGCTGCCGCGCGGGGTGCCGGCGCTGGACGCGGCGGGGATTGCCGCCGCCGCGGGCGGGGCGATGCCGAATTTCGCGCGCGAGGGGCTGGAGCGGCTCACGGCCTCGCTGGCGGCGGAGACGCGGCTTTCGCTGTTCGGCCGGGTTTCGGTTCGCTACGACCTGATGCGGCTGGCGCGCAATGCCGAGGCGATCCGGCGGATGCACGCGGCGGCGCCGGAGATTGGCGCGGCACGGGTGGCCGCGCCGGTGTTCATCATGGGGCTGCCGCGCTCGGGGACGACGTTTCTGCACACGCTGTTCGGCCATGACCCCGAGGTGCTGGTGCCGCGGGTGTGGCAGACGCTGTATCCGGCGGCGCGGCCGGTGGGGTTCGATGCGCGGCGGAACGCCGCCGTGCGCCGGACCGACCGCCAGCTCGACATGTTCGCCGGGATGGCGCCGGAGTTTCCGGCGATTCACCCGATCGACGCGGACAGCCCGCAGGAATGCAGCGAGATTACCGCGCATGTGTTCCACTCGCTGCGGTTCGACACGACGTTCCGGGTGCCGAGCTATACGGCCTGGCTGGACGGCGAGGATGACGGGGCGGCCTTCGCGTTTCACCGGCAGTGGCTGCAGGCGATGCAGCACGGGACGGGCGGGCGGTTCTGGGCGCTGAAATGCCCGGAGCATACGTTTTCGGTCGAGGCGATTCTGCGGACCTATCCGGATGCGCGGTTTGTCGTGGTGCATCGCGACCCGGTGCATGTGTTCGCCTCGGTCGCGCATATGACGGAGGTGCTGCGGCGGCCGTTCCTGCGGGGGATCGACACAGCGGAGATCGGCCGGCAGGTGACGGAACGGTGGATCGACGGGGCGCGGCGGCTGGTGGCGTTCGACCGGAGCGGGGCGGTGCCGGCGGAGCGGCTGGTGAATATCCAGTATGAGACGCTGACGGCGGACCCGATTGGCGCGGTGGCGGGGATTTACGCGCGATTTGGCGAGACGTTCACGCGGGCGGCGGAGACGGCGATGCGGCAGTATCTCGATGCGGCGCCGCGCGGGGGCTATGGGCGGAACCGCTACCGGCTGGCGGATTTCGGGATCAATGCCGAGCGGCTGCGGCCGCGCTTTGCCGGATATGTCGAATATTTCGGGGTGCAGGCGCGCAAGCCGGGCGGGCCGCAGCCGGCCTGAGGGGCGGCTGGGACGATATTCCCAGGGTTTTATAGGAATATGATCCTGTTTGCGCGGGGCGCGGGGCAGGAAGATTTTCCTTGCGCGGTTACCAGCCGAGGAAGGTTTCGTGGTGGTGGGCGAGGCGAGGCGGGGTGTGGCGCCAGAGGCGGGTTGTGGCGCCGCGGAGGGATTCGGCGAAGCGGAGGGTGGCGAGGTGTTCGCGGCCGGCGCAGATGTCTTCGGCGGTGATGGCGAGGGAGGCGCGGAGTTTCTGGCCGGTGAGGGTTTCGATGGCGGCGAAGGTGCCGCGGAAGCCAGCGGCGCTGGCGGTGGCGAAGGCGGCGCAGGCGGGGAGGTTTCGCGCCCTGGTGGCGAGCCAGGCGCGGAGCGGGGCGGCGAGGGAGAGGGCCCAGACCGGGGTTCCGAGGATGACGAGCGCGTAGTCGGCCGGGTTGAGCCTGGTGGGAAGGATTGCCGGCGGGCGGGCGCCAAGGCAGGTTCCGAGCGCGTGGAGCGCGCCGGGAATGCCGGAGGCGCAGGCGGGGCTGCGGATCATTTCGAGGTCAGCGCCGAATTCCGCGGCGATCATGCTGGCGATGCGTGCAGTTGTGCCGGTGCGGGAATAGTAAGCGACGAGGACGCGCATGGCACTCGGTCCTTCTGTGTAATGAAGATTTTTTATACAGGCGAGACGCGGGTTTGGGGCGCGAAAGCGGTGAAGCGGGGGTTAATATTTTGATAGTTTATCGACTGCTGGCGCGGATTGTTTACCGATAGGACTGCCGTGGCGTGCGGTGAACTCGAAGGCAGGGAATGTTTCACGGGAAACAATTGCGGCGGCGCGGGGAGGGTTGCCGGGACGAGCCCGGTGGGGTCGCTCAGCCGGCCGGTTTCAGCCGGGTCCCCGCCGCGCTGATCCGGTGGAGGAGGTCGGCCAGTTCATCGTCCCAGCCCTCAATTTCGCGGACGGCGAGGACGCCCAGAATGATCTCCCCGAGCCGTTCCGGCCCGGCGGTTCCGGCGCAGACTTGCTGAAGATAGATCAGCTGGTTGCGGATGGAGATGAGGGGCTGCAAGCCCGGACGCCCGGCGAGCAGAGTTTCGCACCGTTGCAGCGCTTCGGCGAGGTCGGGTTTCAGGTCATCCATGGTCATGTCGTTGCGTCTTCAGCGTCCACCGGAGGTTTTGCACCGCGTGGGCGATGATGGCGTTGACCTCGCGGTTCGCGTGGCCTTGTCGGTGTGACGCTCGGCGTCAAAAGGGGACCAAAGCATATAAAATAGACTGCGGCACGATCTCCGACTATCTATCTCAAACATGTTGTCTCATTGTTTCTTTTTCTGTAGAAAAGCAATCAATTGAATCCCGATAAATCCTAGCATCAAAAACGAAATGAACGAAACCAAGATAGCTTCCTCAATTTCGCCACAACTATATTTAACAATCGCGATCAAACCCGCGAAAAAACCGATAAGCGATAATATTATCCACACACCATTGCGAGAATGGAATAATATATTTTTATTTTTATTTCGGAAATATTCTGTAAATTTTATCTGAGGATAGTGAATTACAAGAAATTCGTTACAAAATCCCACGATTTTGTCTTGCCAGAAAAATCTTAAATATCCATATAATGTAATAGTCAGAGGCAATAGCGCTATATACGGCTTAAAGTCTTGTCGCCCTTCAACAGAAAATATAAACGCAAATATTGCACCAGAAGCGCCAATACAGAACCTTTCTAACCCATCCATAGAATACGCATTAAGTTCAATGATACGTCTAACACCACTATATTCTTCAACTTTAAGGCACTTTAAGAGATCATTATCAATATTAGAAGCACTATTATCCTCGTTATCCTCCGACAATCCTCATTCCTTTTCAGAATTAATTACGCCAAACGGTATATGTACGGACGGAACCACATCACTAGCTTTCTCAAGATGCCTAGATTGGTCGTCGAAAAAGATATGCGGCTTAAGCACCGATAGAACACTCTTCTTCTCAATTCCACCTAAGAAAAACGCGTCATTGGCCATGACTCCCCAACTCTTTAACGTTCGTAGTGCGCGTTCGTGCGACGGCGCATTTCTTGCTGTTACGATTGAAACCCGCAATCTATTTTTATATGATCGATGTTCTTTTTTATAATCTTCCTCGACTCTTTGAATTTTATTAATCCTAACGAGAAATTCTTTCAATGGACCTGGATTGTGAGAAGACATAACATTCTGAACTTCATGTTCATGAAATCTCACTAATCCATTTGATTGCATTACCTGTTCAGATTCATCACCCGCAATTACACCATCAAAATCAAATGCTATCCGCAAAGCATTATCATCATCATCATCTTCAAACTTTGACTCAAGAACATGCCCAGCAGGATAGCCTGCCTTAATCGCAGCATCAACATCTGGTTTATTTCCAGATAAAAACAATGATATATTCAGAGCGGGTATATATTCGTATGGCGCCTTCCCTTGCATAAATATTGCTCTTGTAATATTTAATTTATGTAGTTCGATCGTTTTCATTACCCGAAGGCCGGTATCAGGGTCATTTCTCGACAACAATACGACTTCTACCAAAGGATCTTCTGGATCAGACACTAAGTCATTGAGAGAAAGTAGGCGTCTGATAAACGGATATGCAACGCCCGTTGGAAGCGGCACCTCTAGATTTTGTTCTTGAAATTCTCGATATTTTTCTTCACCGTCTTTCTTAAAAACCGCATCAGATTCACTCAAATCAAAAACGGCGCTTGATGCAACACCGATTACCAGCCGGTTTGCTAAATCATAAGGCATAAATTTCTCTATCTCCCGATTTTGGCCAGTTCTTAGTTAAGAGCCGGACCGAAAAAGATAGTTGAGCGATTTCAGTAAGTTGTGATTCAGTTCGTTTGCGAAGACGGACGGAGACACGATGACCTGGACTGAAATCGCTCGGCGACGATATTGCCGGGCCGGATTGCGCTACGCAAGCGACCTCACCGACGCTGAATGGGCCATGATCGAGCCGTTCATGCCCGCTCCGCAGCATCGAGGCCGACCCCGAAGGGTGGCGCTTCGAAGGATTGTGGAGGCCATCTTCTACATGCTGGCAACCGGCTGTCAGTGGCGCCAGATCCCGAAGGAATTCGCTCCGTTCACCACCGTGCAGGGGTATTTCTACCGCTTCTGTCGTGACGGCACGTTCGATCGCATCAATCACGTCCTAGTCATGCAGGCGCGGGAAATGGCCGGACGCGAGGCTTCGCCCACAGCCGGTGTGATCGACAGTCAGTCGGTCAAGACCACCGAAGCCGGCGGGCCGCGCGGGTTCGATGCCGGAAAGAAGATCAAGGGCCGCAAGCGCCACATCATCACAGATACAATCGGCCACCTCGTCGGTGCCGTCGTTCATCATGCCGGTATTCAGGACCGCGACGGGGCGCCCGACGTGCTCAAATCCGTCAAATCCCTGTATCCCTGGTTGCGGCACATATTCGCTGACGGCGGTTATGCCGGTCCTAAACTCAATGGACGCCTCGCCAAAATCGGCAAATGGACCATACAGATCGTAAAGCGCTCCGACGCCGCGAGCGGGTTTGAACTCCTGCCGCGGCGCTGGGTGGTAGAAAGAACCTTCGCCTGGCTCGGCAGATGCCGACGTCTCGCAAGGGATTTCGAGGCCACCGTTACCAGCGCCACCGCATGGCTCTTCCTCGCCCATATCCGCCTGCTCACACGAAAAATCGCCCGTCACCGATAGTCGCACTACCATTCAGATTCGGGCTCTAAGACAATAAGTTATCACTCACACTCTCATAAACTAGCATCTGCACACCGTTGCGGGAGAAAGAATCAGATTCGGTCATGCCGATGGCGCCGAGGACGGTGCGGCTGGCGAAATTGTCGGCGCGGGCGATGGCGATGATGCGGGGGAGCGAAACGCGGTCGTGGCCGTAGCGGAGGGCGGCGCTGGCGGCTTCGCGGGCGAGGCCGGCGCCGCGGACTTCGGGCCATAGGGCGAAGCGGAGGGCGATGCCGCGGCCGTCCGGGCGGTCTTCGAGGCCGGTGATGCCGAGGAAGGCGTTGGTGGACTGGCCGCGGATGGTCCAGATTCCGTAGCCGTGCGCGCCCCAGGCGGCGATTTCATCCGCGAGTTCCGCCGTGGCCTGCTCGGGCGTACGGACGCCGCCGAGCATCATGGCGAAGGCGCGGGGGTCGGTTTTCAGGGCGATCAGGTCGTCGCGGTCCGCCCAGCTTACCGGGTCCAGTCGCAGCCGCGCCGTGGTGACGCGCCAGGCGGGGTTGGTGGTCATGGAGATGGCGGGGCTTTGCCCCGGACCCCATCAGGGGCGCTGCCCCTGAACCCCGCCAAGGGCTGAGCCCTTGGAACCGCTTTACGGTTTTGGTTTTGGGGAGGGCATCCGCGCGATTGCCTTGGCGAAGGCACGTCCATGCCCTCCCCAAAACCAAAACCAGAGGATTCCAAAGGCTCCGCCTTTGGCGGGGGTGCAGGGGGTAGAACCCCCTGCGTGGGCCCGGAACCAAGACCCTGCATCCGCTGGCTACCGGGTGAGGGGGCGGTATTTGATGCGGTGGGGTTCGGTGGCGTCGGCGCCGAGGCGGCGCCGTTTGTCTTCCTCGTAGTCCTGGAAGTTGCCCTGGAACCACTCGACGTGACTGTCGCCCTCGAAGGCGAGGATGTGGGTGGCGAGGCGGTCGAGGAACCAGCGGTCGTGCGAGATGATGACGGCGCAGCCGGCGAATTCGGCGAGGGCTTCTTCCAGGGCGCGGAGGGTGTCGACGTCGAGGTCGTTGGTGGGTTCGTCCAACAAGATGACGTTGTGTTCGCCCTTGAGCATTTTCGCGAGGTGGACGCGGTTGCGTTCGCCGCCGGAGAGGATGCCGACCTTCTTCTGCTGGTCGGAGCCCTTGAAGTTGAAGGCGCCGACATAGGCGCGGGAGGCGACGGTGCGCTTGCCGAGGTGGATGACGTCGGTGCCGCCGGAGATTTCCTCCCAGACGGTCTTGTTGCCGTCGAGGCTGTCGCGCGACTGGTCGACATAGCCGAGTTTCACGGTGTCGCCGACGGTGAAGGTGCCGGCGTCGGGTTTTTCGACGCCGGTGATCATCTTGAAGAGGGTGGACTTGCCGGCGCCGTTGGGGCCGATGACGCCGACGATGCCGCCGGGGGGGAGCTTGAAGGAGAGGCCGTCGATCAGGAGGTTGTCGCCGAAGCCCTTGCGGAGGTCCTGGGCCTCGATGACGGTGCCGCCGAGACGCGGGCCGGGGGGGATGACGATTTCGGCGACGCCGGAGACCTGCTCGGTCGATTTGGCGAGCATTTCCTCGTAGCGGCTGATGCGGGCCTGGTTTTTCGCCTGGCGGGCCTTGGGGGAGGCGCCGATCCATTCGCGCTCTTCCTTGAGGGCGCGCTGGCGGGCGGATTCTTCCTTTTCCTCCTGGGCGAGGCGCTTCTGTTTCTGCTCCAGCCAGGAGGTGTAGTTGCCCTCGAACGGGTAGCCGCGGCCGCGTTCGAGTTCGAGAATCCAGTTGGTGACGTTTTCGAGGAAGTATCGGTCGTGGGTGACGAGGATGACGGTGCCGGCGTAGGCGCGCAGCGTCTTTTCAAGCCAGGCGACGGATTCGGCGTCGAGATGGTTGGTGGGTTCGTCGAGAAGCAGGAGGTCGGGCTTTTCGAGGAGGAGGCGGCAGAGGGCGACGCGGCGGCGCTCGCCGCCGGAGAGGTTGGTGACGGGGCTGTCGGAGGGGGGGCAGCGGAGGGCGTCGAGCGCGATGTCGATCTGGCGGTCAAGCTCCCAGCCGTCGCCGGCGTCGATCTTTTCCTGGAGGGTGGCCTGTTCGGCGAGAAGGGCGTTCATCTTCTCGTCGTCCATCGGCTCCATGAAGGCTTCGGAGATTTCGTTGAAGCGGGCGAGGGCGGCGCGCATGTCGGCGAAGGCGAGGGCGACGTTCTCGCCGACGGTGAGGGTCGGGTCGAGATGCGGCTCCTGCGGGAGGTAGCCGACGCGGGCACCCTCGGCAGCCCAGGCCTCGCCGCCGAATTCGGTCTCGATGCCGGCCATGATTTTCAGCAGGGTGGATTTGCCGGCGCCGTTGACGCCGAGGACGCCGATCTTGACGCCGGGGAGGAAGGAGAGGGTGATGCCCTTGAAGACCTCGCGGCCGCCGGGGAAGGCCTTGGTGAGGTCTTTCATCACGTAGACGTACTGGTAGCTGGCCATCGGGAGTTCCTGTGCGCGTGCGGGGTTTTGCAGCCGGTATAGGTGGGGGGCGACGCGCGGGCAACCGAGGGGGGGGTTGCGCCCGTGGCAGGTGCGGAATGCAGGGCGGCCGGCACGAGGGCCGGAGCAAGATATAAGAACGGCCGGCACGAGGGCCGGAGCAAGATATAAGAACGGCCGGCACGAGGGCCGGAGCAAGATATAAGAACGGCCGGCACGAGGGCCGGAGCAAGATATAAGAACGGCCGGCACGAGGGCCGGCCGTGTGATCAGGCGTTGGGGTTGCGTTGGGTCAGATGTGGATGTGCCAGCCCAGGGCGAGATCGAGCACGATGCCGTAGGTGAGATACATCAGCCAGAGGCCGGTGACGGTGTGGAAGAAGCCCTGGGCCCGGAGGCTGAGCGGGGCGCCGATGCCGAAATAGGAAAAGATGCCGGCGAAATAGACGCAGGAGAGGCCGACGAAGAGGATGGCCACCGGAATGTCGCCCGCTTCGGCGAAGACGATCAGGCCGAGAATGGAGACCAGGAAAAAGGCGACGGCCATGAAGCCGTTCACCCGCATGTCGCCCTGACGCATGCGGCTGAGGCCGATGGCGAACCAGTGAACGCCGAAGACCGAGGTGAGGATGCCGGCGGCGTAGAGCGGCGCGCCGTGGAAGACGTGGAACCAGGTCAGGCCGACAAGGATGTAGGTGCCGCAGAGGAACTGCAGGAAGCCGGGCATCCAGACGCCGTACCAGCCATTGGCCCAGTCGACCGCAGGCGAGCGCTCCGGAAAGCCGAAAAGCTCCTGCGGGCCGTAGATGAGATAGCCGGTGCCGAGGCCGAAAAAGGCGAGGCCGAGCGGCACGTAGGCCGAGGTTGGAAAACTGAAGATGGTGGGTGTCATCGGGCGTCTCTCATTGGTTTGATTGAGCCCGCGCCGGCACGGGGCCGGCGCGGACGGTCCGACAATTGTTCGGCGCCGCAAGCTTCTTATTCAAACCAGATTACGAGATCGCCACCTTTTGTATTCACTTATACGTGAGTCGCATGGATGTGATCAGACGCCGGCGATTCTGGCACGCTGGCGCACAAGGGCGAGCACGGCGGCGCAGGTGGGGGAAGGCAGGCCGACCCAGCCAGCCATTTCCACCACGGCGCCGAGCAGCGCCTCGATCTCGATCGGGCGGCCGCGCTCCAGATCCTGGAGCATCGAGGTCTTGTGCGCGCCGACCTCGGCCGCGCCATCGATCCGCTTCTCGACATCGATGGCGAAGCGCACGCCGAGCGCCTCGGCGATGGCCGCGCCTTCGAGCATCATCCCCCGCGCGAGGGCACGGGTGCCGGGGTCGGCGGTGATGACGTCGAGCGTCGCCCCGGTCAGCGCGCTGATCGGGTTGAAGGCCATGTTGCCCCAGAGTTTCACCCAGATGTCGTCGCGGATGCGGGGGCGAACGGGCGCCTTGAGGCCGGACTCGATCATGAGGCGGCTGATCAGGGACGCGCGCTCGGTGCGGGCGCCATCGGGCTCGCCGAGGATGAAGCGGTCGCCATAGGTGTGGTTGACCACGCCGGGTTCGACGATCTCGGCGGCGGGATAGACGATGCAGCCGAGCGTCTGCGCCGGCGGCAGGGCGGCCCAGACCGCGCCCTCGGGATCGACCGCGGTGATCCGACGGTCGGTGAAGGGGGCGGGCAGGCCGTAGGTGTACCACCAGGGGATGCCGTTGATCGCGGCGATGATGGTGGTGTGCGGGCCGATCAGGTGGCGGAGCTGCGGCAGGGCGGGCTCGATGCCCTGGGCCTTCAGCGTGATGAGAACATAATCCTGCGGGCCGAGTTCGGCGGCGTCGGCTACGCGGGGGCGGGTGATGATCGTTTCGTTTTCAGAAACAAGTTTGAGGCCGTTGGCCTCGATGGCGGCGCGATGCGGGCCGCGGGCGACGATCGAGACATCGGTGCCGGACGCGGCGAGCCGGGCGGCGACGAGGCCGCCAATGGCGCCGGCGCCGAAGACGCAGATGCTGGTCATGCCGTGATTCCAAGGCGGGTGGCGAGGCCGACGCGCTGGACCTTGCCGGTCGGGCCCTTGGGGATCGCCTCCATGATCAGGATGCGGCGGGGCACCTTGAAGGCGGCGAGGCGCGCGGCGGCGAAATCGCGGATCGCCTGCGGGTCGGGCGCGGTGCCGGCGCGGGGGACGACGATGGCGGCCACTTCCTCGCCCAGCTTGTCGTGCGGGATGGCGAAGGTGCAGACCTCGGCGATGTCCGGATGGTCGAGCAGGGCGACATCGACCTCCAGCGGGCTGATCTTTTCGCCGCCGCGGTTGATCTGCTCCTTCAGCCGGCCGGTGAGGAAGAGATATCCTTCGGCGTCGAGCATGCCCTGGTCGCCGGTGCGGAACCAGCCATTGGTGAAGGCCTTGGCGTTGGCCTCGGGGTTGGCGGCGTAGCCGGCGGTGACGTTGGGGCCGCGGATGACGACCTCGCCGGTTTCGCCCTGCGGCAGGAGGGTGCCGTCATCGTCCATGATGGCGATCTCGGGGCCGGCGGCGATGCCGACCGAACCGGCCTTGCGGGCGCGCGGCGGCAGCGGGTTGGAGGCCATCTGGTGGGCGGCCTCGGTCATGCCGTAGGCCTCGATCACCGGGGCGCCGAATTTCTGCTCCAGCGCCGCCATCACCTGCGGCGGCAGCGAGGCGGAGGAGGAGCGGATGAACCGCAGGCTGGCCAGCGCCCTCACCGCGTCATCCTCGGGGGCGCGAAGCAGGATGGCCTGGTGCATGGTCGGCACCGCCGTGTACCAGGTGGGGTTTTCCTCCTCGAGCCAGGAGAAGAAGCGGAAGGCGTTGAAGCCCGGCGTGCAGCAGACGGCGGCGCCGGCGCGCAGCGAGGCGAGGGTCGCCGCGATCAGGCCGTGAATGTGGAACAGCGGCATGACGTTGAGGCAGAGATCGTCCGGCGCGAGGGCGAGGCTGGCGGCGATGTGCCGCGCCGAGGCGGCGAGGTTCCTGCTCCGCAGCGGGACGATCTTGGGCCGCGCGGTGGTGCCGGAGGTGTGCAGGACCAGCGCCTCGTCCTCCGGTTCGGCCGGGCCGGGGTTGGCGGCCGGGGTTTCGGGCAGGGCGGAGACGTCGAGCGTGAAGACGCCGGCGGGGGCTGAGTCGTCCTCGGCGAGGTCGAGCAGCGGAATGCCGAGTTTCGCGGCGACGCCGCGCACCGGGCTGTCGGACCCGGCGGCGACGATGACGGCGCGGGGTTTCAGGTCGTCGAGATAGAACTCGAATTCCTGGTCCTTGTAGGCGGGGTTGAGCGGGGCGGCGCAGCACATCGCGGCGATGGCGGCGAAGGCGGTGGCGGCGGCGGGGCCGTTGGGCAGGACGATGGCCACACGGTCGCCACGGCCGATGCCGCGCGCGTTCAGCGCGGTGCGCACCTCGTCCGCCAGCGCGGCAAGACGGGGGCCGGAACAGGGGTGCCGCGCGGGCGCGGCGATGGCGCGGGCGCCGGTATGGGCGCGCAGGATGTCATGGACTGTTTCGCTCATGGCTGGCTTGCCGCCTCCTCTTATGTGCTGCGATCAGAGGTTTTAGAGCATCATCCGATCAGATGGAAACATCTGATCGGATGAAGATGCTCTAGTTATCAACAAGATAGAGCACGTTCCGATCCTGATGGACCGGAACGTGCTCTCGTGCGGCGATGTCTCTGGCGCGGATCGGGCCGGCGGGCAAGAGGCCGCGCGGGGTCAGGGCGCGGCGTAGGCGGCGATGAAGCGGCGGTCGATCCGGTCTTTCCAGCGCCGGACCCAGGCACCGGAGACGACGAGGCCGTTGCGGGTGCCGATCGCGTGGTCCGGCCCGGTGGCGAGGAGATAGAGGGCGGCGCGCTGCGGGCGGAAGCGGCGGAGCCTTTGCCCGGCGAGGGCGCGGCGGAGGTTTTCGGCGAGCACCTTGCCCTGGCGGATCGCGTAGAGGCCGGATTTCGGGACGCCGAGGGCGCCGAACCCGGCAATGTCGCCGGCGGCGAAGACGGTGTCGTGCGAGCGGGAGCGCAGGGTGGGGGCGACGGCGACGAACCCCGCCGCATCGAGGGCGAGGGAACCGCCACGCAGCCAGGCGGGGGCGGCGGCGCCGGCGGCCCAGACCACGGCGTCGGCGGGAAGGCTGGTTCCGTCATCGAGCGGGATATGCCCCGCCTGCGGGATGCCGGCGCGCGCGGGCGGACCGAGCGCGATGCCGCAGACGGCGAGGCGGGCGGCGACCAGCCGCGCGGCGCGGCGGGGCAGGCCGGGCAGCAGGCCGGACGGGCCGGGCAGCAGGGTGAGCGAGAGCGCCGCCGGATCGGCGCCGGCGGCCGCGCGGCGGGCGCGCAGCCGGTGGGCGAAGGCGAAGGCGAGTTCCACCCCGGCGGCACCGCCGCCGACCACGGCGAGGCGGAACGGCGCCGGGCCGGACGAAGCCGCGTCCAGCTCCGGCAGGCGGGCGAGCAGGGCATCCGGCGGGCGGACCGGGATGACGCGATCGGACTCCGGCGCCGCCGGCGGGGCGCCGGCATCGAGCGCCAGCAGGTCGTAGCCGAGCGGCGAGCCGCCGGCGCGGAGGACACGGCGCGCATCGGGATCGATGCCGGTCGCGCGGTCGAGGCAGAGCGTGGCACCGGCGGCGGCGGCGAGGCGGGCGATGTCGATCCGCCCGGCCGCGGCGTCGGTATCCCCGGCGACGATGCCGGGCAGCATGCCGGAATAGGCCAGATCGGTCGCCGGGGTGAGCACGGTGAGGCGCAGGCCGGGGAGCGGCGCGCGCGCCAGGTCGCGCAGCACCGCGATGCTGGCATGGCCGGCGCCGACGAGCAGCAGGTGACGGGAATCCGGCATCGGGGCGGCGCGATCAGGCCGGGCGCTTCACCTTGTAGCCCTCGTCCTCGATGGCGGCGGCGAGGGCGGCGGCCTCGGCGGCGACGGCGGCGGGGACGCTCACCTTGCCGGCCGCGAGATCGACCGCGACCTCGGCGCCCGGATGCACCGCGCGGATCGCCTCGGTGACGGCGCGGACGCAATGCTGGCAGGTCATGCCTTCGACGTCGAATTCGATCATGGTTGGCTCCTTGGTTCGGTATGATGCCAGTCCAACGTGGGGTCTGACACAGGGACAAGGTCAAGCCCGGCGGGTGGGGGCAGGGATGCGCGGCGCGGGAGGCGGGGTTTGACCTTCCCACGATGGCAAACCCATATCCTGCGGCGAAGGAGTTTGCCATGGACCAGATGAGCGACGCCGCGACGGGCCGGAAAGATGCGGGGGACAGGGTGATCGACCTCGCGGTCGAGGGCATGACCTGCGCCTCGTGCGTGGCGCGGGTGGAGCGGGCGGCGCGGAAGGTGGCGGGGGTGAGCGGTGCGGCCGTGAACCTCGCCAGCGAGCGGGCGCGGATTTCCGGCGCCGGATTCGACGCCGCAGCGGTGATCGCGGCGATCGGCAAGGCGGGCTACGCCGCGCGCGAGGTGGCGGAGAGCGGGGCGGCGGAAGCGACGCGGCGGGCGGCGGACGGGCGGCGGGAGCTGCGCCACGTGATCATCGCCGCACTGCTGACGGCGCCGCTGATCGGCAACATGGCGCTGCATATGGCGGGCGCGCCGCTGGGGCTGCCGGGCTGGGCGGAACTCGCGCTGGCGACGCCGGTGCAGCTCTGGCTCGGCGCGCGGTTCTATCGGGCGGGGTGGGCGGCGCTGCGGGCGGGGGCGGGGAACATGGACCTGCTCGTCGCGCTCGGCACCAGCGCCGCCTATGGGCTGAGCCTGGTGCTGCTGGCGCAGGGCTGGGCCGGCGGGCATGGCGGGGCGCCGCTCTATTTCGATTCCGCGGCGACGGTGATCACCCTCATCCTGTTCGGCAAGTGGCTGGAGGCGCGGGCGCGGCGGCAGACCGGGGCGGCGCTGGCGGCCCTTGCCGCATTGCGGCCGACCACGGCGCGGCTGCGCGACGCCGATGGCGGCGAGCGGGAGGTGCCGATCGGGCAGGTCGGGCGGGGCGATCTCGTCGCGGTGCGGCCGGGCGAGCGGATTCCGGTGGATGGCGTGATCGAGGCGGGGGAGTCGAGCGTCGATCTGTCGATGCTGACGGGCGAGAGCCTGCCGGTGGCGCGCGGGCCGGGCGGGCTTGTGCCGGGCGGGGCGATCAACGGCGAGGGCGCGCTGCTGCTGCGCACCGAGGCGGTGGGGGCGGAGACGATGCTCGCCCGCATCATCCGCCTGGTGGAGACGGCGCAGGCCGAGAAGGCGCCGATCCAGCGCCTGGTGGACCGGGTAGCGGCGGTGTTCGTGCCGGTGGTGGTGGCCGTGGCGGCGGCGACGCTGGCGGGATGGCTGCTGGCGGGGGCGGGCGCGCCGGTGGCGATTCTGAACGCGGTTTCGGTTCTCGTGATCGCCTGCCCCTGCGCGCTCGGCCTCGCGACGCCGACGGCGGTGATGGCGGGCACCGGCGTTGCCGCGCGGCACGGCATTCTGGTGAAGGATGCCGAGGCGCTGGAGGCGGCGGCGCGGGTGACGGCGATCGCCTTCGACAAGACCGGCACGCTGACGGAGGGGAAGCCCTCGGTGTGGCGGTGGCGCCGGCCGAGGGGGTTTCGGACGCGGAGCTGCTCGCGATGATGGCGGGGGTGCAGGCGGGCAGCGAGCATCCACTGGCGCGCGCGGTGTGCGCGCGGGCGGCGGCCGACGGGATCGCGGCGCAGCCGGCCGAGGCGGTCAAGGCGCTGCCGGGGCGCGGGGTGAGCGGGGAGGTCGGCGGCCAGCGGATCACGATCGGCAGTTCGCGCCTGCTGGAGGAGAGTGGCGCTGCCGCCGGGGCGCTCGGCGCGACGGCGCATGAGCTGGAGGCGGCGGGGCGCAGCGTGTCCTGGGTGATCGGCGCCGATGGGGCAGATCGCGCGGCGCGGGTGCTCGGGCTGGTCGGGTTCGGCGACCGGGTGAAACCAGGGGCGGCCGCCGCGGTCGCGGCCTTGCGGGCGCAGGGGCGGCTGGTGGCGCTGCTGACGGGCGACAATGCCGGCGCGGCCGCCGCGGTGGCGCGGGACCTCGGGATCGACAAGGTGTTTTCGGGCCGGCTGCCGGCGGACAAGACGGAGATCGTCAGCGCCCTGCGGCGGGATGGGCACGTCGTCGCCATGGTGGGGGACGGGGTGAACGATGCGCCCTCGCTTGCCGCCGCCGATATCGGGATGGCGATGGCGACGGGCACCGACATCGCCATGCACACCGCGGGGATCACGCTGATGCGCGGCGAGCCGGCGCTGGTGGTGGCGGCGCTGGACGTGGCGCGGGCGACGATGCGCAAGATCCGCCAGGGGCTGTTCTGGGCGTTCGTCTACAACGTGGTGGGCATCCCGCTGGCGGCCCTCGGCTGGCTGAGCCCGATGGTCGCCGGGGCGGCGATGGCGGCATCGAGCGTCAGCGTGGTGACCAACGCGCTGCTGCTGCGCCGCTGGCGGCCGCCGGTGAAATAACGCCGCGTCAGTAGGTGGCGCGGCCGCCGGAGATGTCGAACACGGCACCGGTGCTGAAGGAGGCTTCGTCGGACGCGAGAAAGCAGATCAGCGCCGCGATTTCCTCGACCGTGCCGAACCGGTTCATCGGGATTTTCGAGAGCATGTAGTCGATGTGCTGCTGGCTCATCTGCTCGAAGATCGCGGTGCGGACGGCGGCGGGGGTGATGCAGTTCACCGTGATCGGGGTGTTCGCCAGTTCCTTGCCGAGCGACTTGGTCAGGCCGATGACGCCGGCCTTGGAGGCGCTGTAGGCCGGCGCGTTGGGGTTGCCTTCCTTGCCGGCAATGGAGGCGATGGTGACGATGCGCCCGGCATTGCGCGCGCGCATGTGCGGCACCACCGCCTTGCAGGCGCAGAACACGCCGGTGAGATTGACCTCGATGACCTGCCGCCAGGAATCCAGCGGGTAGTCCCATGTGGTCGCGTTCGGCCCGGTGATGCCGGCGCTGGCGATCAGCGCGTCGATCGCGCCGTGTTCGCGCACCACCTCGGCGGCGGCACGCTCAAGGGCGCGCAGGTCGGTCACGTCGAGCGCGACGCCGGAGCAGGCGGGGCCCAGCTCCTGCGCGGCGGCAACGATGGCCTCGCGGCTGCGATCCCACAATATGGCGTTGCCGCCCTCGGCGATGATGCGCGTGGCGGCGGCAAGGCCGATGCCGGCAGCGCCCCCGGTGATCACCGCCGTCTTGCCTTCGAAACGGTTTTTCAACTGTGGATTCCTTCAGAAACGGGCGCGGGGTTCGTGCTTCGCGAGACGGCGGATCAGAAAATCGATTTCGGCGCGCGCGGTGTCGGTGAGTTTGCCGGCGGGGGCGCGCTGGGTGTCGTGCGCGATGGCGCCGCGTTTCCGCAGCACGTATTTTCGTGTCGCGAGGCCGACGCCCTGCTGCTGCTCGTAGCGGATCAGCGGCAGATGCGCATCGAACAGGTCGTGCGCCTCGTCGCGCTTGCCCTCGTTCGAGAGGCGGACGATATCGGCCAGCATGTCGGGGAAGCAGTAGCCGGTCATCGCGCCATCGGCGCCGCGCTCCATTTCGAAATCGAGAAAGAGGCCGCCATTGCCTGTGAGAATCGAAAGCGGGCGCAGGCTGCCCTTGCGCTGGAAGGCGCGGAGGGTGGAGATTTTTTCAAGCCCCGGCCAGTCCTCGTGCTTGAGCATCACGCAGGAGGGCAGGTCCATCACGATGCGGCGGATGACGTTCGGCGTCATGATCACCGAGAGCGTTAGCGGGTAGTCCTGGATCACGAACGGGATGTCGCTCCCGATCGCCGCGATCGCGTTGTGATAGTAGTTCACGATCTGATCATCGGTGCGCAGCGAGGACGGCGGGGCGATCATGACGCCGGCGGCACCCGCATCCATCACCGCGCGGGCGAGGTTGCGCATGGCGGCGAAGCCGGGCGCGGAGACGCCGACGATGACGGGAATTTCGCTCCGCCCGATGACCTGGCGGGAAATGGCTAACGCCTCGTCAGCATCGAGCTTGGGAGCCTCGCCCATGATGCCGAGAATGGTCAGGCCGGTGGCACCGCAGGAAAAATAGAAATCGCACATCGTGTCGATCGAGCGCGTGTCGACCGCGCCATCGGGCAGGAAGGGCGTGGGCGCGATGGGGAAGACGCCGCTCGCGGTATGGTCGAGTTTCATTGCGGCGGCATCCGGACCGGCGTTTCGGCGACGGGCGTTTCGGCGACGGGGGTGATCGGGCCCTTGCCGTCGAACCAGGAGATGACGTTGCGGATGAGCAGATCGGCCATCAGGCCGCGGGTGTGATTTGTGCCGGTGCCGATATGCGGCACGAGAACCGCATTGTCGCAGGCGAGAAGCGCGGCTGGCACATGCGGCTCGTTTTCGAAGACATCGAGGCCGGCGGCGAGGATTTTGCGATGCGTCAGCGCGTCGATCAGGGCGGCTTCATCGACCACGGTGCCACGGGCGACGTTGATCAGGATGCCGTCGGGGCCGAGGGCGGCGAGCACCTCGGCATTGACAACATGGCGGGTGGCGGCACCGCCGGGGAGCACGACGATCAGCACATCCACCGCCGCGGCGAGATCGCGGAGCGAGGGAAAATGCGGATAGTCGAGATGCGGGATCGGGTTGCGCGAATGATAGGCGATCGGCAGGTCGAAGCCCGAGAGGCGGCGGGCGACGACGCGGCCGATACGGCCCATGCCGGCGATGCCGATGCGCCGGCCGCGCAGGCTGTGGCCGAGCGGGAAGGCGCCGCCGGTCCATTTGCCGTCGCGAAGATAGCGCTCCGCGGCGGGGATGGTTCGGATCGTGGCGAGCAGGAGGCCGACGGTGAAATCGCCCATCTCGTCGTTCAAGACATCCGGCGTGTTGGTGACGATGACACCATGTTGGGCGGCTGCGTGCGCATCGACCGTGTCGTAGCCGACGCCGAAATTGGCGATCAGTTCAAGCGCGGGCAGGCGGGCGATCAGCGCCGCATCGGTCGGGCGGCGGCCGCGCGTCACCAGGCCGCGAATCCTGGGGGCATGGGCGGCGATCAGCGCGTCGAGATTGCTGCCGTCATCGACCAGAATGTCGAAGCGGGCGGCAAGCGATGTCTCGATGACGGGCATCAGGTCGCCAAGAAACAGAAGTGTGGGGCGCTCGCTCATGCGCAGGGTCCTTCGCCACGGAGGAAATCGAAATCGCAGCCTTCATCGGCTTGCAGCACGGTGGTTTCGAACAGGCGGGCATAGCCGCGCGGGGGCGGCTGTCGCTGCGGGCGCGCCGCGTGGTCCGCGGCGCGGCGCTGCCATTCGGCATCGTCGATCAACAGATCGAGCGTGCGCGCCGCGACATCGAGCCGGATCGGGTCGCCGGTGCGGACGAGGGCGAGCGGGCCGCCGGCAGCGGATTCCGGGGCGATGTGCAGCACGATGGTGCCGAAGGCGGTGCCGCTCATCCGCGCATCCGAAATCCGCACCATGTCCTTCACCCCGGCGCGGGCGAGCTTGCGGGGGATGGGGAGATAGCCGGCCTCGGGCATGCCGGGCGCGCCGATGGGACCGGTATTGCGCAGGACGAGGACGGTGTCAGGTGTGACGTCCAGATCATCCGAATCGATTCTGGCCGCCATGTCCTCGACATTTTCGAAGACGAGGGCGGGGCCGGTATGGTTCAGCAGATGCGGCGAGGCGGCGGATTGCTTGATGACGGCGCCGCGCGGGCAGAGATTGCCGTGCAGCACGGCGAGGGCGCCGGAGGATTTCAGCGGCTTGTCCGCGCCGCGGATGACGGTCTGGCCGGGGACGATTTCGGCGGCTTCGGCGATCTCGCCGATGGTCCGGCCGCCGACGGTGGGTGCTGCGAGATCGAGATGGAGCGAAAGCTCGCGCAGCAGGCGGGGGATTCCGCCGGCATGGTGGAAATGCTCCATGTAGTGATCGCCGGAGGGTTTCAGGTCGACCAGGACGGGGACGGAACGGCCGATCGCATCCACCGTGTCGAGATCGATTCTCGCGCCGGCGCGGCCGGCCATGGCGGTGAGATGGATGATGCCGTTGGTCGAGCCGCCGATGGCTTGCAGCACGGTAAGGGCGTTGCGCAAGGCGGCGGGCGTGATGAGGTCGCGCGGGCGGGGCGCGCCGGATTTCGCGAGGTCGACGATGCGCCTGCCGCTGGCCTCGGCGATGCGGCGGCGCTCGGCGTGGACGGCGGGGATGGTGGCGCTCATGGGAAGCGAGAAGCCGAGCGCCTCGATCATGCAAGCCATGGTGCTGGCGGTGCCCATCACCATGCAGGTGCCGACCGAGGGGGCGAGGCGGGAGCTGATGGTTTCGATTTCCGCCGCGTCGATCTGCCCGGCGCGGTGCATGCTCCAGAGGCGGCGGCAATCGGTGCAGGCGCCGAGCACCTCGCCCTTGTGGTGGCCGACCACCATCGGGCCGGTGGGGACGACGATGGTGGGCAGGTTGGTGCTGATCGCGCCCATGAGCTGGGCGGGGAGCGTCTTGTCGCAGCCGCCGATGACGATCACGGCGTCCATCGGCTGGGCGCGGATCATTTCCTCGGTGTCCATCGCCATCAGGTTGCGCAGGAACATCGAGGTGGGGTGGGCGAAGCTCTCGCCGATCGAGATGGTGGGAAAGACCATCGGCAGGCCGCCGGCGAGCATGACGCCGCGCTTGGCGGCCTCGATCAGGTCGGGGCTGTTGCCATGGCAGGGGTTGTAGTCGCTGCCGGTGTTGGTGATGCCGATGATCGGGCGGTCCAGCGCATCGTCGGAATAGCCCATGGCCTTGATGAAGGCCTTGCGGAGGAACAGCGAGAAGCCGGAATCGCCGTAGCTGGTCAGGCCCTTGCGCAAGCCCGACATGGTCAGGCTTTCCGGCTGGCGCGGAAGGCTTCGTACCGGGCTCTGGTTTCGGCGTTCGCCGGGTAGAGGCCGGGGAGCGGCACGCCGCGTTCGATCTCGGTCATGATCCAGGCCTCGAGCGCTTCCTGCTCGATGGCTTCGGGCACCACTTCGGCGAGCAGGGCCTGGGGGATGACCACGGCGCCGTCGTCATCGACCACGATCATGTCGTCGGGGAAGACGGCGACGCCGCCGCAGGCGATGGGCTGCTGCCAGGCGACGAAGGTGAGGCCGGCGACCGAGGGCGGGGCGGCGGCGCCGCGGCACCAGACCGGCAGACCGGTACCGAGCACGCCGGCGAGATCGCGCATCACCCCGTCGGTGACGAGGCCGGCGACACCGCGCTTGCCCATGCGGGCACAGAGAATGTCGCCGAAAATGCCGGCGTCGGTGATGCCCATCGCATCCGCGACGGCGATGCAGCCTTCGGGCATCGCCTCGATCGCGCCGCGAGTGGAAATGGGCGAGGCCCAGGAGGCGGGGGTGGCGAGATCCTCGCGGGCGGGGACGAAGCGCAGGGTGAAGGCGCGGCCGACCTTGCGGCCCTGGCCGGGGGCGAGCGGCGTCGTGCCGCGGAGCCAGACATTGCGCAGGCCTTTTTTCAGCAGGACGGTGGTGAGCGTCGCGGTCGAGACCGATTGGAGTGCTGAGATGAAGGCGGCGTCCTGCGCCTTGTCGGTTCCGGTGTCGGGCGTCGCATTCGCGGTCATTGGCGTTTCCCCTGTCTGGCGCGGACGGCGCCATGCGCGCCAGTCGGTTGTTTGTATATTAGGGGCACGCCAGGCCGCAAGGCGGGCCGTCAGTCGTCATCGCCATGATGCCAGCCGTGATAGTAGCCGGGCGGACCGTAACCGTAGGGGTAATAGACGCAGCCGGCCAGAGCGGTGGCGAGGCCGGCAAAGGCAAGGGCCAGAATGGCGGCCCGGAGTGCGGAGCGGTTCATCTGCGGTTTTCCTCCTCGTGGATCGGAGGCAGCAGATCGGGCAAAGCCGGTGTTTCGATGACGCCAATGTGGCGGGGATGTGGAATTTTGTCCTGATCAAGTAATTTGGGATAGTATTCCTATACTGGAATTAGGAATTTGTTCTATAATCCCGCGACGTCAGGGCTTCACGAAGACCATGATGACGATGATGACCATCAGGATGGTCGGGACCTCGTTGGCGATGCGGTAGAAGCGCTCGGGTTTCGTGTTGGCGTCGTTGAGGAAGTTTTTCCGCCATTTGGAGAGCGCGCCGTGAAAGCCGCTCATCAGGATGACGCAGATGAATTTCGCCCACCACCAGCCGGCCGACCAGGAGATGGCGCCGGGGGTGAGGATGAGCAGGATGCCGAAGGTCCAGGACGAGATCATCGCCGGGGTGGCGATCTGCTTGAGCAGGCGGCGTTCCATCACCTTGAAGCGGGCGGATTCGGCCGAGCCGGGAGCAAGCTGGCAGTGATAGACATAGAGGCGCGGCAGATAGAACAACGCGGCCATCCAGGCGATGATCGACATCACGTGGAAGGCGAGTTCCCAGCGGTAGAAGGGTGCCAGGGCGGCGATGGTCATGCTTTGGCTCCGATCGCGGCGGCGACGAGGTCGCGCAGTTCGTGGTGGCCGCTTATGACGCGGTGGGCGCCGGCGGCGAGAAGAAGCTCGCCGTTGCCGTGCGGAGCAAAACCGTAACAGGTCATGCCGGCGGCGACGGCGCCGGTGATGCCAGTGACGCTGTCCTCGATCACGAGACAGGTTTCGGGGGCGGCGGGCAGCGAGCGCGCGGCGGCGAGGAAGACATCCGGCGCGGGTTTCGGGCGACCGCCCTCGGGGAACAGACGCGGGGCGGAGAAGGTGCGGCCGGCGACGAGATCGCGCCAGCCGACGCGGCCGAATTTCGCGTCCATCTCCACATCCGCCGAATTGGAGGCGATGCGCCAGGGCTGACCGGCGGCGTCGAAATGCTCAAGGATGTCGCGCGCGCCGGGAATGGGCTCGGCGTGCCGCTCCATCGCGGCGACGATGCGGGCGACGAGCATGGTGTTCCAGTCCGCCGGCAGCGGGCGGCCCAGATCGGCCTCGATCATCGGGCGCATGGCGCGGAGCGAGACGCCGACGAAGCGGGCCATCGCCGCATCCGGCGTGATCGGCAAGCCAAGCTCGGTCATCGCCGCGGCGATGACCGTGGCGGAAACGCGCTCGCTGTCGATCAGGACGCCGTCGCAATCGAAGATGACGAGGCCGAAAGTGCGTTTCATGCCTCCACGACTGCCCGATAGCGCGCCCAGGGGCAATCCCGGTTGCGCGCATCGCAGGACCGCCCGCCGCGATGCGAGCAGAGGCCCGGACCATGCGCCACGGCGCGGCGGGCGATGCCGGCCAGGGCGGCGATGAAGGCGGGATCGTCGTTCTGCGCCGGGGCGCGGTAATAGCCGGGGAGCTTCAGATGGTCGGCGATCTCGCGATATTCGACGTCAAGCTCGACCAGCGTTTCGATATGCTCGGAGACGAAGGCAATGGGGATGACGACGATGGCGGTGTTGTCCTTCGCGGCCTGTTCGATGGCCTGCTCGGTCGAGGGTTCGAGCCATTTCTGCGGCGTGGCGCGGGACTGGTAGCAGACCTGGTGATCGGGGCGGTGGCCGAGGCGGCGCTCGATCGCCGCCATCACCGCGGCAGTGCAGGCCTCGACCTCCTCCTGATAGGGATCGCCGGCCTTGACGATGGATTCCGGCAGGCCGTGGGCGGAGAAGAGCAGGCGGATTTTCGCTCCCGCCCCAAGTTCGGCCCGGGCCTTTTCGTAGGTGGCGATCACCGGCGCGGCGGTGGCGGCGGCGAAATCGGGGTCGTCATACCAGCAGCAGAGCGTGGTGGTCGGCGCGACGAGGCCGGCGCGGGCGGCGGAATCGTGCCAGTCGGCCAGGGAACTGCCGGTCGTGGTGGTGGAGAACTGCGGATAGAGCGGCAGAAGCAGGATGCGCTCGGGGTTCCAGGCCTTGACCTCGCGGGCGACGTCGCGCGCGAAAGGATGCCAGTAGCGCATCGCGATGAAGCATTTCGCGCCGGGAAGGGCGGCTTCCAGCGCATCCGCCTGCTGGCGGGTGAGGTCGAGCAGCGGGGATTTGCCGCCCATCAGCGCGTAGCCTTCCTCGGCCTTTTTCTGGGCGGAGCGGGCGATCAGCCGCGCCAGCCAGAAGCGGATGAAGATCGGCGCGCGAATGATCGCGGGGTCGGAGAAGAGATTGACGCGGAACGGCTTGATCGACTCGGGGCCATCGGGGCCGCCGAGATTGAACAGCACGATCGCGGTGCGGACCGGCAGGACGGGTTCGGAATCGTTCATGGCGCTCAGGTGGCGGCGAGGGCGGATTCCTCAAGCTCGCCGGGTTCCAGCGAGCGGAGGCGTTCGATCACCGCGGCGACGTGCTCGGGCGGGGTGTCCGGCACGATGCCGTGGCCGAGATTGAAGATGTGCGGATGGCCTTCGAGCCCGCGGGCGATCCGCTCCACCGCGTGGCCGAGCGAGATGCCGCCGGCGCGCAGCAGCAGCGGGTCGAGATTGCCTTGCAGGGCGACGCGGCGCGGCGCGAGCCGGGCGAGGGCGACGGGATCGACCGACGTGTCCATCCCGACGCCATCCACCCCGGTTTCGGCGATGTAGGACAGGGTCATCAGCCCGCCGAGACGGGGGAAGCCGATGATCCTGATGCCCGGATGACGGGTGCGGAGCTGTTCGACGATGCGGGCGGTGGGGTGGATGACATGGGCGCGGAAGAGATCCGGCGGCAGCAGCCCGGCCCAGGAATCGAACAGCATGACGCAGTCGGCCCCGGCCTCGATCTGCCAGGAGAGATAGTCGATCGTCGCGGTGGTGACGGTTTCGATCACCGCGGCGAGCAGCGCGGGATCGGCATAGGCGGTGGCGCGGGTGAGCGGAAAATCGCCGCCGCGGCCATCGATCATGTAGCAGGCGACGGTGAAGGGGCTGCCGGCGAAGCCGATCAGCGTGGTTTCCGGGGCGAGGCCGGCGCGGACGCGGGCGACGGTTTCCATCACCGGCTCGGTGCCGCGGCGCAGGGCGGCGGGATCGAGCGCTTCCAGGGCGGGCAGGCCGTCGATCCGTTCGAGGCGGGGTCCTTCGCCCTCGGCGAAGCGGAGTTTCTGACCCAGCGCCCAGGGCAGGATCAGGATGTCGCTGAACAGGATCGCGGCATCCATGCCGAAGCGGCGGACGGGTTGCAGGGTAACCTCGGTCGCTAGCGCGGGAGTGGTGCAGAGGGCGATGAAGTTTCCCGCCGTTTCCCTGAGCTTGCGGTATTCGGGCAGGTACCGGCCGGCCTGGCGCATCAGCCATACTGGCGGCGGCCAGACCGCCTCGCCCCCGAGCACCCTGAGAACCGGTTTTTCCGCGCTTTGTCCCGTCATGCGACCTGCCTAGCTTCATTTCGACTTATAGGAAAGGACGGTGGTAGGGCTTGTGGCTGTGAACTCTGGGGAACCCCGTAAACCGGATTTTTCTGCACAAAGTTTTCCACAAGCAAAACCGGCCTACAATCTGCTGATTCTGCATCAAACCCCCAGGTTTTCCACATAAGCCGGGAGACCCTGCGGAATTCATCCACCGGCAGGGGCGGCGGAAAATTCATCCCCGCTTTCCACCGCCTCCGGTATCGCGGCCCGGGTTATCCACGCTATGAAACCGGGCATGGACGGCAAGCGGCTCAATCTCCACCTGGTTTCCGACGCCACCGGCGACACGCTCGGCGCGGTGGCGCGGGCGGCGAGCGTGCAGTTCGAGGGGGCGGACATTCATCTGCACCGCTGGAGCCTGATCCGCTCGCGCTTGCAGTTGCACCGGGTGCTGGAGGGGATCGAGGCGGAGCGGGGGCCGGTGCTGTGCAGCCTGCTCGACCAGGCGCTGCGCCATGAGCTGGACGAGGCGTGCCAGCGGCTCGGCGTGCGCATCCAGCATGTGCTCGACCCGGTGTTCGAGCTGCTGGCCGACGAGCTGGGCGCGCCGGCGCGGCCGACGCCGGGGCGGCAATATGTGCTGGATGCCGATTATTTCCGCCGGATCGACGCGATGCATTTCGTGCTGTCGCACGATGACGGGCAGGCGCTGCGCGGGCTGGCGGAAGCGGATGTGATCCTGGTGGGCGTGTCGCGCTCGTCGAAGACGCCGACCTCGTTCTATCTCGCCAATCGCGGCATCAAGGCGGCGAACGTGCCGCTGGTGCCGGGGATCGACCCGCCCGCGATGCTGGACGATCCGCCCTGCCCGGTGGTCGGGCTGTTCATCGATCTCGAACCGCTGATCGAGATCCGGCGGCACCGGCTGACGCTGCTGGGCCAGGGCGGTTCGGTCGGCGGTGGCGCGGCCGGCGGCTTCCGGCCGGATCGCGGCGACTATGTCGACGAGGAGGCGGTGAAGGCGGAGCTGCTCGGGGCGCGGCGGATCTGCGCGGCGCGGGGCTGGCCGACGGTCAATGTCACCCGACGCTCGATCGAGGAGACCGCGGCGGCGGTTCTGAAACTGATGGATGCCTGGCACGAGCGGCGCCGGCGGAGCGGGGCGCCGGACCGGTGAGGGGCGGGCGATCACATCCGCTTGACTTCCGGAGGTGAGGCTCTAGTGTCCGCAAAACGAGATCAGATGGGCCTCGACATGAGGCGGACACGAGCAAAATCAGTATTTTAGTGGCCCGATGGTCCCTGAAGCCGAGATGCGCCGTTCAGGGATGGGCCACGAGCCTGAAAATGGGGAAGGTCCTGTGGCCCAGCTTTCGATGCGGCATAAGGTGTTCGGCGGTTTCGTCCTGCATGAGCGGGACGGGGCGATCGTGTCGGTCGATTTCGGCGCCGGCGAGGATGCGGCGGCGGACGAGCCGACGCCCTTGCTGCGGCGGACGGCGGCCGCCCTCGCGCGCTATTTCGACGGTGACGCGCTTGACGACGACCTGCCGCTGGCGCCGGCGGGCACCGAGTATCAGCGGCGCGTGTGGGACCATCTGCGCGCCATTCCGCGCGGCCAGACCAGAACCTATGCCGAGGTGGCGCGCGCCGTGGGCGGCAGCGCGCGATCGGTCGGCGGGGCGAACCGGGCCAATCCGATCCCCATCCTGATCCCGTGCCATCGGGTGCGGGCGGCGGACGGGCTCGGCGGCTATTGCGGCAGTAGCGCGGAAGGCTGGGGCCTGGCGATGAAACGCCGGCTGCTCACCCTCGAAGGGGCTGCGTTCGGCGAACGGACGCGCCGCGGCATCTGAAAAATCCGGGAGACAGGACATGACGACCAAGGCCATCCGTATCCATACCCATGGCGGACCCGACGTGCTGCGCTGGGAGGACGTGCCCACGCCGGAGCCGGGACGCGGCGAGGCGCTGGTGCGGCATGAGGCGGTGGGGCTGAATTACATCGACGTGTATTTCCGCACCGGCCTCTACAAGGTGCCGCATCTGCCGGCGACGATCGGCATGGAGGGGGCGGGCGTCGTCGTCGCGGTGGGCGAGGGCGTGAGCGAGGTGGCGGCGGGCGACCGCGTCGCCTATGCCGGCGGGCCGGTCGGCGCCTATGCGACCGAGCGGGTGATCGCCGCCGACCGGCTGGTGAAGCTGCCGGCGGGGATCGACTTCCAGACCGGGGCGGCGATGATGCTCCAGGGCATGACCGCGCAATATCTGTTGCGGCGGACCTACCGGGTGCAGGCGGGCGAGACCATTCTCGTGCATGCCGCGGCCGGCGGGGTCGGCCTCATTCTCTGCCAGTGGGCGCGGCATCTCGGGGCGACGGTGATCGGCGTCGTCTCGACCGAGGCGAAGGCGGAACTCGCCCGCGCGCACGGGGCGCATCATGTCATCGTCGGGCATGACAATCTCGCCGCCGAGGTCAAGCGGCTGACCGACGGCGCGATGGTGCCGGTGGTCTATGACTCGGTGGGCAAGGACACGTTCGGGCCGAGCCTTGATTCGCTGGCGCCGCTTGGGCTGATGGTGAGTTACGGCAATGCCTCGGGCCCGGTGCCGCCGGTCGATATCAGCATCCTCTCGGCCAAGGGCAGCCTGTTCCTGACCAGGCCGACCCTTGCGACCTATACGGCGAAGCGTTCCGACCTCGTCGCCGTGGCGAACGACCTGTTCGGGGTGGTTGAGGCCGGGGCGGTGAAGATCCGCGTCAACCAGACCTTTCCGCTCGCCGAGGCGGCGGCGGCGCACGAGGCGCTGGAAGCGCGGCGGACCACCGGCAGCACCGTGCTGCTGCCCTGAAGGGACCGCTCGCGGCGCGCGGTCACGATCGCGCGAGCGCCGGATTCCTGCCACGTTTGGATTTGCAGAGTGGAGAGACCCGGCGCGGTGCTTGCCGTACCGGGTTTCGTTCCCACACTCCAATCCTGTCCTTTCGAGGACAGTCCAAAACAGGAGCAGAGACAATGTCCGACGACAAGAGCAGACAGAATGGCCGGCGCGCGCTGTTGCGCAAGGCGGCCGGAATTTCCGCCGGCATCGCGGTGGCCGGCATCGTCGCCACGCAGGCGGCGGAAGCGGCCGGCATGGCCAAGTCCGCGGTGAAATATCAGGACATGCCGAAGGATGGCCATCAGTGCGACGGCTGCGCGCTGTACATCCCGGCATCGACCGCCGGCAAGGATGGCCGCTGCAAGGCGGTGGCCGGCGCGATTTCGCCCAAGGGCTGGTGCGAACTGTGGAGCCCGAAATCGTAACCACGCCATTGGCGTGACCGCTCGTGGGGTGGCCGGGTGCGGCCGCCCCGCACACCCCCTGGCGCGAGGGGATGATCGCGCCGCATCGACACACAGGAGACGAATGTGAGAGTGACCAGGCGAGGCTTGACTGCATTTGTGCTTGCGGCCGGGCTGGCCGGCGGGACCGGGATTGCGCAGGCGAAGACCGTGCGGCTTTCCGCCCGGCTTCATCCGGTGGCCGGGACGATGTCCCACGCGACGGGCGCGATGCACGGCACGTTCAACACGGCGACCCGGCGGGTGACCTGGGACGTGACCTACAGCCACCTCACCAGCAAGGTAATCATGGCGCATTTCCACGGGCCGATCAGCAAGCCCGGGCAGAACGCGGGGGTGCAGGTGTGGCTGACGAAGAAGCCGCCGCATCCGATGGCGGCCGGGCCGATCAGGGGTTCGGCGGTGCTGACGTCGGCGCAGGCGAAGGAACTGATGGGCGGGCAGTGGTATGTCATGATCCATACCGTCATGCACATGCCGGGCGAGCTGCGCGGCCGGGTTCACGCGGGCTGAGGTTTCTCTGACGCGCGCTGGCCGGGCGGGTCTGCCCGGCCGGATGCGCATCCGCCCGCACTTGCCTTTGGCGGCGCGGCGGCGCATGGGCGGAGCATGAACGAAAGCCATTTTCCCGCCCCGCCTGCCACCGCAGCGCAGGCGCTGCGGCGGATGTTCGTGCGGGACATGGTGCTGGAGGCGCATATCGGCGTCCATGCCCATGAATTCGGCCGCACGCAGCGGGTGCGGATCAATCTCGATCTCGCGGTGCGCGAGGAGCACGACGCCGCCGGCGCGCAGATGTCGCGCGGCGGGGTGGGGCGGGACGATCTGGCGCGGGTGGTGGATTACGAGCGGATCGTGCTCGGCGCGCGGGCGGCGGTGGCGGCGGGGCATGTCCAGCTCGTCGAGACGCTGGCGGAACGGCTGGCGGAGCTGTGCCTCGCGGATGCGCGGGTCGTGCT
The DNA here is from genome assembly GCF_907164655.1 of Acidocella sp. C78. Classification (NCBI taxonomy): domain Bacteria; kingdom Pseudomonadati; phylum Pseudomonadota; class Alphaproteobacteria; order Acetobacterales; family Acidocellaceae; genus Acidocella; species Acidocella sp. C78. The sequence goes on from NZ_CAJQZK010000069.1 coordinate 93,623, forward strand.
GGTGCGGGTGCGGGTCGAGAAGCTCGACGTGTTCGCGGACATGGACTCGGTCGGCGTGGAGATCGAGCGGCGGAATTCCTGATCGGATGTAGCGCTCTAGCTCTAGCGTACAGATAAAACGAGCATCTTCATACGATCAGATGACTCCATCTGATCGTATGATGCTCTAGACCAGCAGCATCGCCAGGGTGCAGGCGCCCATGAGTGCTGCGGTGAGCCAGCCCATGATCCGTAGCTTCCGGGGCAGGACGTGGCCGTCCATCACCGCGGGGCGGCTGGCGAGGGCGACCATCGCCGCGATGATCGGCACCGCGGCGATGCCGTTGATCACCGCCGCCAGAACAGCGCGCGGATCGGCGGGAGCGGCGAGAAGACGATGCCGACGCCGGCAAGCGTCGCGACGGCCAGCACGCCGTAGAAGGCGCGGGCCTCCAGCGCCCGGCGGGAGAGGCCGACCGTCCAGTGCAGGGCCTCGCCGATCGCATAGGCGGTGCTGCCGGCGAGGACGGGAACCGCGAGGAGGCCGGTGCCGAAAATGCCGATGGCGAAGACCAGCCGCGCGAAGGGGCCGGCGATGGGGGCGAGGGCGCTGGCCGCATCCGCCGCCGAGGTGATGTCGGTGATGCCGTGGACATGCAGCGTCGCCGCCGTACCGATGATGATCGAGAGCGAGACGGCGTTGGAATAGGTCATGCCGGCCCAGGTATCGAAGCGGATGCGGGCGAGCTCGCCGGCAACCTCCGCGCCGGCGGCGGGGATGCGCCCGGCATCCTCGGCTTCCTCGGCGGCCTGCCAGAAGAACAGATAGGGGCTGATCGTGGTGCCGAAGACCGCGATCAGCGCGAGCAGGGCCGGACGGTCGAGGCTGAGGCGGGGGATCAGCGCGCCGGCGAGGATGTCGCGCGCGGGCAGGCGCAGGACGAAGAGCAGGGCGACATAGGCGAGCAGGGCCGTGGTGAGGAATTTCAGCACGGCGACGTAGCGGCGGTAGGGGATGCGGATTTCGGCGATGACGCAGAATATCGCGATCGCCACGGTGTAGAGCCGCTCGGGGCCGCCGGCGAGCATGTGCGCGGTCTGCGCCATCGCGCCGAGATCGGCGCCGAGATTGAAGACATTGGCGATGGCGAGCAGCAGGATCAGGAAGAGGGCGAGCGGGCGGGGCAGATGGGCCTCCATCGCCGCGCCGAGGCCGCGCCCGGTGATGCGGCCGATCCGCGCGCTGATCTCCTGCACCGCGACCATGAAGGGCAGGGCGAGTACCACCGTCCAGCCGAGGGTGTAGCCGAACTGGGCGCCGACCTGGGAATAGGTGGCGATGCCGCTCGGATCGTCGTCGGCGGCGCCGGTGATCAAGCCGGGGCCGAGGCGGGCGAACAGGGCGCGGGGGACGCGCAGCCAGCGTGCCGGCCGGGCGGGATTGCTGTTCATCGGCGGCACCCTGTCGGTTCGGGATCGGGGACCGCCAGTCTATAGCCTTGGTCTGCCCGCGGAAAACAGGGCCTCGTCCGATCAGGCGGGTTTACCCGATCGGACGAGGCTCCAAGTTGTCAACGGGATAGAGTACGTTCCGATCTGGAAGGATCGGAACGTGCGCGAGGCGCCGCCCGATCAGGCGGCGCGGGCGACCTCGATCTCCCGCCAGATATGGCGCAGCGCGTCGATCAGCCGGTCGATATCCGCCTCGGTGTGCAGTGGCGAGGGGGTGAGGCGCAGGCGCTCGGTGCCGCGCGGCACGGTGGGATAGTTGATCGGCTGGACGTAGATGCCGAAGCGGTCGAGCAGGGTGTCGCTGATCTGCTTGCAGAGCGTGGCGTCGCCCACCATCACCGGCACGATGTGGCTCGGGTTGGGCAGATGCGGCACGCCGATCGCGTCGAGCTTGCGGCGCAGGGTGGCGACGCGGGCGTGCATCGCCGTGCGTTCGGCGTCGCTGGTCTTGAGGTGGCGGATGCTGGCGAGCGCGCCGGCGGCGACCGTCGGCGGCAGGGCGGTGGTGAAGATGAAGCCCGAGGCGTAGCTGCGCACGAAGTCGCACAGCGCGGCGCTGCCGGTGATGTAGCCGCCGATGACGCCGAAGCCCTTGGCCAGCGTGCCCTCGATCAGGGTGAGGCGGTGGGCGAGGCCCTCGCGTTCGGAAATGCCGCCGCCGCGCGGGCCGTAGAGGCCGACGGCGTGCACCTCGTCGAGATAGGTCATGGCGTTGTAGCGGTCGGCGACGTCGCAGATCTCGGCGATGGGGGCGATGTCCCCATCCATCGAGTAGACGCTCTCGAAGGCGACGAGCTTGGGCCGGGCGGGGTCGAGTGCCGCGAGGTGGCGGGCGAGGTCGGCCGGGTCGTTGTGGCGGAAGACGATGCATTCGGCCCGGCTGTGGCGGATGCCCTCGATCATCGAGGCGTGGTTCGAGGCGTCAGACAGCACCGCGCAGTTCGGCAGCTTGTGTGCGAGGGTGCAGAGCGAGGCCCAGTTGGACATGTAGCCCGAATTGAACAGCAGTGCCGCTTCCTTGCCGTGCAGGTCCGCCAGCTCGGCTTCGAGCAGCACGTGATAGTGGTTGGTGCCGGCGATGTTGCGGGTGCCGCCGGCGCCGGCGCCGCAGCGGTCGAGCGCCTGGTGCATGGCGCTGAGCACGGCCGTGTGCTGACCCATGCCGAGATAGTCGTTCGAGCACCAGACGGTGACCGGGCGGCCGCCATCGTCGCCGTGCTGGGTGGCGCGGGGGAAGTTGCCGGCATGGCGCTCGATGTCGGCGAAGACGCGGTAGCGCCCCTCGCTGCGGAGCTGGTCGAGCTGGGAGCGGAAGAAATGTTCGTAGTCCATGGCGCGTATCCTCCCTTTCTTGGTGTTGGTGCCGCGCGGTGACGGATCAGGTGGCGAGGTGCAGTTCGCAGCCGGCGAAGGCGGCGGCGAGGCCGGTTTCATCGAGATCGCGGCCGATGGCGACGACGCGCGGGGATTCCCCCTCGGCGGCGGCGAAGGCGGCCATGCTGGCGTGGTGGCCGGCGACATCGAACTGAATCCAGCCGCGGCCGACGCGGGCGAGGCCCTTGAGCCGGGCGACCGGGCCGAAAGTGCCGCGGGCCGCCGCCTCGATCACCCGGCCGATCGCCTCGGCATCGCAGAGCGGGCCGAGCGGTCCGTGCCAGGAGGCGAAGCCGGCGGCGGCGCCGTGGTCGTGATCGTGGTGATCGTGCTCGTGGTCGTCGTGATGGCCGTGGGCGGTGTCGTCACGATCGTGATGGTCGTGATGATCGTGGGGGGCGTCGTGGTGGTGGGCATGATCGTGCGCGTGGTGATCGTGTGCGTGATCGTGCGCGTGAGGGGGCGCGTGAGGGGGCGCGTGAGGGGGCGCGGCGTCCGGCGCGGGATCGGGGCGGAGTGCCGCCGGCGGCACCGCGCCGTAGCAGGCGGTGACCAGCCTGGTCTCCGGGCTCAGGCGGTGCAGCGTCGCCTCGACGAGCAGGCGCTCGGTCGGGCTGACGAGATCGGTCTTGTTGATCACCACGAGCGAGGCGAGCCGGGCCTGGACGGTCAGGTGCGCCTGCATTTCGGCGAAATCGGCGAGGAAGGCGCCGGCATCGATCAGGGTGATCACCCGCAGGTCGCGCACGAAGCCGGCGATGGTCGGGCGCTGGATGACGCCGATCAGCGAGGCGAGGTCGGCCACGCCCGAGGGTTCGATCAGGACGCGGTCGGGCGCGAAGCGGGCGACCACCTCTTCGAGCTGGGTGGCGAGATCGTCGCGCAGCGAGCAGCAGATGCAGCCGTTCGGCAGCTCCACCACATCCGCCCCCTGGCCGCGCAACAGCGAGCCGTCGATGCCGACGGTGGCGAAATCGTTGACGAGGACAACGGTTTTCTCGCGGCTGGCGGCCGGCTGCTCGGCCAGCATGGCGAGGCGGCGGCGCATGAAGGTGGTCTTGCCGGCGCCGAGGAAGCCGGCGACGATCTCGACCGCGAAGGGCCGCGCCGGGGCGCGCGAGCGCAGGCTCCATTTCCACAGCCGCGCCGCCGGCAGCGGCAGCACGAGGAACCAGTGCTCGAGGATGGCGAGCGACATCATCGTGCCGAGGAACATGCCGCCGACGCGGGCGAAGGCGGTGGGGGCGGCGCCGGCGCGCTGGAACATCAGCACGGCGATCACCGTCGAGATCGTGATGGAGAACGGGAAGAGCAGGTTCATCGGCCGCTTGCGCAGGAAGCTCTTCAGGAAGGTCAGGTGTTCGGGGAGGAATTCCTCGTTGAGGTTGCGCACGCCGAGAAAGACGTTGAGCTTGGCGCTCTGATGCATCCACCACAGCACCATGAAGGTCCAGGTGCCGATCTGGTTCGGCTGGCCCCAGGTGAGGGCGACGACGAGGCCGGCAGTGGCGATGATGGCCAGCTCGTGCCACAGGCTGGTCTGCACCGCGTGGCCGAAATGCCGCCAGCCGGCGCAGTTCTCCGGGCAGGGCGCGCGGCGCGGCCCGGTGACGTAGCCCATGTAGAAGCTGATTTCCTGCCAGCCCCAGGCGAACAGGCCGTAGAAGAAGGCGAGATAGGCGGCGCCGACGGTGGTTCGCCCGGCGGTGTCGTGCAGGCCCCAGAGGCAGGCGAGCAGCACCGCGCTGGCGCCGAGCATGCTCCATTTGAAGGTGCGGCGGGGCAGGCCATCGAGATAGATGATCGCGCCGGTGCTGAACCACCAGACGAACAGGGCGAAGGCGGCGGGGATGACATACTGGTGCATGGCGCGGCTCCTACCAGACCGGCTGCATGCGGATGTCCGCCGGCAGGGCGTTGGGCTTCGGGCGCATCAGGTAGAGCCGGCCGAAGGCGAGGGCGGCGCGGGCGGCGTTCGCGCCGCGGCGCAGCCGGGCGAGCGGGCCGGGCACCTCGCGCAGGGCGAGAGTGGCGACGTCGAGCCGGCGCAGGGTTTCGAGCCCGGCGAGGAAGGCGGGGTTCTCGATATCGAGCGTCAGCGGGAAGACCTGCCGGCAGATCGCCGAGGTGATGCGGAAGACCTGCATGTCGTAGGCGGTGGGGTCGAGCCCGAGGGCGGCGTGGAAGCGGGGGCGGGCGTGATCGCGGATGTACATCGTCGCGAAGACCGCGAGCTGGAAGAAACGGACCCAGAGCCGGTTGGTGCCGGTGAGCATGCCGGGATTGGCGCGCATCAGCAGCGCGAAGGCCTCGCCGTGGCGGAACTCGTCGTTGCACCACTCGCGGAACCACTTGAAGATCGGGTGGATCCGCAGCTCTGGATGGCGTTCGAGCTGGCGGAAGATCGAGATGTAGCGGGCATAGCCGATCTTCTCGGAGAGATAGGTCGCGTAGAAGATGAATTTCGGGCGGAAGAAATGGTATTTCTTCGCCTTTGTCAGGAAACCGAGATCGACCTTCATGCCGATGTCGTGCAGGGCCTCGTTGATGAAGCCGGCGTGGCGCGCCTCGTCGCGGCTCATGTAGCCGAACAGGGCCTTGAGGTCGGGGTTGGCGATGCGCTTGCGGATTTCGGCATAGAGCACGCAGCCGGAGAATTCGGCGGTGACGGAGCTGACCAGGAAATCGATGAATTCGCGGTGCAGTTCGGGCTCCATTTTCGAGAGATCGACGGCGAATTCGTCGGTCCGCACGAAATGGCCCTTGTTGGGATCGGCCTCGAACTCGGCCATCAGCCGGTCCCACTCGGCGCGCACCGGCTCGATCGAGAGCCGGTCGAGGGCGGCGAAATCGGTGGTGTAGAAGCGCGGGCTGAGCATGGTGCTCGACTGGGCGATGGCCGTCTGCGCGTTGGGGGCGGCCGTGGGCGCGGTTCTGGCGTTCATGGTTCAGGCTCCCGGCGCGGCGAGGGCGGCTTCGGCCTCGGCGAACGGCATGAAGCCGACCTCGTAAAGCTCGTGATCTCGAGGATCGAGCGGAACTCGACCCACCAGCGCTCGATCGGGCCGGCGCGGCGCAGGGTGGCGCGGCGCGCGCAGGTCAGGCGGGTGCCGAAGCCGATCGCGGTCGGCATGTCGTGGACGATCACGACATCGCCGGGGCGGATCTCGACATCCTCGGGAATGGCGTGGGCGTGCAGGCTTTCGGGTGTCTGCTCGATGTCGATCGAGCAGAGCAGCTCGATGTCGCGGATGCTGCCGATCATGGTTTCTCTCCCGGTTTGAGGGTCTCCGCGTTGCGGAGCAGCGTCGCGAACTGTTTCGCGTTGGCGGGCCCGAAGGCGCGCAGGTCGATCCGCTCGTGCGTGGCCGGATCGGCGACGACGAGGCGGTCGGGCCCGTAAAGGGCGAGCTGGAAGGGAGGTCGCGGGTGATGCCGGCGCGGGCGCGGGCGGCGA
>NZ_CAJQZK010000070.1:0-108761 GCF_907164655.1 Acidocella sp. C78
ATCGATGTATTTCTTCAGGATACCGGCGCCGACCGTGTAATTCGGGTCGACGAAATTGCCGAGCCGCACCCGGCCGCACTGGCTCAGCATCATGTAGGCGTCCCACCGGTCGAACCCGTATTCCGCCTCGAGCCACAAGACGAGATCGCGATAGGCGATGCGCGTCGCATCCTCAAGCGGCCGGGCCGAGCCGATCGCCATGATGAAATCCTCGCGCTCCAGCCGCGGCCATTCGAGCGCCCAGTTCTTGATCAGGTCGACACGGATGGTGGTTTCCGAGGCGTATTCCACCGCCGTGCCGCACACCTCGCCATCGCCCTGGCAGCATGGGCATCGCCGATGAACAGCCGCGCGCCCGGCGAGCGCACCGGCAGATAGGTGATGCTGCCCGGCCCCATGTCCGGCAGATCCATGTTGCCGCCATGCGAACCGGGCGTCAGCGAGTTGATGCTGTCGATTTCCGGCGAGGTGGAGAGCGTGCCGATATGCGGCGCATAGGGCAGCACGACGCGCGCGCTCCAGCGCACCTCCTTCTCGTTCACCGGCACCTTGCGGGTGATTTCGGGCAGCGGCGGATTGAGTGTTGCGTAAGGGCTGTGCCGGTGAGCGCGCCGAATTGCGGGATCATGCAGCAGGTGCCGTGCGGATCTTCGCCGCGCGGGCGCATCCGTTCGATATGCACGGCGATCGCATCGCCGGGTTCCGCGCCTTCGATCATGATCGGCCCGTTCTGCGGATTGACGAAGGGCATGCGCAGGCGGCGGCTCGGCTTGTCGCGCTCGGTGCGGATCGCGCCCTCGAAGGCGTCGCGGGTCTCGACCACGATACGGTCCCCGGATCAACCGTCAGCACCGGTTCGGAATAGGGCCGATCGTGTAGTGATACTGGCCCTGCATGTCCTCGGTGAGCTGGTGGACGCGCGGCTTGCGGGCCCAGCCGACGCCCCGCCGCGCCACGATCGATCTCGCAATCCAGTTCGTCGCCTTCGCCATGTCTCCCCTCCATCGCCGCGCGGACACAGCGCCCGCCAGCCGCAAGTGCCGTCGCCTCAACGGCCGGATGATGCGGCGTTTGCGCGCCCCGCGCAATTGCATCCAGCCCCCGGAACCCCACATCCGCCAGCATATCCGTGCCGTCACGAAACAATTTGCCGAAGGAGAAAACGATGGATCTCGGCCTGAGCGGAAAGCGTGTGCTGGTGACCGGCGGCTCGAAGGGCATCGGCTTTGCCTGCGCCGCGGCATTCATCGCCGAGGGGGCGGAAGTCGCGATCTGCTCGCGCCAGCAGGCCAATCTCGATGCGGCGAGGGCGACGTTGCGGGTCGGCGCGGCCTTCGCGGCCGATCTCAGCGATCCTGGTCAGGCGGGCGCAATGGTGGCGGCGGCCGAGGCCGAACTCGGCCCGATCGACATTCTCGTCAACAGCGCCGGCGCGGCGCGGCGCACCCCGCCCGACGAGCTGACCCCAGCCCATTGGCGCGCCGCGATGGACGCCAAGTATTTCAGCTACATCAACGTGATCGATCCGCTGGTGAAGCTGATGGCGGCGCGCGGCGGCGGGGTGATCGTCAACGTGATCGGCAATGGCGGGAAGATCGCCTCGCCGGTGCATCTGGCCGGCGGGGCGGCGAACGCGGCGCTGATGCTGGCAACCGCCGGCCTTGCCACCGCCTATGCGAAACAGGGGGTGCGGGTCGTCGGCCTCAATCCGGGACTGACCGAGACCGGGCGCGTCGCCGAGGGGCTTGCCTCGGATGCGCGGCTCGCCGGGATCAGCGTCGACGAGGCGCGAGCCCGCGGCATCGCCCGGATTCCGCTTGGTCGGATGGCGACGCCGGAGGACATCGCCAATACGGTGCTGTTCCTCGCCTCGCCCCGCGCCAGCTATGTGACGGGCGTGAACATCACAATGGACGGCGCTTCCACCGCCTGCGTCGTTTGACAACGAAAGGTTGGATGACATGACGGATCAAGCCAGACGGCATTATCGCCGCGCCCTGATCGTCGGCGCCGGCAGCGGGCTGAGCGCCGCCCTCGCCCGACGTTTCACCGCGCAGGACATGAGCGTTGCACTCGCCGCGCGGAATCCCGACAAGCTCGCGCCGCTCTGCGACGGTATCGGGGCGCAATCCTTTGCCTGCGATGCCGCCGACGCGGCGGCGGTCGCCACGCTGTTCGAACAGGTGGAAGCCAAGGGCGGTGCGCCGGATGTGGTCGTCTACAACGCGTCGGGACGGGTGCGCGGCCCGGTCGCGACCCTCGATCCCGAGGCGGTTGCGCGCGCCCTCGCGGTTTCGGCCTTTGGCGGCTTTCTCGTCGGCCAGCGCGCGGCGCGGCGGATGCTGGATGCCGGAAGCGGCGCCATCCTGTTCACCGGCGCCTCGGCCAGCGTGAAGGGCTATGCCGAATCGGCCGCCTTCGCGATGGGCAAGTTCGCCTTGCGCGGCCTTGCCCAGAGCATGGCGCGGGAACTCGCGCCGAAGGGCATCCATGTCGCGCATTTCGTCATCGATGGCGGCATCAGCTCCGCCAGCCGCCCGGTGCCGGCGGATGCGCCGGACAGCCTGCTCGACCCGGAGGCCATCGCCGAGACCTATCTCCATGTCCTGCACCAGCCGCGCAGCGCCTGGACCTGGGAGGTTGAACTCAGGCCGTGGGTCGAGCGGTTCTGAGCGTCCGTCCCGCCCGGCGATTGCGCGCGCCGATGGTTTGACGCATGTTCCGCGCACAAAGAAACCAAAGAACGGGAGCCGTCCATGCTGGGCCTGATGCAGCACCATGAACTGATGATCTCGGACTTTCTGGTCCACGCCGCCCGGCATCATCCGCGGGCGGAAATCGTCTCGCGCCTCGCCGGCGGCATTCATCGCCAGAGCTGGGTGGATACGGCGCGGCGGGCCCGCCAGCTTGCCCGCGCGCTCGGCCGGCTCGGCGTGCGGCCGGGTGACCGCGTGGCCACCCTCGCCTGGAACAATCATCGGCATGTCGAACTCTATTTCGCGATTTCCGGCTCGGGCGCCGTGGTCAACACCGTCAATCCGCGCCTCGCGCCCGACGACATCGCCTATATTCTGGAGCACGCCGAGGATGGCGTGCTGTTCGCCGAGGCCGATTTCGCGTCCCTTGTCGAACAGGTTGCCGGCAAGCTGCCGGCGGGATTGCTGCGCCAGGTGGTGTTTCTCTGCGACGCGGCGGACCTGCCCTGCATCACCCTGCCCGCCGGCGTGGCAATCGCCGATTACGAAAGCCTGATCGGCGCCGAAACCGATGACTACGACTGGCCCCGCTTCGACGAGCGGACCGCCAGCGGCCTGTGCTACACCTCGGGCACGACGGGCCGGCCGAAGGGCGTGCTCTATACCCATCGTTCCACCGTGCTGAAGGCGATGGCGGTGAACGCGGCGGATGCGATTGGCCTCAAGGCGGCCGACCGGCTGATGCCGGTGGTGCCGATGTTCCATGTCAACGCCTGGTCCCTGCCCTATGCCGCCGCCGCCGCCGGCACCTCTCTCGTGATGCCCGGCCGCTTTCTCGACGGGCAGAGCCTTTACGACCTGATCGAGGCCGAACGCGTGACCTACGCCTCCGGCGTGCCGACGGTCTGGCTCGGCGTGCTCGCCCATGTGCAGAAGACCGGCGCCCGCTTCACCACGCTCGAACGCATGGCCGTCGGCGGATCTGCCTGCCCGGAGGCGCTGTTCGATGCGTATGACGCGCTGGGCGTCACCATCGTCCATGCCTGGGGCATGACCGAGAGCAGCCCGATCGCCACGGTGGCGACCCCGGTGCCCGGCGTCGATGCCGCAACCGCGCGGCGGCAGCGGCTGAGCCAGGGCGAGTGCTGTTCGGGATCGACCTGCGGGCGCGGCGCGGCGCCGAGGAAGTGCCGTGGGACGGCGAGACCGCCGGCGACATCGAGCTGCGCGGCCATTGGGTAACCACCGGCTATTACCGGATGCCGAAAGGCACGACCGAGGATGGCTGGTTTCCCACCGGCGATGTCGGCATGGTCGACCCCGACGGATTCGTGATCCTCACCGATCGGAGCAAGGACCTGATCAAGTCGGGCGGCGAATGGATCAGCTCGATCGATATCGAGAACATCGCGGTCAGCCATCCGGCGGTCGCCGAGGCCGCGGCGATCGCTGCGAAACACCCGAAATGGGACGAGCGGCCGGTGGTGATCGTCGCGCTGAAGCCGGGCGCGAGCACCACCCGCGAGGAACTGCTCGCGGTCTATGAGGGCAAGGTGGCGCGCTGGGCGGTGCCGGATGACGTGATCTTCGTCGACGAACTGCCGCATGGCGCGACCGGCAAGCTGCTCAAGACCGAGCTGCGCGCCCGCTTCGCCAACCACCTGACCGGCAAGGCGGATAGCGCGACGGGCTGAGCGGCGCCGCCTCCGGCCTCAGCCGCACAGCCGGCGCAGCGCGCGGGCGGCGACCACCAGTGCGGCGAGATCGGGCATCAGGGCGGCTTCGTGCGCGAGTGCGATGGCACCTTCGGCGGCATTGCCCAGGGTAAAGCGCAGGGACGCCGGATCGCCGCCGCCAGCCAGCGTCGCCTCGACCAGCGCGCTCTGGATCTCGTTCAGCTCATCCGCCAGCGCGCCGACCGCCCTTGTCGTCCAGCCGCCACCGGCCGAGACACCGGCAAGCGCCGCGCGCAACGGGTTGAGCATGAAGACCTCGCCGGCGTCGGACCAGATCATGTGCACCATCTGCGGCGCGTGGCCGTGCCGGCCGGCGAGCCGGACCACGATCGGCGCCACCATCAGCTCAGGCAGGGCCACGGTGAAGGCGGCGAGCGGCTGCGGCACCCCATGCGCGACAAGGGCGCGCACGTCTTCCGATTCCGCGAGCCTCGCACAGGAAGCGGCGCCGAGTTCCGCGAGACCGGACCGCAGCGCCTCGACCTCGTCGCCGATCGCGCGCAGGGGCGGGCCGGCCAGCAGGATACGCGCGGCCGCCTCCTGCAGACGGCGCAGGGCGAAGAGCATCGCGAGGCGCTGCGCCGCCGGCACCGCCATGCCCAGCGCCTCGACCTCGTGGCAGCGGGAGGGCAGATCGAACGCGGCGGCAGCGACCAGTGCCGCGAGGGCGATTGCCGGCGGTTCCTGCCCGGATTCGAGCGCGATCCGCCCGAAGGACGCCGCGCCCATCCGGTTGATCAACTCGTTGGTCACCGTCGTGCCGATCAGCGCGCGGCGCAGCCGGTGCCCGTCGATCTCGGCGCGGAAGCGTTCGCGCAGCGTGTGCGGAAAATAGTCGGCGAGAAGGTGGCCGAGTGCGGGATCGTCGACCAGCGTCGAGGCGTCGATCGCAGCGCCGACATGCAGCTTGGCATGCGCCATCAGCGTGCAGAGTTCGGGACGGGTCAACGGCTGGCCAGCGGCCGCGCGCGCCGCCATCGCCACCGCGTCCGGCAGGCCGGCCACCGCGCGGTCGAGCACGCCGGCCGCTTCCAGCTGGCTCATCAGCGCGTTCTGGGCCGGCAGATCGGCGGCGCCGCCAAGCGCATCGAGCGAGATCGCCTGCGATTGCTGGTGATTGTCGCGGAGCACCAGGGCGGCCACCTCGTCCGTCATCGAGCCGAGCAGATCGACCCTCTGATGCGTCGTGAGGCGGCCTGCCTCCATGGCACTCGCCAGCAGGATCTTGATGTTGACCTCGTGGTCGGAGGTCGAGACGCCGGCGGAATTGTCGAGCGCGTCGGTGTTGAGCCGAACGCCGGCCTGCGCCGCCTCGATCCGCCCCGCCTGGGTGACGCCGAGATTGGCCCCCTCGCCGATCACCCGCGCGCGGATCTGCCGGCCATCGACGCGGATCGCGTCGTTCGCGCGGTCGCCGGCATCGGCCTGGCTTTCGGACCCCGCCTTCACATAGGTGCCGATGCCGCCGAAATACAGCAGATCGACCCGCATGGAGAGGATCGCGCGCATGACCCGCTCGGGCTCATGCGCACCGGCTTCGAGCCCAAGCATCGCCGCCGCCGCCGCACTCAGCTCGACGGTCTTGGCGTGGCGCGGAAACACCCCGCCGCCCGCGCTGATCAGCGCTGAATCATAATCGGCCCAGGACGAGCGCTTCAGCCCAAACAGCCGCTGCCGTTCCGCGTGGCTTTTCGCCGGATCGGGGTCGGGATCGAGGAAGATGTGGCGATGATCGAAGGCGGCCAGCAGCTTCGTGTGGCGGCTGACCAGCAGCCCGTTGCCGAAAACGTCGCCCGACATGTCGCCGACGCCGGCGCAGCTGAAGTCCTCCCTCTGGATGTCGTGGCCGAGCTCGTCGAAATGCCGCGCGATATTCACCCAGGCGCCGCGCGCGGTGATGCCCATCGCCTTGTGGTCGTAGCCGACAGAACCGCCGGAGGCGAAGGCATCGCCCAGCCAGAAGCCGCGGGCGACCGCGATCTCGTTGGCGATGTCGCTGAAGGTCGCGGTGCCCTTGTCGGCGGCGACGACGAGATAGGGATCGTCGCCATCGCGCCGGACGATGCGCGGCGGTGTGGTCACGGCGCCGCCTTCGAGATTGTCCGTCACGTCGAGCATCGCGTTGATCAGCAGCCGGTAGCAGGCGATGCCCTCGGCCATGAACGCCTCGCGGTCGGCATTGGCGTCGCCGCTCGGCGCCGGCGGGCGCTTGAGCACGAATCCGCCCTTGGCGCCGACCGGCACGATGACGACGTTCTTGACCATCTGCGCCTTCATCAGGCTCAGGATCTCGGTGCGGAAATCGTCCCGCCGGTCCGACCAGCGGATGCCGCCGCGCGCGATCATGCCGCCGCGCAGATGACAGCCCTCCATCCGCGCGCCATGCACGAAGATCTCGAACATCGGCCGCGGCAGCGGCATGTCGCCGGCATGGGCGCTGTCGATCTTGAGGGCGATCACCGGCGTCGCTTCATCGTGGAAATTGGTCCGCAGCACCGCATCCAGCAGCCGGCGGTAGCGGCGCAGAATGCGGTCTTCCTCGGGATTGGGGACCGCATCGAGCAGGTCGCGCCAGCGCGTATCCAACGCCGCCTCGGCCTCCGGCTCGCGCACCCGGTCAGGGTCGAAGCGGGTGTGAAACAGCTCGATCAGCAAGCGGGTGGCCGCCGGGTTGGCGGCGAGCGCCGCCTCCACCGCGTTCTGGCTGAAGGGGGCGCGCACCTGGCGGCACCATTTGAACATCGCGCGCATCAGCCAGACCTCGCGCCAGTCGAGCCCGGCGCGGAGGATCAGGCGGTTGAACCCGTCGACTTCGACGCGCTGGTCGGATTCCGCCTCGATCGCGTCCAGCACCGCGCCAGCCCGTCCGGCAAGGTCGAAGACGGCGCCATCCGCCGTCTCCAGCGTCAGGCGCTGGAGCATCACCGCGCCGTCACGCGCCGCAAGGCGATATGGCACCTCCTCGATCACCCGCAGGCCGAGGCTTTCGATCAGCGGCACGATGTCGGACAGCGCCACCGCCTCGCCAGCCCGGAAGAGCTTGAGAACCACCCGGTCCTCCGCCATGCCGAAGGGCCGGGCGAGGGCGAGGCGAAAGCGGCCGGAGGCGCGCGCCGCGGAGGCCGCCTCGATATCCCGCACGGCGACATGGGCGGGGGTCGAGGCGGCATATTCCGGCGGAAAGGCATCACCCCAGCCGGCCAGCGTCGCCGCCGCCAGCATGTCGCCCTGCTCGCCGGCCAGCGCATCGGCCAGCCTTTCGCGGAAGCTGCGAGCCGCCTCCTTCATTGCCGCCTCGAGTGCGGCGACATCCAGCGCCCGCGCCCGCTGCGGATCGGCGGCGATGATGAAATTGACCCGCGCCAGCGGCCCATCGCCCATCGCCGTCGCGTAGCCGGCGAGTTCCCCGCCCACGGCGCGGTTGATCATCTCCGCGAGGGCGAGGCGCAGCGCCGTGTCGAACCGGTCGCGCGGCACGAACACGATGGCCGAGACATGGCGCCCGAACGGATCGCGCCGCAGGAAAAGCGCCAGTTCCGGCCGCACTTGCAGCCCCATCACCCGCATCGCCGCGGCGAGGATGTCTTCCGGTGGTCCCTGAAAGAGATCGTCGCGCGGCCAGGTATCGAGAATGTGCCGCAGCGTCCGGCCGTCATGCCCGGAGAGGCCGACGCCCGAATCCTGCATGATCCGCTCCACCTTCTCGCGCAGCATCGGAATGCTGCGGGGGTTGCGGTTGTAGGAGTCGGGCGCGAACAGGCCGGCGAACAGGGTGAGACCGACCGGCCGACCCTGCGCGTCGCAGCGCTTCACCACGACGACGTCGTAGAGCTGGGACCGCTGCACGCGGCTGCGGATGTCGGCCTTGGCGACGGCGACGCGGCCGAACCGGTCGAGCGCCTCCTCCGCCACCGCGCGCCACGATCCGGCATCGCGCAGGATGTCGAACAGCGCGACATCGGGCGCGCGCAGCACGCCAAGCCCCTCGGCGGCGGGGGCGAGGGCGAGATCAGCCGCGAAGCCGATCTGCCGCACCCCGAGGAGGATGAAATTGTCATCGGCGATCCAGCCCAGCAGGTCGCGCTCGGGCCCTTCGGCCAGTTCGGCGAGTTGCGCGGCGAGGTGCCGGTTCATGGCGACGGCATCGGCGACGGCGGCGGCGGCATCCTCCATCGCGCGGGAGATTTCGCCGCCGATCGTCTCCAGCCGGGCCGGATCGGTCTCGGGGCCAAACGCGACCTGGATCATCGATTCCGCGGCGCCGGCACCGATGCGACGCAGCGCCCCGGCCTCGTCGCGCTCGACCGCGAGCACCGGATGCACCAGCGCATGCACGGGCAGATCGAAACGCTGCAGCACCGCAAGGGCGGATTCGACGAGGAACGGCCGGTCGTCGTTGATCAGTTCCAGCACCGCGTTCGCATGGCCCCAGCCCTCGCCGCCACCACGCGGGTTGAAGACGCGCAGCCGGCTTTCGCCCGGCCGGCGTTCCTGGGCGAAGGACCAGAGCGACAGCGCCGCCGCCGCAACCTCCTCCGCCGGTCGCGCCGCGAGATCCGCCGTCGCGATCCCCGCCGCGTAATGATCGAGGAAGACGCAGGCCGCCTCCGCCTGCGGCCCGTGCAGGAAGCGGCGGATGGCGGCGGCAACCCCTCCCAGAAGCGCCTCGCGCGCCGGCCCCTGCCGCGCGCCCACTGTTGCGTCCTGGTTGCCCGAAACGCTGCCAGCCGGGCTCATGACCGGTCCTCGCCGCGGTTCGGTCGGCGCGCGTGCGCGCGGCAGGATGCCGGCGGCACGCAGAACAGACCCGAAATTGCGCGCTGGGTTCTCCTTGTACCGGACAACGCCGCAGCCTTGCCGACACTCGTCGCTGACTCGAGCATGACGCGCTTCCCTTCGTCCGCCGTGTCGCAGGACTGTCGATCCCGGCCGGAGGCTTGTCAATTCACGTCTCCCGCAGCTTGCCTCTCGCCCCGCATGTCCGGTTTGATCCGGCTCAAGGCGGGCGGAGCCGGGAGGGCTAGACTGTCGCCGCAACCTTCAGGGCCCGACGGACATGGACATCAGGCGCGAGCACAAGATCAATTTCTGGTTTCTGATCGCGGCGATGATCGGCGTGCTGCTGATCCAGACCCTCATCGCCCGTCCGCCAGACGTTCGCTCGATCCCGTACAGCACGTTTCTCTCACTGGTGAAGTCTGGCGGGGTGACCGACCTGCGGATCGACCAGGACCGGATCACCGGCCGTTTCACCAATCCCGCGCCCAAGACGCCGGCAACCTTCGAGACCAACCGCGTCGATCCCGCACTGGCAACGACGCTCGGGACCGCGGGCATCAGCTTCGCCGCCACACCCGGGCCCACGCTGATCGAACGCGCGCTCGGCTGGATTCTGCCGGTGTTTCTCTTCGGGCTCATCTGGCTGTTCCTGATCCGCCGCATGGCGGGGGATTCGGGTGTTGGCGGCATGATGTCGATCGGCAAGAGCCGGGCGAAAATCTATGTCGAGAAGGACATCAAGGTGACCTTCGCCGATGTCGCCGGAGTCGACGAGGCGAAGGCCGAGTTGCAGGAAGTGGTCGATTTCCTGCGGGATCCGAAGGAATACGGGCGGCTCGGCGCGCGCATCCCGAAGGGGATCCTGCTGGTCGGCCCACCCGGCACCGGCAAGACGCTGCTGGCCCGCGCCGTCGCCGGCGAGGCGGGGGTGACGTTCTTCTCGATTTCGGGGTCGGAATTCGTCGAGATGTTCGTCGGCGTCGGCGCAGCACGGGTGCGCGACCTGTTCGAGCAGGCGCGGCGGCAGGCGCCGGCGATCGTCTTCATCGACGAACTCGATGCGCTCGGCCGCGCGCGCGGCGGCATCTTCACCGGCGGCGGGCACGACGAGAAGGAGCAGACGCTGAACCAGTTGCTCACCGAGCTTGACGGGTTCGACAGCAGTACCGGCGTCGTTCTCCTCGCCGCGACCAACCGGCCCGAGATTCTCGACGCAGCCTTGCTGCGCGCCGGCCGGTTCGACCGTCAGGTGCTGGTCGACCGGCCCGACCGCAAGGGGCGCATCGCCATACTGGGCATCCACGCGAAGCGGATCACCCTCGCTCCGGATGTCTCGATCGAGCAGGTCGCGGCGCTGACGCCGGGCTTCACCGGTGCCGATCTCGCCAATCTCGTAAACGAGGCGGCACTGCTCGCCACCCGCCGCCGGGCCGATGCCGTGACGCTGGAGGATTTCAACCAGGCGATCGAGCGGATCGTTGCCGGGCTGGAAAAGCGCAACCGGCTGCTCAATCCGCATGAGCGGGACATCGTCGCCCATCACGAAACCGGCCATGCGCTGGTCGCCATGGCGCTGCCGGGTGCTGATCCGGTGCAGAAGATCTCGATCATCCCGCGCGGGATCGCCGCTCTTGGCTACACGATCCAGCGCCCGCTCGAGGACCGCTACCTGATGGACCGGCGGGAGCTGTTCCAGCGGATGACGGTGCTGCTGGCCGGGCGCGCCGCCGAATCGCTGGTGTTCGACGAGGTCTCGACCGGGGCGGCCGACGATTTCGTCAAGGCCACCGAAATCGCCCGCAGCATGGTGCTGCGCTATGGCATGGTGCCGGAGCTGGGGCTGGTCGCCTACGAAACGGATACGGGCAGCGCCTGGCTCGGCGGGGCTGCTTCCGGCGATCTCCGACCGCGCCGGTATGGCGAGCGGACGGCGGATGCGATCGATGCCGCCGTGCGGGACATTCTCGATACCGCCTTCGAAGCGGCGCGGCTGATCCTGCGGCAGAACCGCGCCCTGCTCGACGAGGTGGCGGATGATCTGCTCCGCCGCGAAACGCTCGCCGCCGCCGAACTGCGGCTCGTCGAGGCCCGTGTGATCCGGCCCTCCGCCCTGCCCTTCCTGCCGGCGCCGGATCAGCCGCAGGCGGCGGCGAGCGTCACCACGATCGGGTGATGGTCCGAGCTGCCGCGCGCCAGCACCCGCGTCTCGTGCGCGTGCAAGCCACGCACCATGCAGCGATCGAGCCGGAACGGCACCATCTCGCCGGCACGACAGGTGGTCTGGCGCGGCCCGACATCGCGAAACCCCCTGAGGCGGATCGGGCCGACCGCGTTGTAGTCGCCAAGGATCGCCGCCGGGCCATCGATGAGCCGCGCAATATGACGAAGCTGCAGCCGGTTGAGCATCTGGCCGTGCGAGAGGTGAACGTTGGCAAACGTGATCCCGCCCGCCTCCACCACCAGAGCGAGGCGCGGCGGCACCCGGCCGGGCATCACCGAAGCGGGCAACCGCACCGTTCCGGGCTCGATCAGCGGCACCGGGCTCCATGCCGCGAGTCCGTAGATCCGCCCCTGCATCGGCGCGCGATAGAACCAGCCGCCGCAGAGATCGGTAACCTGCGCGATGGATTCGGTGGCCTCCTGCATCAGCATGAGATCCGGTTTGTGTTCATCGATCAGCGCCGCGACCTCGCGGGCCTCGGCGCCGACCCGGCGAAGCAGGTTCCAGCTGATCAACCGCATCCGCACGTCTCCCGTCATCCGCGCGGCAGGACCCGCCGGCCGCTTGTTGCATATCAGGATATGGTGGCAACGCCCCGATCTTGTGTATGCATGTCGGCATGGCAGCCCATGACGGGTGGCGCGGATGCCGCCGCTGATCCTCCTGGCTCTGGCGATCCATATCGGCATCGCCGCCGCGGTGACCCGGCACGCCCTGCTGCGCAAGGCGGATGTGCGGGCGGCGCTCGGCTGGATCGCCGTGGCCTGGCTTTCGGCGATCATCGGCGGTCCGCTTTACTTCGCCTTCGGTATCAATCGAATCAACCGCCGCGCGGGGCGCCTCTCCACGCAAGCCGAAAACCTCGGCGTCCGCTTCGGCGACGCCGCACCGCCCGAAGCGCCGCCCCCGCTGCAGGCGCTTGCCCGCGTCGGCCAGCGCGTCACCGGCGTGCCTGTGCGGCAAGGCAATGCCGTCGCGATCCTGCATGGCGGGGACCGGGCCTATCCGGCCATGCTCGATGCGATCGGCGGGGCGCGGCACAGCATCGCCCTCGCCTCCTACATCTTCCGCCATGACGATGTCGGTCGCGCCTTCATCGCAGCGCTTGCGGCGGCGCAGGCGCGCGGGGTCGCGGTACGCGTTCTGATTGATGGCGTCGGCGGCGGCTGGCTGCGCGCGGCCACCTTCCGCGCGCTGCGCCGCTCCGGCGTGCCATGCGCGAAGTTTCTCCATAGCTGGGCCCCTGGCGCATGCCGCTGCTGAACCTGCGCAATCACAAGAAGCTGTTGATCGTCGATGGCGAAGCCGGCTTCACCGGCGGTCTGAACATCGGCGCCGAGAATCTTGCGCATGGCGAGGCGCGCAAGCGGGTGGACGATGTTCACCTGCGCATCGAGGGACCACTTGCCCGGCAGTTGATGGCGAGCTTCGCGCAGGACTGGCTGTTCACCACCGGCGAGGCGCTGGACGGCCCGGCATGGTGGCCGGAGATCGCGGACGCCGGCGCAACCCCCGCGCGCGGCATCCGCTCCGGGCCGGACGGCGACCTGTTCAACCTCGAGACGATCCTTGGAGCCGCGCTGACCCTCGCCGAGCGCCGGATCAGAATCGTCACCCCCTATTTCCTGCCTGATACGCGGCTGGAATTCGCCCTCGCCCAGGCGGCGCTGCGCGGGGTCGAACTGCAGATCGTGATCCCGGCGCGGAGCGACCACAGGCTGATGGACTGGGCGATGCGCGCCCATCTGCGCTTCTTTCCCGCCATCCGCCCGCATGTCCGGCTCGGCGCGGCGCCCTTCAACCACGCCAAGCTGGTCACGATCGATGGCGCCTGGTGCCTTGTCGGCAGTTCCAACTGGGATACGCGGAGCCTGCGGCTGAATTTCGAGTTCGACGTCGAATGCTATGATCCCCGGCTCTGCGCCGAAATCGATGCTCTGATCGACGGCAAGGTCGCCGCCGCGGCGGCGTTGCCGCAAGTGCCAGCTTCGACCGGCCTCGCGCCGCTGCGTGACGCGGCGGCGAGGCTGCTTTTGCCCTATCTGTGATTGACGACCGCCTGGCCGGGCGGTGCGCTAGCTTTCAACGCATACAATAGAGGCCCACATCCGATCCGGAAGGATCGCAAACCGATCTACGGCAGCAACCCGAGCGCCGTGCGGGTCAGTTCGCCATCCGGGCGCCGCAGCGCGTCCAGGATGGTGAAATGATCGGCTCCCGCCACCGGCACCAGCGGCCCCGGCGCGTGGCTCGCGGCGCGCAACGCGTGCAGGTCGCGGCTATCGCTCACCAAAGCCGCGAGTTCCCGGCTTCCATAGGCGATGGCGAGCGGCTTCGCGACCACTGGCAGCCGCAGCGGCGACAGCGCGGCCACCTGCTCGTCGGTGAGGTGGAGCTTCTCGTCGAGATAGGTATCGCGCAGCGGCCCAAGCTCGAACACGCCGGAAATGGCGAGGCCGGCCGTCACGCGCGGATGGTTCAGCCCCATCGCCGCGAGATGCCCGCCGGCCGACCAGCCCGAAAGCACCACCGGTCCGGTGACACCTTGGGCGGCGCCGTGTGCGGCCAGCCAGTCCAGCGCCTGATGGATCTCGGCAACGATTTCGGCGAGCGTGACCTCCGGCGCGAGCGTGTAGCCCGGCAGGGCGCAGGACCAGCCATGCGCGCGCACGCCCTCGGCGAGGCAGGCGAAATCCTCCCGCCGGTTGCGCTGCCAGTATCCCCCGTGAATGAACACGAGGCACGGCGCTCCGGGCGTCTCCGCCGGGTAGATGTCCCACAGATTGCGCTCGCGCGGGCCGTAACGCAGGTCGAGCGCCGTGGCGTGGCGGGCGCGGTATTCGCGCGAGGCGGCGATCCGCGCCTCGTTCAGCGCCGGGCTTTCCGGCACCGCTGACGTGTTGTCATAGGCGCGGTCGCGCTCGGTGCGGCTCATCCGGCCCCATTCGGCGCAGAGCCCGCGCAAGGGCGGCATGGTCATGCGTTGTCTCTCCCGGCAGCAGGGTCAGCGATGGCGGGAGACGGCGTAATCCGCCGCCTCCATCATGAGGGCGCGCAGCGGATCGTCCGGCAGGGCGGCCAGCGCGGCCTTCGCCTTGTGCGCGAAGGCGCCGGCTTCGCGAAGGGTCTGCCCGATGGCATCGTGCCTGGCGATGAGATCGAGCGCGGTGGCGAGATCGGTTTCGGTCTGCTCGCCGGTCTCGATGGTCCGCCGCCAGAACGCGCGCTCGGCGTCGTCGCCGCCGGCATGGGCGACCAGAACCGGATAGGTCAGCTTGCCCTCGCGGAAATCGTCACCCACGGTCTTGCCCAGCTCGTTCTGATCGGCCGCGTAGTCCAGCGCGTCGTCGACAAGCTGGAACGCCATGCCGAGTGCCGCGCCATAGGCCGAAAGTGCCGCGCAGATGTCCCGGTCGCATCCGGCGACGACACCGCCAACCTCGCAGGCGGCGGCGAAGAGCGCGGCCGTCTTGCCTTCGATCACCTTGAAATAGCGCGGTATGTCGGTGCCGAGATCGTTCTGGGTCGAAAGCTGGAGCACCTCGCCCTCGGCGATGGTGGCCGAGGCGTTGCAGAGAATCCGCAGCACCTCCAGCGAGCCATCCTCGACCATCAGCTCGAAGGCGCGGGCGAACAGAAAATCGCCCACCAGCACCGAGGCCTTGTTGCCGAAGACGGCGTTGGCGCTGGCCAGCCCGCGGCGCAGCTCGCTATCGTCCACCACGTCGTCATGCAGCAGCGTGGCGGTGTGGATGAACTCGACGCAGGCGGCGAGGCGGATATGGCGCTCGCCGCGATAGCCGCAGAGCCGCGCGGCCGCCAGGGTGAGCAATGGCCGCAGCCGCTTGCCGCCCGCGGCCACGAGATGCGCGGCGAGTTGCGGGATCAATTGGACATCGCTCGCCATGCGGGCGACGATCGTCCGGTTCGTCTCGTCCAGATCGTCCCGCAGGACGGAGGCAAGCCGATTCAGTGAGTCGTCATGCGAATGCATGCGCGCGTTTCCGGCATCCTGTCCCGACGTCAGCAGTCCATCCACAGCCGGTGTCAACCTTGTGTTTCCATTGAGATACGGACAGCATATCGGCCGGAAGGTTGAGGGGTCAAGGCGGCGGGTCATCCGCCCCAACCCGCGGGAGACGAGCGGCGTGGAAACGATCATAGCGTCCAACGACACGATCAGGCTGAATTTCCTGATGGCGCTGCTGCGCGATGCAGGGCTGGCGCCAGTGTTGCTCGATCAGAACATCGCCGCGATCGAGGGCAATATCGGCGCCTTTCCGCGCCGGATCGCCGTTGCCGCGGACGAGGCGGCGCAAGCCCGCCGGATTCTGCTCGAAGCCGGCGAGACATGACCCGCACCGAAGGCACCTTGCTCGCCGGCCGCATCCGATACGCCCAGCCGGCAACCGGGCATCGCAGCGGAATCGAGCCCGTGCTGCTCGCCGCCGTTGTGCCGGCGCGGCGCGGCCAGCGGGTGATCGAGGCCGGAACCGGCGCCGGCGCCGGGCTGCTCTGCCTTTCCCACCGGGTAGCGGGACTATGCGGCGCCGGCATCGAGCGTGACCCTGCGCTGGCCGCCATCGCCCACGCCAACCTGCGCGCGAACGGGCAGGAGGGACTCGCCGTCATTGCCGCCGACATCACCTGCCCGCCTCTCGCCGGGCCGTTCGACCACGCTTTCGCCAACCCGCCCTGGCGCGCCCCGGCCGACACGCCATCGCCCGATCCCGGCCGGCGACTCGCCTATGAGGCGCCAGGCGGGCTGCTGGCGGCCTGGACGGCATCTCTCGCAAGCCTGCTGCGCCCGCGGGGGAGCCTGTCGCTGATCCTGCCCGCCGCCTCGATCGACGCGGCACTCGAGGCCACCCGCGCCGCCGGCTGCGGCTCCCTGCGCATCCTGCCGCTCTGGCCGCGGCCGGGCCGGCCTGCGAAGCTGTTCATCCTCCAGGCCATCCGCGGCGGTCGCGGCCCGACCGTGCTGCTTCCGGGACTCGTATTGCACGAGGGCGAAGGGTTCAGCGAAGCCGCCAATCTCGTGCTGCGCGACGGGGCGGCGATCGATCTCTGAGCCCACGGCCTCATCGCCGCGCGGGATGCAGGCCGGCCGGCAGCACCGGCTCCAGATGCGGCCAGAGGTCCGGGTCGGGCACTTTCACCAGATCGTGCGCCAGCGTGCCGATCAGGTTGCGCGCCGGCAGCGGAGCGAGCGCATCGCGCAGCGTCGTCAGAAGGCGGGCTGGCGCCACCAGGATCAGCCCGCCGAAACTGCCTTCCGGCAGGGCGTTCAGTTCAGAGGCGACGGTGCGGGCAAAATCGGTCTTTTCCATCTGGTGCGGATCATGCCGGGGCTGCACCGCATGATGCGCCGTTGCGCCGGTATGAAACGAGGCGCCGGGGCCATCGCTGCGCAGATCCGACGAACGCAGATGCGCGGTCACGGATTCGAAGCGCCGCTCGGTCTCGAACTTGCCGGGAGGGCGGACCCGCACGAACCGGGCCTGCGCGCCATCGGCGATCACGATCAGGAGATTCTCGCTGCTGGCCATCGTGGCGGGCTCCACACGATCTGATCGGCCGATCCTAGCCCAACGTGCCGGCTGAGGGAGTTGTCTGATCGGGTGAAGATGCGCAGCTTATCAGGCAGACAGGAGCCGGTGCGCGGCCTGTGGGGCCGCCATCCTTGACGATCCGCACGCCAGCCATGCGCAACAACCGTGGCAGCGCGTGGTCCGGTTGATTTCCGTCATGGAAACGTTTCGCAATCGCAGGCACACCGCGCCGCCGGAAATACCGGCAACACAGGGAGTTCACGCGGGATGTATCGTGACCGGATCAGGCAGGAAACACTCTGGGGCAAGGTGATGTCGGCCGAGGAGGCCGCGCTGTCGATCAGGAACGGAATGGTGGTCGGCATGAGCGGCTTCACCCGGGCGGGTGACGCCAAGGAGGTGCCGGTGGCCCTCGCCGAGCGCGCCCGGCACGATCCGCTGCGGATCACGCTGATGACCGGCGCCTCGCTCGGCAACGATATCGACAAGACGCTGGCAGAAGCCAACGTGATCGCCCGCCGCATGCCCTTTCAGGCAGATCCGGCGCTGCGACGGCGGATCAACGACGGCAAGGTGATGTTCATCGACCAGCACCTGTCCGAAACGGTGGAGCAACTGCGTGCGCGCCAGCTTCGCCCGGTCGATATCGCCGTGGTCGAGGCGACGGCGATCAACGAGAAAGGCGGCATCGTGCCGACCACCTCGGTCGGCAACGCCGCGAGCTTCGCGGTGCTGGCGGAGAAGGTGATCGTCGAGATCAACATGACGATGCCGCAGGAACTCGAAGGCCTGCACGACATCTACTTCCCCTCGCGCCGCCCCTATCGCGAGCCGCTCGGCGTGATGCGGCCGAGCGACCGGATCGGCCTGCCCTATGTGCCGATCGACCCGCAGAAGATCATCGGCATCGTCATCACCAGCAAGGCGGACAGCCCCTCGCGCATCGAGCCGCCCGATGACCACACCGCCGCGATCGCCGGGCACCTGCTGGAGTTCCTCGACCACGAGGTGCGCGAGGCCCGGCTCTCACCTTCGCTGATGCCGTTGCAGGCCGGCATCGGCAGCATCGCCAACGCGGTGCTGCACGGCTTCACCGAAAGCCGCTTCGGCAACCTCACCATGTATTCCGAGGTGCTGCAGGACAGCACGATTGCCCTGCTCGACAGCGGCCGCCTCGTCTTCGCCTCCGGCTCGTCGATGACACTGTCGAAACCGCTCTACGAGCGGGTTCTGGGCGATATCGGCCGCTATCGCGACCGGCTGGTGCTGCGCCCGCAGGAAATCAGCAATCACCCTGAAATCGTCCGCCGCCTCGGTATCATCGGCATCAACACGGCGCTGGAGGTGGACATCTACGGCAACGTCAACTCCACCCATGTCGGCGGCACGCACATGATGAACGGTATCGGCGGCTCCGGTGATTTCGCGCGGAACGGCCATCTCTCCGTGTTCGTCACCAAGTCGCTGGCCAAGGGCGGCAAGATTTCGAGCATCGTGCCGATGGTCTCGCATGTCGACCATACCGAGCACGACGTGGATGTGATCGTCACCGAACGGGGGCTGGCCGATCTGCGCGGCCTCGCCCCGCGCGAGCGGGCGTCGCTTGTCATCGACACCTGCGCGCATCCGCTCTACCGCGAGGCGCTGCGCGATTATTTCAACGAGGCAGCCCGCAGCCGGGGCGGGCAGACGCCGCATCTGATAGAGCAGGCGCTGAGCTGGCACGCCCGGCTGCGCGAGACCGGCTCCATGCTGGAGTGAGGCTTTGGTGCCACGCGCGGAAGCTCCGGCGCAACACCGCGGCGTCAGACCCGCATCGGCATGAGAACGAAGATCGCGCTCTCGTCGCCGGCGGCGCGCACCAGGGTCGGCGCGGCGCCGTCGGCGAAGCAGAACTCCACCTTGCCCTTGATCTGCTCCGTCACATCGTTGAGGTAGCGGGCCTGAAAGCCGATCTCGAGCGGTGTCGAATGATATTCGACCTGCGCGGCATCGAGTTCCTCGGTCGCCGTGCCCTGGTCGGGGCTGGTGGCGGAAAGCACCAGGAGGTCGCGCCCCACGGACAGTTTGACCGGCTTGTTGCGCTCGGAGGCGATGGCCGAGACGCGCGCGACCGCGGCCGAGAATTCCGCCGTCTCGACACGCAGCACCTTGTCGTTGCCGATCGGGATGACCTTGGAATAGTCGGGATAGGTGCCATCGATCAGCTTGCTGGTCATCCGCATCGTGTCCAGCTCGAACTGGATGCGGGTTTCCGACAGCCCGATCGAGACATCGCCGGAGGCCTCGTCGAGCAGCTTGCGGATTTCATTCACCGTCTTGCGCGGGACAATCACGCCGGGCATCCCCGCCGCGCCCTCGGGCAGCGGCTCCTCGACCCGGGCGAGACGATGCCCGTCCGTCGCCACGGCACGCAGGACCGGCACACCGTCCGATTCGGCGGCGTGCAGGTAGATGCCGTTGAGATAGTAGCGGGTTTCCTCGGTCGAGATCGCGAACCGGGTGCGGTCGATCAGCCCGCGCAGCGCCTGCGCCGGCACCGCGAAACGGTGGGTCAGCTTGCCGGCGTCGAGCTTCGGAAACTCATCGGTCGGCAGCACGACGAGCTTGGTCGCATAGCGCCCGGCGCGCAGCGCGAGCGGCGCGTCACCGCCCGGATGGTCGAGTTCGATCTCGGCATTGTCCGGCTGACGGCGCACGATCTCATAGAGGGTCGCGGCCGGCGCGGTCACCGATCCGTCCCGCATGGTCGTCGCGGCGACGTCCTCGATCAGCGCGATTTCGAGATCGGTCGCGGCGACCGTCAGCCGCCCTTCCCTCACCGCCAGCAGCACATTGGCCAGGATGGGAATCGTGTTGCGTTTTTCGACCACGTTCTGAACATGGGCCAGCGCCTTCAGCAGCGTTGCCCGATCCGCCTTGAGCTTCATGCGATCCTTCCAGTCAGCCTCGCCGGGCGGCTTCCGCACCCGGGTTTTGCTGCATAGCCCAGTTCGAACCGGAATTGAACCATCCGCGCGCCGGCGGTGGGTGACAGCGACGGAAAGCCGGGCTAAGGCAGGGCAAGCGGGGTGCAGCGCCCGGCTTCAGTTCGACAATCGGCACTCGTTTCAAAGCGGATCGGCACATGACACGACCAGTCCCGCCCGCCCTCGTTCATGGCCGCCGGCTGCCCAACGCGTGGGACGCGGCGGCGATCGCCCTGGTCTTCGCCCTGCTGATCGGGGTCGCGCATGTGGCACAGGGAACGCTGACGCCGCTCGCGCGGATGCAATCGGGCCAGATTCATCTGAACCCGGCGTGGCTGCCCGGCTACGCGCTGCGCACGACGCTGCGGATGTTCGCCGCCCTGCTGGTCTCGCTCGGCTTCACCTTCACGGTGGCAACCCTGGCCGCGAAGAGCCGGCGCGCGGCGATCATCGTCATCCCGATTCTCGACATCCTCCAGTCGATCCCCATTCTGGGCTTCATCTCCTTCACCGTGCTGTTCTTCCTGCACCTGTTCCCGGGGCAGGAACTCGGCGCCGAACTGGCCGTCGTTTTCGTCATCTTCACCAGCCAGGCCTGGAACATGGCGTTCAGCTTCTATCAGTCGCTCACCACCGAACCGGCCGACCTGATCGAGGCCTGCCGCAGTTTCGGACTGACGCCCTGGCAACGTTTCTGGCGGCTCGACGTGCCCTTCGCCGTGCCCGGCCTCGTGTGGAACACCATGCTGTCGATGTCAGGCGGCTGGTTCTTCGTCGTCGCCTCGGAGGCGATCACGGTCGGCAACACCACCTTCACCCTGCCGGGGATCGGCTCCTATGTCGCGGTCGCGCTGCAACACCGTGATTTCGCGGCGATCGTCTATGCGCTGCTGGCCATGCTGGTGGTGATCCTGCTTTACGACCAGCTGCTGTTCCGCCCGCTCGTCGCCTGGTCCGGCAAGTTCCGGTTCGAGACCGTGCCCTCCGCCGGCGAGGCCGAGCCCTGGGTACTGCGGCTGCTGCGCCGGACCTTTCTTCTCCGCGCGGCGGGGGACTGGCTGAGCGACCAGTTCGCCCACGTCGTTCGCCTGCGCCTTGGCAGGGCGGAACGGACATTCGCCTCCGCCGGGCGAGACCGCGCCGCCAGCCGGATCGGCGACGCCGCCTTCTATGCCGTCGTGATCATCGCGGCCGGCATCGCCTCGGCGCAGGTGGTCGCGTTCTGCGCGCGGACGATGCACTGGAGCGATCTTGCCCGTTGTATCGTGCTCGCCTTCTACACGCTGGCCCGCGTGATCGCGGCGCTGGCGATCTCGTGCCTGGTCTGGGTGCCCGTCGGCGTCTGGGTCGGGTTCAGGCCGTGGGCGACGCGCCTGGTTCAGCCGGCCGCACAGTTCCTCGCCGCCTTTCCAGCCAATCTGGTCTTCCCGGTCGTGGTCGCGGGCGTGGTCTATTTCCGCCTCGCCCCTGATATCTGGCTGACGCCGCTGATGATCCTCGGCACGCAGTGGTACATCCTGTTCAACGTCGTTGCCGGCGCCGCCGCGCTGCCTGGCGATCTCCGGGAGGCGGCGGCGAATTTCCGCCTGCGCGGGCTGCTGCGCTGGCGCCGGCTGATCATTCCCGGCATTTTGCCCTATTTCGTCACCGGCGCGCTCACCGCGACGGGTGCGGCATGGAACGCCTCGATCGTCGCGGAAGTGGCGTCCTGGGGCCACACCACGCTGGTCGCGCGCGGGCTCGGCGCCTATATCGCGCAGGCGACGGTTGCGGGCGATACCAGCCGCATCGTGCTCGGCGTGGCGGTGATGGCGGCGTTCGTGCTCGGCTTCAACCGGCTGGTCTGGCGGCCGCTCTACGCCTATGCCAGCCGACGGACCAATTTCGGATAAGGAGGAGAGATGGACCAGCAAACCGCGCCCGGCATCCTGCTCGATGTCCGCAACTGCCGGCAATCCTATCCGAAGGAAGCCAACAGCGAACTCATCGTGCTGGACGACGTCAACGTGACCCTGCGCGAGGGCGAGATCGTCGGCCTGCTCGGACGCTCCGGCTCGGGCAAGTCAACATTGCTGCGGATCATCGCCGGCCTGCTGCGCCCGACCCGCGGCGACGTGTCGTGGAAGGGCGCGCCGGTGAGCGGCCCGGTGCGCGGCGTGGCCATGGTGTTCCAGAGTTTCGCCCTGTTTCCCTGGCTCACGGTGCAGGAAAACGTTGAACTCGGACTGGAGGCGCAGGGCGTGGCCCGGCGCGAGCGCGAGGAGCGCGCCGAGGAGGCGATCGACCTGATCGGCCTCGGCGGGTATGACGGCGCCTATCCCAAGGAACTCTCGGGCGGGATGCGCCAGCGCGTCGGCCTTGCCCGCGCGCTGGTGACCCATCCCGACCTGCTGCTGATGGACGAGCCGTTCTCGGCGCTCGACGTGCTGACCGCCGAAACCCTGCGCACCGACCTCATCGACCTCTGGTCCGAACACAAGCTGCCGGTCAAGTCGATCCTGATCGTGACCCACAATATCGAGGAAGCGGTGCTGATGTGCGACCGTATCCTCGTGTTTTCGTCCGATCCCGGGCGGGTCGCGCACGAGCTGCGGGTTCCGTTTCCGCATCCGCGCAACCGGCTCGACCCCGCCTTCCGCAAGATGGTGGACGACATTTACGCGGTGATGACGCGGCGCAAGTCGCCGGCCGATCTGAAGGCCGAGGCCGCACGCCCGGCGACCGGCTTCGCCACCCCACTGCATCCGATCGGCACCAACCTGATGTCCGGCCTGATGGAAACCCTCGCCGCCCCGCCCTATGACGGGCGGGCCGACCTGCCGGCGCTCGCCTCGGTGCTGCAATACGAGGCCGACGAATTGCTGCCGCTCGGCGAAACCCTGCAACTGCTGCGGTTCGCCGAGCTTGAGGATGGCGACATCCGCCTCACCGAGCAGGGGCGCAACTTCGTCAATGCCGACACCGAGGAGCGCAAGCAGATCTTCGCCGCGGCGGCGCTGGCCAATGTCAAACTGGTCGCCGAAATTCGCCAGGTCATAGACGAGCGCTGGAACCACCGCGCCTCCGCCGTTCGCTTCCGCGACGAGCTTGAGGATCACATGTCGCCCGAGCGCGCCGAGGAAACCCTGCGCACGGCGATCTCCTGGGGGCGCTACGCCGAGATCTATTCCTATGACGAGGAAGCCCAGCAGTTCAGCCTCGAGGATATCGAGGAGGAATAAGCGCCACCAGCCTCGCCCCTGCCCGCTTTAACCGGCGGGAGCGGCACGCCATGTGATTTTGATGAGCACCGGGCCAGAAAGACTGCGTGACGTGCCGGTCGGCATCGATGCGACCGGCACCCGCACCGAGCATGATTCGATGGGCGCGATCAAGGTGCCGGCGGATCGCTACTGGGGGGCCCAGACCCAGCGCAGCCTGCGCCATTTCGCCATCGGCGAACGGATGCCGCTCGCGCTCTACCGTGCCTATGCGCTGGTCAAGAAGGCGGCGGCCCAGGCGAATGCCGAGCTTGGCGCGCTGCCCGGCTGGAAGGCGGCGGCGATCGTCCGCGCCGCCGAGGACGCCATGGACGGCGCGCTGGACGATCATTTCCCGCTGCATGTCTACCAGACCGGCTCGGGCACGCAGTCCAACATGAATCTCAACGAGGTGCTGGCCGCGCGGGCGAACCAGATGCTCGGCGCCGAACCCGGCGCGCACGCGCCGATCCACCCGAATGACGACGTCAACCGTTCACAATCCTCCAACGACACCTTCCCCACGGCGATGCATGTCGCGACCCTCGCGGCGCTGGACGAAGATGTCATTCCCGCGATCGACGCGCTTGCCGGCGCCATCGAGGCCAGGGCCGCCGCCTGGATGGACATTCCCAAGACCGGCCGCACCCATCTGCAGGACGCGGTGCCGCTCACCGTGGGGCAGGAATGGTCGGGCTACGCGCATCAGCTTCGCGATGCGCTGGCGCGGGTGGAAGCAACGCGCGGCGGGTTGCTCGAACTCGCCGCCGGTGGCACCGCGGTCGGCACCGGCCTCGCCGCCCCCGCCGGCTTCGGCCGGGCGATCGCCGCGCGCATCGCCGCGATCACCGGAAAACCCTTCGTCACCGCGCCGAACAAGTTCGCGGCGCAAGCCTCGCTCGATGCGATGGTGGCGACGATGGCCGCGCTGCGCGGCCTCGCCGTGGCACTGATGAAGATCGCCAACGACATGCGCTGGCTCGCCTCCGGCCCGCGCTGCGGGATCGGCGAGCTCGTGCTCCCCGAGAACGAGCCGGGTTCCTCGA
Source organism: Acidocella sp. C78 (assembly GCF_907164655.1). Lineage (NCBI taxonomy): Bacteria > Pseudomonadati > Pseudomonadota > Alphaproteobacteria > Acetobacterales > Acidocellaceae > Acidocella > Acidocella sp. C78. Next base: position 24,239 of record NZ_CAJQZK010000070.1, read on the forward strand.
TCATGCCGGGCAAGGTGAACCCGACCCAGTGCGAGGCGCTGGTGATGGTCTGCATCCAGACGATCGGCGAGGACGCGGCGGTCGCCTTCGCCGGCAGCCAGGGCAATTTCGAGCTGAACGCGATGCGGCCGCTGATCGTCAACAACGTGCTCCGCACCTGCCGGACCATGACGGAATCCTGCACCGCCTTCCGCCGGTTTTCGGTCGAGGGGACCGAACTGAACCGCACGCGGATCGATGAACAGCTCGGCCGCTCGCTCATGCTGGTGACAGCACTGAGCACAGAGATCGGCTATGACCGCGCCGCCGCCATCGCCCATCACGCGGCGGAACACGGCCTGACGCTGCGCGCGGCCGCGACCGGCTATGGCGGGGTCGACCCCGCGACGTTCGACCGGCTCTGCGATCCGGCAACACTCGTCGGTGCCGGGGTGGCGGGCGCCTGAACCCGCCCGGCAAACACTGGCGCCGCCGCGCGCATCCTGGCCGCCACAGCATCGGCCACGGCGCGGATCCGCGGCACGTCGCGCGTATCCTCGTGCTGCACCAGCCAGATTTCCCGCTCCGGCAGAGGCGGTGAATCAAGCCGTGTCAGCCCCGCGCCGGCCGCGACGTGATGCCCGAGCACGGCGATCCCGAGCCCGGCGCGGACGGCGGCGAGCTGGCTCACCCGGCTGTCGGTCCTGAGGGCGACGACGGCTTTCGGCGCCATCGCCGCCAGGGCATCGAGTTCGGGATAGGCGCCGGTCTCGTCGCGCGACAGGATCAGCCGGTGCCCCTCGCCTGCGCTCCCGGGCAGGGCGGGCGCACGATGCGCGGCGAGATAGGCCTCGCTTGCATAGAGGCCGAACGATACCGTGCCGATCCGCCGGCCGAGCAGCGACTGCCCGCGCGGCCGCGCCAGGCGGATTGCAAGATCGGCCTCGCGCGCCGCCAGCGAAAAGGTCCGGTCGTCCGCGATCAGCTCGACCACGATCCCCGGATAGCGGGACGCAAGATCGCAGAGAGCGGGCATCAGCACGGCGGAGGCGAAATCGGCGACGGTGGTCAGCCGCACCATGCCTTCCAGCCGCACATCCCGGCCGCTGACCGCGCGCTCGGCCGCCAGCGCCGCCGCCTCCATCCGCTCCACCTCGGTGCGCGCCGCCTCGCCGGCAGCGGTCAGCCGGAAGCCCCGCGGCGTGCGCTCCAGCAGCCGAACCCCGGCCCGCGTCTCCAGTGCGGCGAGCCGCCGCCCCATCGTCGATTGCCGCACGCCGAGCCGCCGCGCCGCCGCCGACAGCGTGCCCTCGCGGGCAATGGCAAGAAAACTGCGCAAATCGTCCCAATCCATCTTCGGTCCTATGCGAATTCGCATGATGATAACCAAAAATTTTGATATTACCCAACTATTATCGCATGGTTATCTGTGCGGCGAAGGAGATTACGCACATGGACCCGACAATCGACACCCGAACCGCCGGCTACGGCGCGCTGCTGCTCCGCCTGACCCTGGGCTTCCTGTTCTTCGCCCATGACTGGCTGAAATACGCCATCTTCACCCCTGCCGGGACGGAACATTTCTTCGCCAGCCTCGGCCTGCCGGGCTGGTTCGGCCTGTTCGTCATGCTCTGGGAACTGGCGGCCGGCATTGCGCTGGTGCTGGGGATCTGGGCCCGCCTCGCCGCGCTGCTGATCGTGCCCGACCTGATCGGCGCCATCGCGCTGGTGCATATCCATAACGGCTTCTATTTCACGGCGAAGGGCGGCGGATGGGAATATCCCGCGTTCTGGGCAATCGCCCTCGTGGCGCTCGCCCTGATCGGCGATGGTCCCTATGCCCTCGTCCCGACCCCGTTCGGCCGGAGGAGCGCGTGATGCAACCCGTTCTCTTCGTCAGCCACGGCTCGCCGATGCTGGCGCTGACCGAAACCCCGGCGAGGAACTTCCTCGCCGGGCTCTCCGGCATAGTGCCCCGGCCGCGCGCCATTCTCGTTGTCTCCGCGCATTGGGAGACGGACGCGCCGATGGTCAATGCGGTGGCCCGCAACGAGACCATCCATGATTTCTTCGGCTTCCCCCGCGCGCTCTACCAGCTCGCCTATCCCGCGCCAGGCGATGCGGCGCTGGCACAGCGCATCGCCGCCCTGCTCGGCGAGGCCGGTTTCCCGGCCGGGCTCGACCCGGAACGCGGGTTGGATCATGGCGCGTGGGTGCCGCTGCTACTGGCCTTTCCGGCGGCCGATATTCCCGTGCTCCAGCTCTCGGTCCAGACCCGGCTCGGCCCGCACCACGCTTTCGACATCGGCCGGGCGCTCGCGCCGCTGCGGCGCGAGGATGTGCTGATCCTTGGTTCCGGCAGTTTCACCCATGATCTGCGGCGGTTCCGCGGCCAGCCGGTCGACGCGCCGGAGACGCAGGACGTGACGGCATTCAGCGCCTGGATGGACGAGGCCATTGCCGGCAACGACATCGGCGCCCTGCTCGACTATCGCGCCCGCGCGCCGCATGCGCGTGACGAACACCCGACCGAGGAACATCTTCTGCCGCTCTTCGCCGCGATCGGCGCCGGCGATGGCGGCGCGGCGCGGCGGCTGCACAACTCGACCGAACACGCCATCCTGCGGATGGACGCCTACGGGTTCGGTCTTCCGACCTGATACCGCACCGCCCAGCGCAGCGGGATCAGCGAGGCGAGCAGCAGCAGACCGGCGACGACGAGGGCGGTGCCGGATTGCGGCACGTCCGCCGTGCCGTCAGGCCCCAGCGTCGCCGCATAGATCGTGGTGAACAGCAACGGGCCGACCAGCGCGGTCAGCCCGTTCAGGCTGGCGAGCAGCCCCTGCAAGCGGCCCTGCTCGCGCCCGCCGATCCGGTGCGCCATGATCCCCTGCACCGCCGGCATCGCCAGCCCCCAGGCCGAGAGTACCGGCACGCCGATCCAGAACACTCGCGAATCGGGCGCGAGGCCGAACAGCACAAATCCGGCAGCGCCGCCGATCAGGCCGAGGATGAGCGTCCGCGGCTCGCCGAGCCGGCGCACCATTGGCCCGACCATCACACCGCCGACCACGGCAAACCCCACCCCGGCGGCGGCGAGGGCGGCACCGATCAGCAGTGGGCGCCAGCCGAACCGCTCCTGCACGTAGAGCACCATGACCGACGGCACCGCTTGCAGCGCAAGCGTGCCGAGCGCGTAGATCGTCGCCGGGGCAGCCACGCCCGGCCGACGATAGAAGCTCAGCGCATCCAGCGGGTTGAGGCCCCGCCAGCCGATCCGCCGGCGCCGGCGCGGCGCCAGCGATTCCGGCAGCGCGACCAGGCCATACAGGAAATTGGCAAGGGAAAGTCCGGCGGCGAACCAGAATGGCAGCCGCAGCGAAACCGCACCGAGCAATCCGCCGAGCGCTGGTCCGAGCACAAAGCCGATCGCCGCGGCAACACCAGAAACACCGAACGCCGCCGCCCGGCGCTCCGGCGGCGTGACATCGGAGATATAGGCGTTGGCGGCGGCGATATTGGCCGAGGACGCGCCGGAGAGAATGCGCCCGGCGAGCAGCCAGCCCACCGAGGGAGCCAGCGCCATCACGGTGAAATCCACCGCCTGCCCGAGACAGGAAAGCAGGATGACCGGCCGCCGGCCGAACCGGTCGGACAGCGCGCCCAGCATCGGCGAGGCGATGAACTGCATCGCCGCCCAGGCCGCGCCAAAAGCGCCGAAGACATGCGCGCTGAGCACCGACCGGCCGCCCACAAGTCCGGTGATGAGCGCGGGCAACACCGGCAGGACGATCGCCATGGCCAGCATATCCAGCAGGATCGTGGCCATGATGAAACCGAAAGCGGCCCCGCGCCGGCGGGGCGTGGAGCCGCTCATCGGCGATGGCGCGGGGCGTGCGCCATTCCTCAGGCGTAGTCGGCGCTGCTGGTGATGTCGCGCGTGCGGTCCGACTTGATGGCGTGGAACACCGGCGACAGCACGGTGGCCACGAGCACGTTCACGACGAAGGTCGCCAGCGCGATGTAGCAGGGGAACGTCAGGCCGCCGATATGGAACGGATAGATCGATCCCTTGAGGTGGTTGAGCAGTGCGAAATGCGTTGCCAGCCCGATGCCGACGGCCCAGCCCACCAGCAGCGCCCAGCCATTGTAGAACCGGGTGAACAGGCTGAACACGATGGCCGGGAAGATCTGGATCATCCACATGCCGCCGAGCAGCTGCAACTGGATCGCGTATTTCTGCGGCAGGCCGAAAATGAAGATCAGCGCGCCGATCACCATCACGATCGAGAACAGCTTGGCGATCTGCGATTCGGCGCCGGGCGACATGCCGGGGGCAACGAACTCTTTCCAGATGTCGCGGGTGAAGATGTTGGCCGAGGCGATCGCCATGATCGCCGCCGGCACCAGCGCACCGATGGCGATGGCCGCGAAGGCAACACCGACGAACCAGCCCGGCAGCGTCTGGATCAGCAGCGCCGGCACCGCAAAGCTGGGCCCGTAGGTCTTGAAGCCGGCCGCGAATTGCGGCGCCGCGGCGACGCCGGCGGCGATCGCCATGGCGCCGAGCAGCGTGATCAGGCCGAGCATGAATGAGTAGGCCGGCAGAATCACCGCGTTTTTCCGCACCGTCTCGCTCGACCGGGCGGAGAGAATGCCGGTCAGCGCGTGAGGGTAGAGGAACAGCGCCATGGCCGAGCCCAGCGCGAGTGTCGCATAGCCCGAATAGATGCCCGTGGTGTGCGGGCCAGGGGCCGCCAGCAGCAGCTTCGCATGCGCAATCTTGGCGAAGATGTTTCCGAACCCGCCGAGCGAGGACGGGATCGCGATGATCGCGACGATGATCGTCAGATAGATCAGCGTATCCTTGACCACCGCGATCATCGCCGGCGCGCGCAGGCCCGACGTGTAGGTGAAAGCGGCCAGCACGAGGAAGGCGAGGATCAGCGGCAAATGGCCGCCAAACCCGGTGCCGAGATTGAACGCGCCGATCACCACCTGCATGCCGACGAGCTGCAGCGCGATATAGGGCATGGTCGCGATGATGCCGGTGATGCCGACGGCCAGCGCCAGCCAGCGGTTGCCATAGCGGCCGCGAACGAATTCAGGCCCGGTGACGAACCCGTATTTCGCCGCCACCCGCCACATTTTCGGGAACACGACATACAGGATCGGATAGGCGATGATCGTGTACGGCACCGCGAAGAAGGCAATCGCGCCAGCGCCGAACATCAGCGCGGGCACGGCGATGAAGGTATAGGCGGTGTAGAGGTCGCCACCGATCAGGAACCACGAGATCAGCGTGCCGAACTGGCGGCCGCCAAGCCCCCATTCGTGAAGCTGGCTGAGATCGCCGCCGCGCCAGCGCGCGGCGAAGAAGCCCAGAACCAGGACGGCGATGACCAGAACGGCAAAGACAATGCCTGCAGCAAGCATGATTCGGGCTCCTCAGCTCTCGACGCGCCAGACGATCCAGATCAGGATCGCCGACAACACGACCCAGAGGAGCTGGTACCAGTAGAAAAACGGAAAGCCGGCGATTTCCGGCTTTGCGTGATTGAAGAATGGAACCCACAGCGTGGCCACGAAGGGCACCACGAGTAGGATCCGCCAGAACGAAACGCGTGGCTTACGCTCCGTATTGTCATCGGGCATGGGGTAGCTCCGTTTTTCAGTGGGTGTCGATTACGACACTGTTACAGCCCTTTAGACAGACTTGCCTTCCGGCGGCAAGGCTTCCTCAACAATCCGTGAGGTTGCCAGCCTGCAAGCGCGCCGGATGGCCCGCAGATCCGACAGGGCGGCAGCGAAGTCCGTGTTCTCGATGATGAAATCGAATTCCATCTGGTGGGCCAGCTCGCTATCGGCTTCCTCCATCCGGCGCTCGATGGTCTCGGCGTCGTCGCCGCGCGCCACGAGGCGCGCCCGCAGCTCGTCGACGCTGCGGGTGCGGATGAAGACCCCTACCACATCCTTCGGCAGGGCGTTGCGGAGCTGGCGAAACCCCTGCCAGTCAATGTCGAACAGGATGTCCGCCCGGCGGCCAGCGCCGCCTCGACCGGCGCGCGGGGCGTGCCGTAGCGCCGACCGAACACCGTCGCGTGTTCGAGAAACGCGCCAGCCTCGACCATGGCGGCGAACTCTTCGGACGATTTGAAGAAATAGTGTTCGCCATCGACCTCACCGGGCCGCGGCGCGCGCGTCGTCGCACTGATCGACAGCGACATCCACGTATCACCTTCGAGCAGGGCGCGCGAGAGCGAGGTCTTGCCCGCGCCAGAGGGGGCGGCGAGCACGAGGCACATGCCACGCCGCTTCATGCCGGCCTACTCAATGTTCTGCACCTGTTCGCGGAGCTGCTCGATCGTTGCCTTGAGGTCGAGCCCGATCGCGGTCAGCTCCAGCGAGGCGGATTTGCTGCACAGCGTGTTCGCCTCGCGGTTGAATTCCTGCATCAGGAAGTCGAGCCGGCGGCCGACCGCCACGGCGTCGGCGAGCAGCGCGCGGGCGGCGCCGACATGCGCGTCCAGCCGGTCGAGCTCCTCGCGCACATCCGATTTCGTGGCGAGCAGCGCGATTTCCTGGGCGAGCCGCTCCTGTGGCAGCGGGTCGGCATCACCGAGCAGGTCGGCCAGCGCCGCCCGCAGCCGGGCGCGGTGCTGTGCCGCCTGTTCCGGCGCATGGGCCCGTGCTGCGGCGATCAGCCGCTGGATCGCATCGAGCAGGTCGCTGGCGATTGCGGCAAGCCGGCCGCCCTCCTCGCGCCGCGCCTGGTCGAGTGCGGCGAGGGCCGCATCGAACCCGGCCGCGAGAGTGGCGGCGAGAGCTTCCTGCTGCGCCGCCTGCGCGTCATCGGCGGCTTCATCAGCAAGGGCGGGGCGGATCACGCCGGGCAGGGCCAGCAACGCCTCGGCGCGCGGCACCATCGCCCCGGGAATCCGGTCCGACAGCGCAAGGGCGTGGCGCAGAAACCCTTCGAGCGCCGCTTCATCCACCATCATCGCCACCGGGGCCTCGCGCCTGAGTGTGAGCGTGGCCGAAACATTGCCGCGCTTGAGCCGCTTGCCGGCCGCATCGCGCAGCGCCGGCTCGAGCGCGTCCAGCCCCGCGGGCAGGCGCAGCCGCAGATCGAGCCCGCGGCCGTTCACGCTGCGGATTTCCCAGACGAAGCTGGCATTGTCATGGGTGCCCGCGTGGCGGGCGAAGCCGGTCATCGAGGCGAGAGACTTTGTCATGGGCGCAGCGTTTCGCGCACATGATCGAGGGCGACAAGCCGCCCCTCGCGCTCGACATGCCAGAAGGTCCAGCCATTGCAGCTCGCCGCATTCTGTACCGCCGCGCCAACCTGATGGATCGAACCGCGATGGGTGCCGGCGATGATGCTGGCATCGGCCGCGACGGTGGCGCTGACCCGGCGCAACCGGTCGTGCAGCACCGTGCCCGGCGGGATCATGCCCCGCTCGACCAGCACGCCGAAGGCGATGCGCGGCGCATCGCGCCGGCTCGGCATCGCTTTCGTCAGATGCGCCGGCGCCGCCCGCATCTGACGCAGCCGGGCCCAGCCGGCCTCGACATAGGCCGGATGCCGTTCGATGCCGATGAAATGCCGGTTGAGCCGTTTGGCCACCGCCGCCGTCGTCGCCGTGCCGGAAAACGGATCGAGCACCACATCGTCAGGATTGGTCGCCGCCAGGATCACCCGGTGCAACAGCGCTTCCGGCTTCTGGGTGGGATGCAGCTTCAGCCCGTGCTGGTTGCGCAGCCGTTCGCCGCCGGTGCAGAGCGGGATCGTCCAGTCGCTGCGCATCTGGGTGTCGTCGTTCAGCGACTTCATGGCCTGGTAGTTGAAGCGGTAGCGCGACGTCCGCTCGCGCGCCGCCCAGATCAGGGTCTCGTGCGCGTTGGTGAAGCGCCGGCCGCGGAAATTCGGCATCGGGTTGGTCTTGCGCCAGATCACGTCGTTGAGGATCCAGAAACCGAGATCCTGCATGATCGCGCCGAGGCGGAAGATGTTGTGATAGGAGCCGATCACCCAGATCGTCGCGTCCTTGTGCATCAGCCGCCGCGCCTCGCCGAGCCAGGCGCGGGAGAATTCGTCATAGGCCGCGAAATCGCTGAACTTGTCCCAGTCGTCGTCGACACCGTCGACCACGCTGTCATCCGGCCGGCGAAGCTCGCCGCGCAGCTGCAGGTTATAGGGCGGATCGGCGAAGACGCAGTCGATCGATGCGTCCGGCAGCATGCGCATCGTCTCGACGGCATCACCCAGCAGAAGCTGATCGAGCGGCAATTCGCGAATGGCGGTCAAGGGCAATTTGGGCCTCGGTTTGTCTCTCCCTCCTATACCTGACGAACCCGCCGTAGTCGCGTCAATGCCCGATTCGCATCCGGGCGGACGAAGCGGGTTGCATCATCGGCGAATTGGGCCATCCTGCCGCAACAATGCGGAGGATTTCATGCCCTACGAAATGATCATCACCGAAACCGACGGCGCCGTGGCGTTCATCCGGCTGAACCGGCCCGAGGCGCTCAACGCGCTGTGCGACCAGCTCATGACCGAGCTGGGCGACGCGCTGCGCAGCTTCGACGCCGATGCCGCGATCCGCTGCATCGTCCTGACCGGCTCGGAACGCGCCTTCGCCGCCGGCGCCGACATCAAGGAAATGGCCGACCGCGCCTGGCCGGCAACCGGGCTCGACGATTTCATCGGCCGGTCGTGGGAGGTGGTGACCACCATGCGCAAGCCGGTGATCGCCGCGGTCGCGGGCTATGCGCTCGGTGGCGGCTGCGAGCTGGCCATGATGTGCGACATCATTCTCGCCGCCGATACCGCGAAGTTCGGCCAGCCTGAAATCGCCATCGGCGTGATCCCGGGCGCCGGCGGCACCCAGCGCCTCACCCGCGCCATCGGCAAGTCTAAGGCGATGGAAATGATCCTCACCGGCCGGATGATGGATGCCGAAGAGGCCGAACGCGCCAATCTGGTCGCCCGGGTCGTGCCGGCGGCGGAACTGATGGCGGAGGCGACGAAACTCGCGAAGCGGATCGCCGGCATGTCGCCCGTCGCCCTTCTGCAAGCCAAGCGCAGCATCAACGCCGCCTTTGAAACCACCCTGTCCGAAGGCGTCAAATATGAGCGGGCAGCCTTCCTGCCGCTGTTCGGAACCCCGCATCAGCGCGAGGGGATGCAGGCCTTCATCGCCAAGCGCAAGCCGGATTTCGCCTGACCCTGGATGTTCCCCGTCTCCCGCGCCCGGCCGTCAGCGATGCAGGCGAAGGCGATAAGAGCGGGCGCCGGGGCTGAAAATTCGAGGGGGCTGAAAATTCGAAGTCTCAGGATCGCGACACCAGGAGCTGGACGGAGAACAGACGATCCGGATCCGTCCAGCTTTCGGCCACAATCCAGCCGGCCTGCGCGGCCAGCGCGGCGAAGCGGGCCTCGGAAAACTTGTAGCTGTTCTCGGTGTGGATCGTCTCGCCGGCGGCGAAGTCGATCCTGAGCCCGGCAAGGCGCACGCTCTGCGGCACCCGACTTTCAAGATGCATCTCGATCCGGCGAAACCTGTCATTCCACACCGCCCGGTGGCGGAACAGCGCGGGGTCGAAATCGGCCTCCGCCTCCCGGTTCAGCCGGGTGAGGATGTTGAGGTTGAACGCCGCCGTCACTCCTTCGGCATCGTCGTAGGCGGGGATCAGGATATCCAGCGATTTTTCGAGATCCACCCCGATCAGCAGCGGCGATCCGGGCCCGAGCGCCGTGCGCGCCCGGGCGAGAAACGCGACCGCCTCGTCATGATCGAGATTGCCGATCGTCGATCCTGGAAAGAAGCCGAGACGCTGCAGTCCCGCAATCGCCGCCGGCAGGCGCACCGGGGCAAGAAAATCGGCGGCGAGCGGATGCACCGCGATCGCGGGATGACGCCGCCGCATCCGTGCGGCAAGCGCGGCCAGCGCCGGGGCGGCAATATCGATCGGCACATAAGCGGCGCTCTCCAGCGCCCCGAACAGCAATTCCGCCTTCTCCTCGTCGCTGGCGCCATATTCGACCAGCGCCGCACCGGGTTCCACCCATGCGCCGAGCGCCGCCGCAACCCGCGTCAGCAAGGCGCGCTCGGTGCGCGTCGGGTAATATTCCGCGAGCCGTGTGATCGCCCCGAACAGGGCGCAGCCGGCCTCGTCATAAAACAGTTTGGGCGGAAGGCTCTTGCGCGGCGCCGTCAGCCCGGCGAGCGCCTCGGCGACGATACCGGCCTCTGGCGATGCAAGACCCGACACCGTTCAGCAGTCCCACGCGAGACGAAGCCCGCGAACTGCCAGCGTTTGTCCGGATGGAAGAAGTTCCGATAGCTCCGCCGCGCGTGCCCTTCCGGCGTTGCCATTGAAGACCCGCGGAGAACCATCTGATTTATCATGAATTTCCCATTATATTCACCGATCGCGCCGGCAACCGGCCGGAATCGCGGATAGGGGCGATAGGCGCTTTCGGTCCATTGCCAGACATATCCGGTCATCTCCGCGAGGCGCGGATCCGCCGCCGCTGCTTCCCACTCCGCCTCGGTCGGCAGTCTGGCGCCGCGCCAGCGGGCGTAGGCGTCCGCCTCATACCATGAAACATGCATCACCGGAGCGTCGGGATCGAGCCTCAGCACGCCTTCGGGCCAAAGCTGGACCAGACATCGTTGTCGCGCCGCCAGTAGAGCGGCGCCGCCCAGCCGCCAGCGCGCGCCGCTTCCCATCCATCCGCCATCCACAGCGTGCTGGTCCGGTATCCGCCTTCCGCCATGAAGGCCAGCCAGTCGCGATTGCGTACAAGCCGGTCGGCCAGGCGATAGGGTTCCAGCCAGACTTGATGACGGGGCCCTTCATTATCGAAATGGAACCCGGCCTCGGCGAACCCTATCTCGACGAGCCCGCCCGGAAAATCGACGAAACCTTCGCCGCCGGGCACCGCCGGCGGCCGGGTGAAATGGGGAACCGGCGCCGGAGCGAAACGGTTCTGGGCAAAGGCATGGGTGATGTCGGTAACCAGCAGTTCCTGATGCTGCTGCTCGTGATTGAGGCCAAGCACCACCAGATCGGCCGGGGCCCCGCCACGCTCGATCAGCTCCCGCATCGCGGTGTCAACATGCGCGCGATAGGCGGTCACCCGCGCCCCCTCGGGCCGGGTGATCAGCCCGCGCTCCGGCCGTGGTTGCCGTTCACCAACCGACTCGTAATAGGAATTGAACAGGTATTGGAACGCCAGATCGAACACGCGATAGCCGGGAGCGTGGGGCAGCAACACGAACTGCTCGAAAAACCAGGTGGTGTGGGCGCGGTGCCATTTCGCCGGGCTCGCATCCGCCATCGACTGGATGCACTGATCCTCGGCGGAAAGAGCCCGCGCCAGATCCTCGGTATGGGCGCGAACTTGTTCGTATGACCGAACCAGGCCGGGCGGGGTATAGCCATCCATCACAAATCCCTCCGATGCCTGGACCCAGACTGAACGACCGGGCGCGGTTTGTCAGCGTTTTTTTGCCGCGGAAGGCGGGGATTCAGGCGGCGCCCGGCAGGCCTTTCGATGTCGAATATTCGAAGTGCAACGCCTGTTCGGGGTGAACGATCGGATGAATCGCGTGCGCCGCCATCGCGGCTTCAGAGAAACCCTGCAAGATCAGCTTCAGTTTCCCTGGATATTCCGCCACGTCACCGATCGCGAAAATCCCGCGCGTGCTGGTCTCGCACGTCGATGGTGTCACGAGAACGTGATGAAGAGAGAGTTCGAGCCCCCAGGTCGCCACCGGGCCGAGATCGGTCGCGAGGCCGAAAAACGGCAGCAGGATGTCGGCGTCGAGATGCCGTGTCGCCCCGTCGAGATCGGCGACCTCGACGCTGCCCAGCGTGCCATCGGCACCATGCAGCGCGTGGAGCTGATAGGGGATCACGAGATCGATCTCGCCCTGTGCCGCCGCCACGGCGAGCTGGGCCGCACTTTCCGGCGCGGCGCGGAATTTCGGCCGCCGGTGCACCACGGCGATGCTGGCCGCAATGCCCCGCAGCGCCAGCGCCCAGTCCACCGCCGAATCACCGCCGCCGGCGATCACCACCCGCTTGCCGCGCAGCGCCTCGCGCCGCTTCACGTAGTATTGCACCGCACCGCTCGCCTCGTAGGCGGCGAGCCCGGCAAGGGGCGGGCGATTCGGGCCGAAGGCGCCGGCACCGGCGGCGATGATGATCGCCTTGGCGCGGACGAGATCGCCCTGGTCAGTGCCGATGGTGAAATCGCTGCAGGCGCCGGAAATCGCCGTCACCAGCCGGCCGAGCAGGCGCGGCGCGGCAAAGGGGGCGATCTGCCGCTCCAGATTCTCGATCAACCCCGCCGCCTCGATCGCCGGCAGGGCGGGGATGTCGTAGATTGGTTTCTCCGGGTAGAGCGCGGCGCACTGGCCGCCCACCTCGCCCAGCGCATCGATCAGCACGGCGCCGAGTTTCAGCATCCCGCACTCGAAGACGGCGAACAGGCCCGCGGGGCCCGCGCCGATAATGGCCACATCTGTGGTGATCGTCTCTGCCATGCCCCATGCGTAGCCGAAACCGCGCACGGGTCAACTTGCAAAGACCGGCTGATCGGGCAGGATCGAACAATGGGGATTCGAACGATATCGCTCGGCGGCGAGGACGCCACCGCGGCGCTTGCGCGACAACTGGCGGCACAGGCTCGCGCCGGCGACGCCCTCCTGCTCTCCGGCCCGCTTGGCGCCGGGAAATCGACCCTTGCCCGCGCCTTCATCCGCGCCCGCGCCGGCGATGCCACGCTCGACGTGCCGAGTCCGAGTTTCACCCTGGTGCAGACCTACGAACTCGATCCGCCGGTGGCGCATTTCGACCTCTGGCGCCTCGGCGGCCCGGAGGATGTCGCCGAACTCGGGCTGGATGCGGCCCTTGCCGGCATCGTCCTGATCGAGTGGCCCGACCGGCTCGGCCCCCTCGCGCCGCAGGAGGCGCTGACGATCGCGCTTGAGTGGGACGAAGGCGATCACCGCACGGCCACGATTCGCGGGCCGGACGCCCTGCTCGAAAGATTTCTGCCATGATCCCGAAGGTCCGGTTCGTCGGCGCCGATCGCCCGTTCCTGCTTGAGCTTGCCCGCGCCTGGCTGGAAGAGGCGGCGTATGCCGGCCGCGACCCGGCCGATGGCGTGCTGTTCCTGCCCACCCGCCGCGCCGCCCGCGCCGCCGCCGCCGCCTTTCTCGAAGCGAAAGGCGGGCCCCTGATCATGCCCCGCATCGCCGCGATCGGGGCGGCAGACGAAGCAGCACTCGGCATCCTCGCCGGGCTCGACCTGCCGCCGGCGATCGCCGCCGAGGAACGCCGCTCTGTCCTCGCCCGGCTGATCCTCGGCATGGGTGGGCGCGACGGCGCGCCGACCACCCTCGCCGCCGCGCTGCTGCTCGCCGACGACCTTGCCCTCCTGCTCGACACCGCCGCCCAGGCCGAGATCGAGCTTGCGGACACGCTGCCAGGAATCGTGGCACCCGAACTCGCCGAACACTGGCAGCGCACTCTCGATTTCCTGTCGATCGTCACGCGCGCATGGCCCGCGATTCTCGCCGAGCGCGGCGCGGTCGATCCGGCGGTGCGCCAGCGGATGCTGCTCGATGCGCAGGCCGAGCGCTGGCGCCTTGCGCCGCCGCCGCACCCGGTCTGGCTCGCCGGACTTGCCGCAGCACCACCCGCCCTGACGCGGCTCGCGCGTGTCGTTGCAAGTCTCGAACAGGGCTGCGTGGTGCTGCCCGGCTTCGACCCCGACCTGCCGGACGAGGCATGGTCGATGCTCGATCGCACACCGTCCCATCCCCAGGCCGGCCTTCGCCGCCTTGCCGAGGCGATCGGCGCGCACCGCGCCGAAATCCATCCCCTGCGCGACGGGGAGACGACCGGCCGGGCCGGCCGGATCGCACTCCTCCGCAACGCGTTCCTGCCGATTCCACCGACGGCGGATGCTGTGGCGGCGGCGGGCGATGGACTCTGGCGGCTCGATGCCGCCGATGAACAGGACGAAGCGCGCGCCATCGCGCTCACCCTCCGCCACGCGCTGGAAACGCCGGGGCGCGATGCGGCGCTGGTCACGCCCGATCGCGGCCTCGCCTTGCGCGTTGCCGCCGAGCTCGAACGGCTCGGCATCCGCGCCGAGGACAGCGCGGGCGAACGTCTCGCCGACACGCCGCCGGCAATCGTGCTGCGTCTGCTCGCCACCTGCGTCGAGAGCGACTACGACGCCGTGCCCGTGCTCGCGCTGCTGAAACATCCGCTGGTGACGGCGGGTCAGCCGCCGGGGCAGTGCCGTGCCCTCGCCCGCCAGCTCGACCAGCTGCTCCGCCGTGCCCTGCCCGGCCCCGGCTTTGCCGCGATGCGCCACGCCGCCGATCACGAGGCCTCGCCGGATGACGCGCTTCCGGCCTTTCTCGCCGATCTTCAGCTGCGCCTCCGGCCGATATCGTCCGGCCCGGCGAGCCTGCCGCCGGCAACCCTCCTCGGGGGGCTGATCGGAGCGGCGGAAGCGATCACGGACGATCTCTGGGCCGGCGAGGCCGGGGCGGCGCTGTCGGAGCATCTCGCCATCCAGCTCGCGGCGCTCGACGGGCTGGCGGATGTCGAACCCGCGGAACTGGTCCCGCTGCTCGATGCGGTGCTGGGCAATGCCCGGCTGCGCCGCCCGCGTGCGCACGATGCAAACCCGCGGGTCGCCATCTGGGGCATGATGGAGGCGCGGTTGCAACGGGTCGACACGCTCGTTCTCGGCGGGATGGTCGAGGGTGTGTTTCCGGCGGAGCCAGATCCCGGCCCCTGGCTGTCCCGACCCATGCGGCGCGCCGCCGGTCTGCCGGACGATGCCGAGAGGATCGGCGAGGCGGCGCACGATCTCGGCATCCTGATCGGCGCCTGCGACGAGGTGGTGCTATCGGCGCCACGCCGGCGGGGCCGCGCCCCGGCGGTGCCCTCACGATTTCTGGCCCGGATCGAACTCGGCTGCGTGGTGGCGGACACGTTTTGCAGCCTCATCCGGCTGCCCACTGGTCGGCCGGGCTCGACCAGCCCTCCACCCCCATGCCCCGACTGCGTCGCCCGGAGCCGCGCCCACCAGTGGAGGTGAGGCCGGTCACCTACTCGATCTCGAAGATCACGACGCTGCTTGCCGACCCCTACGCCATCTATGCCGGCGAGGTGCTGAAGCTGCGCCCGCTGAACCCGCTACAGGCCGAGACCGACGCGGCGATTTTTGGCACCATCACGCATGACGCGCTGATGGAGGTGGCGGCGACGCCGGGCTGGGCCAGGGACGAGGATGCGCCGCGCAGGCTCGCCCACGCCTTCGCCACCGCCCTGCGCGCACGGCGCCTGCGCCGGGCCCTCGAGGCGTTCTGGCTGGTCAGGCTGGAGCGCATCGCCGGCTGGATCGTCGAGATCGAACGCGCGCGGCTCGCCGAGCAGGGTGAGGCCGACGATATCAGGGTGGAACTCCCCGGCGCGTGGCGGTTCGGCCGTTTCACCGTCAACGGCCGGGCCGACCGGATCGAGCGGCGGGGCGATACAATCGCGATCATCGATTACAAGACCGGCAGCCCACCCGCCGACAAAGCGGTGGAGCAGGGCAAGGCTCCGCAATTGCCGATCGAGGCAGTCATCGCCGAGACCGGCGGCTTCCCCGGTTTTGCCGGCAAGGTTGGGGAACTCGCCTACTGGAAACTGTCCGGCGGGGCCACCGAGGGCGAGACGAGGGCGCTGTTCGGGGACAAGGCCCAATCGCTCGAGGCGGTGATCGAGGCGGCGCGCGCGCAGATTCCCGCTCTGCTCGCCCACTACGCCGATGCCGCGACGCCGTTTCTCGACGCGCCGCATCCCGGCCGCAAACCCAAGGATCAGCCCTTCGCCGGCATTTCCCGCCGTGCCGAGTGGCAGGAGGACGCATGAGCGACGCCATCGCGATGGCCGAGGCGGCGCAGCGCGCGGCCTCCGACCCATCGGTTTCCGCCTTCGTCGGCGCCTCGGCCGGATCGGGCAAGACCAAGCTGCTGACCGACCGGCTGCTGCGGCTGATGCTCTCCGGCGCACCGCCCAGCCGCATCCTCTGCCTGACCTTCACCCGCGCGGCGGCCGCCGAGATGGCGATCCGCCTGCGCCGGCGGCTCGGCGACTGGGCCATCGCCACCGACGACAAGCTCGATGGCGATCTCACAGCGCTCGACATGCCGACCGATGCGGCGACGCGGCAGCGGGCGCGGATGCTGTTCGGCCAGGTGCTTGACCTGCCGGGCGGCATGCGGATCGACACGGTCCATGCCTTCTGCCAGTCGCTGCTGCGCCGGTTTCCGCTGGAGGCGCAGATCTCGCCGCATTTCGCCGTCGCCGACGAGGCCGAGGCCGCCGGCCGCCGCCGCGCCGCGCGCGAGGCCGTTCTGGGTGATGACAGCCGCAATGCGGAAGCCGCGCTCAGGCTTCTCGCGGGGCAGATTTCGGAAACCGATTTCGCCGGCCTGACCGACCGGATGCTGACCGACGCGCAGGCAAGGCTGGCGGGGCTCGCGTCCCGCTATGGGGATGTCGGGAGCATCGCCGCCATGCAGGCGGCCGCGCTCGACGCCCCCGATGAAGACGAGGATGCGATCCTGCTCTCGATCGTCGCATTCGACGATCGCGACATCCGTGCCACCCTTCGGGCGATGAGCGAACGCAGCTCGCCGAAAGCGCGGGAAAAGGCCGCCGCCCTGCTGGCCTGGCTGAACCTGCCGCCAGCGCAGCGCGCCGCCCGGCTCGATATCTGGCGGGATGGCTTCTTCACCGGCGCCGGCGCGCCGCGCGCGATGACAACGTTGTTGAGTAAGACGCTCGATGCCGCGGAACCGGCGCTGCGGACATCGATCGAGGCCGAGCAGGCACGGCTGCTGCGGATGATGGACCGCCTCGCGGCGCGGCGCCTCGCCGATCTTTCCGCCGCCCTCACCCGGCTCGCGCTGCCGATCCACGCCGCCGAACAGGGGGCGAAGCAGCTCAATGCGCGGTTCGACTATGCCGACCTGATCGCCCGCGCGGCACAGCTCCTGGTCGATCCCGGCGCCGCCTGGGTGCTCTACAAGCTCGATGGCGGGATCGACCATATCCTGCTCGACGAGGTGCAGGACATCGCACCGGCGCAATGGGCGGTGATCGACGCGATCGCGGCCGAGTTCTTTGCCGGCACAGGCGCGCGGAGCGACGGGGCGCGCACCATCTTCGCGGTCGGTGATCGGAAACAGTCGATCTACTCCTTCCAGGGCGCCGATCTTGCGAGTTTCGACGCCTGGCGGGCGGGCATCGGCGCCCGCGTGTCAGCCGCCGGCGCGCGCTGGCATGAAGGCAGCCTCGCGACCTCGTTTCGCTCCACGGCACCGGTTCTCGCCCTGGTGGACAAGGTGTTCGAGAGCGGGCCGGCGCGCGCCGGCGTGGTGATGCCCGGCGAGACGCTGGCGCATGGCGCAAGCCGCGCCGGACAGGCCGGCTCGGTCACGCTGTGGCCGCTGATTGCCGCCGACCCCGATCCCGACCTCGCTCCCTGGGCGCCGGCCGAGACCTATGCCGAACAGGCCTCGGCACGGCGGCGGCTTGCCCGGGCGGTGGCGGGATGGATCGCCGCCAATATCGGCACGATGCGCCTTGAGTCGCGCGGGCGCATGCTTGCCCCCGGCGATGTCCTGATCTTGGTCAGGCAGCGCAACGAATTCGGCGTCGCCCTCACCCGCGCGCTGAAGGAGGCCAATGTCGAGGTTGCCGGGCTTGACCGCATGGTGCTGACCGAAACCCGCGCCGTGGCCGACCTGATGGCCCTTGCCCGCGTCGTGTTGCTGCCGCAGGACGATGTCGAACTCGCGACAGTGCTGGCAAGCCCGCTCGGAGGCTTGTCCGACGAGGAGCTGATGCGGCTTGCGCTCGGTCGCAAGGGCTCGCTGCGCGACGCGCTGTTCGCCCGCGCCGACGAGTGCGCTGGCTTCGCCGCCGCGCGCGACCTGATCGCCGAGGCGCAGGCGCGGGCGGATTTCGTCGCTCCCTACCGCTTCTTCGCCGAGGTGCTCGGGCCGATGGGCGGCCGGGCCCGGCTGCTCGCCCGGCTCGGGCCGGAGGCCGCCGAGCCGCTCGACGAACTGCTCGCCACAGCACTCGACCATGGCAGCCGCGAAACGCCAAGCCTGCAAGGCTTTCTCGCAGCGCTCGATGCCGCCGCCGCCGAGGTCAAGCGCGAGGCGGAGGCGGCCGGCAACGCGGTGCGGCTGATGACCGTTCACGGCGCGAAGGGCCTGCAGGCGCCGCTGGTCATCCTGCCGGACACGACCGGACAGCCGGGCAAGGAGGCGCGCGAGATGATCCATTGGCTCGACGCCCCGCAGGATGGAGGTCAGGTGCCCATCTTCTGCCCCCGCGCCGACATGCGCAGCGCGGCGGTAGAGCAGGCTCTTGCCCGGAGCGCCACCCGCGCCGCCGAGGAATACAACCGGCTGCTCTACGTGGCCCTCACCCGCGCCGAGGACCATCTGATCGTCTGTGGCGCGGCGCCGAAAACCAAGCTTCCGGACTCATGCTGGTACGAGAGCGTGCGCGCCGGTTTCACCAGGCTCGACGGCGTTGCCGACCGCGCGGCGGAACCCCCGCTGGAGGGCAGCATCCTCTGCCTCGAAACCGCGCAGACGGCAGCGCCGGACCGGGCCGCCGCTATCGCCACGACGGTCGCTTCACCATTGCCGCGCTGGATCGGCCCGCAAACCGGCTGGCGCGCGGCGCCGCCGCCCGAGCCCGCACTCCGGATCGACCGCCTGGTGCCGAGCCGCAGCGCCGAAGGCGAAAGCTCGGGGCTTGCCGCGGCCTCGCCGCTGGCCGGCCGCGAGACCGGCCGCGCCGCCGCCCTTGCACGCGGGCGGCTGATCCACGCGCTGTTGCAGCATTTGCCCGATCTTGCCCCCGCCGGCCGGCGCGAGGCCGCGCGCCGCTATCTGGCCCAGCCAGGCCACAGCCTTGACGCCGCCGAACAGTCCGCCCTGATCGACGCGGTTTTCGGGGTGCTCGACCATCCTGAGCTGACGCCGCTGTTCGGCCCCGCCTCGCGCGCCGAGGCCCCGGTGGCCGGCATTGTCGGTGGCGTCGAGATCGGCGGCCTGATCGACCGGCTTGCCGTGCTGCCCGACCGGGTGCTGATCGCCGACTACAAGACCGACCGCCGGCCGCCGGACGATCCGGCCGGAATTCCCGAAGCCTATGCGGCGCAGCTCGCCGCCTATGCCGCGGTTCTCGCCGGAATATATCCCGATCGGCGGGTCGAGGCGGTGCTGGTCTGGACATCGCGGGGCCGTGTCATGCCGGTGCCCGCCGCGACGCTGGCCCGGCATGCGCCGAAGCCGGAGCAGCCATAAGCTTGATCGTCACCGGGCGAGACGCCATTCTCGTATGCAACATATCGCTTCAAGGAGCATTATCATGGGTGCAGCCACGAAAGCCGTGTCCGACGCGGAGTTTTCAACCTCGGTTCTCGACTCGAAGGAGCCGGTTCTGGTCGATTTCTGGGCGGAATGGTGCGGTCCCTGCAAGATCATCGGGCCGTCGATCGAGGAACTCGGCAGCGAATATGCCGGGCGCGTCACCGTCGCCAAGGTGAATATCGACGAGAACCCGATGACGCCGACCCAATATGGTGTGCGCGGCATCCCGACCCTGATCCTGTTCAAGGACGGCAAGCCGGCGGCCCAGCATGTCGGCGCCGCGCCGAAGAGCGTGCTGAAGGCCTGGCTCGACAAGAACATCTGACAGACCTGCGGGCGGGCACGGCGCGCCGCGTCCGCCCGGTCACGATCGGGCGCGCCATCCGGACCAATCGGATGGCGCGCGAACCGGCACGACCGACGCCCAGCTACTGCCGCCGGACTGAGCCGTTCAGAGATGCGGCCCCAATAGCGCGAGATCCGCCGCGCCGAGCCGGTCCTTCGCCGTTTGTGCCTGGTGCCAGTAGGGATAATGCAGCGGGCGCTGGCTTACCGCATCCAGCATCGAACGTTCCTCCTTGGTCAGCGTCAGGCTCGCGGCCCGCAGGTTATCCGCCAGCTGCTCCTCGTTGCGTGCGCCGATAACGAGCGCGGTCACCGCCGGCCGCCCGAGCAGCCAGGCGAGCGCGACCTGCGCCGCGGAAACGCCATGCGCGCCGGCAACCTCGATCAGCGCCTCCACGATGTCCCAGAGCCGGTCTTCGTCGTGGATCGGCGGTTCGCTCCATCCGGCAAGCTGGCGTGTGCCGGGCGGCGTGTCCTGGTTGCGACGATGCTTGCCGGAGAGCAGCCCGCCAGCGAGCGGACTCCAGACCAGCACGCCCAGTCCCTGATCGACCGCGAGCGGGATCAGCTCGTTCTCGGCCTCCCGCGCCTCCAGCGTGTAGTGGATCTGCTGGCTGACGAACCTTTCGCGATTCGTTCGCTCGGCGATCGCGAGCGCCTTCATGACATGCCAGGCGGAATAGTTCGAGCAGCCGACATACCGCACCTTGCCCTGGCGGATGAGCATGTCGAGCGCCTGCATCGTCTCCTCGAGCGGGGTCAGGCCGTCCCATTCATGAACCTGATACAGATCGATGACATCGGTGCGCAGCCGCGCCAGGCTCGCCTCGCAAGCCTGGATGATGTGATGGCGCGACAGGCCGCGGTCATTCGGCCCCTGTCCCATCGGAAACCGCACCTTGGTCGCTATCAGCAGCCCCTGCGGCCGCTTGCCGCCCAGCGCCTCGCCGATGATCTCCTCGGAGCCGCCGGTGGAATAGATGTCGGCGGTATCGATGAGATTGACGCCGGCATCGACGCACATGTCGATCTGCCGCCGCGCCTCGGCACGCCCGACATTGCCGACCTTCCCGAACACGCCGCGTCCGCCCATCGTCATGGTGCCGAGCGTCAGCGTCGAAATCTTCAGGCCGGACCGGCCGAGCTGGCGATATTCCATCGGGATGCTCCATTGAATTGTTGCGGCAGATGTCGTGCGGTGCCGCCAGCGGAACAAGGGCACGGCCTGTGAGCGGCCATCGCGCGGCGCCCGCGATGCGCCTTCGTAACAACTGTCATCGAGGCTTCACACTAAAGCGCCTCAGGCTCGTCTACACGCGGTGTGACGGGAGGCGGCCCGCAATGTGGGCGCGCCCTGTCGTGTTTGTCGGGCAAAACGATCCGGCCGAAGTCCTCCCGCGCCGGCACCGGCCTGGGAATGCTCCGGGCGGAGTCTCGGAGAGTCAGCATGACCTTGGATTATATCATTCACCTCGCGAATTATTCCGACGGGGTGCTTTACGTTCTCGCCGGTCTTTTCGTCATCGCTGTCGCGGTGATCATCGATCGGATGTGGTATCTTCGCCGCGCGATCCTTCGCGGCAGCTCGATCGTCCGCCGCATGGCCGCCATGGGCCGTGTGAATGAGGACGATCTCGTGACGCTGCGCGACTATGCCGGCCGGATGCCGGAAGCGCTGCTGCTCGATACCGCCCTGAACCACATGCACGATACCAACCACGCCGCGATGAACAGCCGGATGGACGAGGCGATCATGCTGGTCGCACCCCGGCTCGACCGGCGGATGTGGGTGCTGGACACGATCGTGACGCTCGCCCCGCTGCTCGGCCTGTTCGGCACGATCATCGGCATGTTCCACGCCTTCTCGGTGCTCGCCACGCCCGGCCATGCACCGGCCGAGGTGACCGGCGGCGTGGCCGATGCCCTGGTGGCCACCGCCTGCGGCATCTTCATCGCCATGGTCGGCCTTGCCACCTTCAACATGCTGCAGAACCAGGTCCGCCTGATCATCCACCAGCTCGAGACGATCCGCACCATGGTGCTGAACCGCACCGATGGCGCGCCGGTGGTGCCCCATGCCGGCAGCCGCCCCGCGGTTCGCAGCGCGGTGGCGGCCTGATTTCATGAACATGCGCTATTTCGAGGCCCGGAAAGCGCGCGTCGAGATCATCCCGATGATCGACGTGATGCTTTTTCTGCTGGTATTCTTCATCATCGTCACGCTGCAGATGATCCCGGATGCCGGAATCCCGATGCAGCTGCCGAACTCGACGCAGACGACGCATCTCAAGCACCCCAAATTCACCGTGAACATTCTTGCCGATGGCAGCATCCAGGTGAAGAAGCAGGTGCTGACGCCGGACCAGCTCACCGCCATGTTCCAGGGCGATGGCGATCCGTCCAAGACCGAGGTGACCATCGCCGCGTCGAAGGCAGTGGCCTTCCAGCATTTCGTGACGGTGATGGACGCCGCGCGAAAGGCTGGCGTGACCGATATCGGCATCGCGGCACAGCCGGTTGCCGGAGCTGCGGCTTCTGCCGCCAGAGGAACGACCGCGACAGCAGCGCCGGCAGCCCCCGCCGCCGCCGCCGCGCCGTCCAGCGGCAACTGACCCGACGGGTTGGCCGGGCCTTGAACGGCCCGGCCGGCCTTCAGTCGAGAAACATCTTTCCAGGATTGAGGATACCGCGTGGATCGAGCGCCTGCTTGATCGCCCGCATCACCCCAAGCGCCGCCGCCCCGTGCTCGCGCGGCAGGAACTCCCGCTTGCCGAGCCCCACCCCATGCTCGCCGCTCGCCGCCCCGCCGAACGAAAGCGCCTGGGCGACAATTTCACGATCAAGCTCCCAGGCTTTCGCCCGGCCCTCCTCGCCTTCAGGATAGAGGATCAGCACGTGGAAATTGCCATCGCCGACATGGCCGACGATGCAGGCTTCGAGGCCGGAGCGCGTCACCGCCTCGCGCGCCAGCGAAACCGCCTCGGCCAGCCGCGAGATCGGCACGATCGTGTCGGTCGCAAAGGCGCCCTTGCCGGGATAGGCCGCGCGAGCCGCCCAATAGGCATCGTGGCGGGCGCGCCAGAGCCGGTTGCGCGCCTCGGTTTCGGTCGCGAAGGCGAAGCCGCTGCCGCCATGGGCCCTGGCAATTTCCTCGGCCATGGCCCCCTGTTCGGCAACACCCTGCGCGCTGCCGTGGAACTCGAACATCAGCGTCGGGCCGGCGATGAGATGATCGAGCTTCGAATAGGCGATCGAGGCCGCCATCTGCGCGGTATCGGCGAATTCGATGCGGGCGACCGGAATGCCGGTCTGCATGATCTCGATCACCGCGGCCACCGCCGCGTGCTCGTCGGCGAAACCGCAGACGGCGGCGCCGATCGCCTCGGGAATGCCGTAGAGTTTCAGCTGCACCTCGGTGATGATGCCGAGCGTGCCCTCCGAGCCGATCAGCAGGCGGGTCAGGTCATAGCCGGTGGACGATTTGCGGACCCGCCCGCCAGTGTCGATCACCGTGCCATCGGCGAGCACGGCGCGCAGCCCCAGCACATTGTCGCGGATCGTGCCGTAGCGCACCGTGGTCGTGCCGGAGGCGCGCGTCGCGCACATTCCGCCGATTGTCGCATCCGCTCCGGGATCGACCGGGAAGAACAGCCCGTGATCGCGCAGATAGGTGTTGAGCTGCCGCCGCGTCACCCCGGCCTCCACCCGGCCGTCGAGATCCGCGTCGTTCACCTCGATCACCCGGTTCATCCGCGTCAGATCGAGGCTGATGCCGCCACGCACCGGGGTCACATGGCCTTCGAGCGAGGTGCCCGCGCCAAACGGCGTGACCGGCACGCCCGCCGCGTGGCACAGCCGCAGCAGCCGCGAAACCTCCTCGGTCGACTCGAGAAACGCCACCGCATCCGGCAGGCTGGTGGCCGCGTTGGCCTCGCCATGCGCGTGGGTTTCGCGGATATTGGCGTTAAGGCTGAGCCGCTCGCCGAAAATGGCGCGGGCGGCATCGATCGTGCTCTGCGTTTCCATGATGTCAGGCTAACGGCATTTCATCGCAAAGTCATGTGCCGGAACAGGCGCATGCCGCCCCGACCCGACTTGCCCAACCGGCGCGGAGCGAATACCGCATGTCGCCATGCAGATGACAGCGATGAAACTCCTCTATCTGGGTGACGTGGTGGGCCGGTCCGGGCGCGAAGCGGTCATCGCCGCCCTGCCGCGGCTGAAACGGGAACTCGGCGCCGATGTGGCGGTGGTCAACGGCGAGAACGCTTCCCACGGCTTCGGCCTCGCGCCGGACATGGCGGACGCCCTGTTCGCCGCCGGGGCGGATGCCATCACCCTCGGCAACCACGCCTGGGACCGCAAGGAGATCATCCCCTATATCGCGCAGCAGAAGCGGGTGATCAGGCCGCTCAACTTTCCCCCCGGCACGCCGGGCGATGGCGTGGTCGACATCACCCTGCCGGATGGAAGGCGCGTGCTGATCGCCCAGGTGATGGGCCGGCTGTTCATGGACCCGATGGACTGCCCGTTCCGCGCGCTGGAAGGGGTTCTGGCGCGCGTGCGGCTCGGCGTCACCCACGCGGCGATCATGGTGGATTTCCATGGCGAGGCGACGAGCGAGAAAATGGCCTTTGCCCATCGCTTCGACGGCGCCGTAACCGCCGTGCTCGGCACCCATACGCATATCCCGACCGCCGACCACCACGTCATGGCCGGGGGGACCGGCTTCATGGCGGATGTCGGCATGTGCGGCGATTACGACAGCGTGATCGGCATGACCAAGGAGGCGGCCATTGGCCGGTTCATCCGCAAGATGCCGGGCGAGCGGCTGCACCCGACCGAAGGCGAGGCGACGGTGTGCGGCGCGCTGATCCGCATCGCCTCGGACGGGCGGGCACTGGCGGTCGAGCCGGTGCGCCTCGGCGGCCGGCTTGCACCCGCCATGCCCTCACGCTGAGCGCCGGCCGGGCAGCATCCGCCGGATGATGCGCTCGCCGCGCATCTCGTGCCGCACGGCGCCGCCGACATGGGCGAGCAGCAACAGGATGATGGCGATCCCTCCCCAGAAATGGAGAAATTCGAAAACCTCCTGCACGCCATGATTCTTGCCGACGAGAACCGGCAGCGTGAACAGCCCGAAGAATGGCACCTTGCGGCCATGCGCCTCGACGAACAGGATGCCGAAAACCGGCATCGCCAGCAGCAGCGCGTAGAACAGCATCTGTGTCGCATGCGCCGCGATCTGGAACGGCCGGCCGATCGTCTCCGGCAGAGGCGGCACGCCGGAGCGGCGCCGGATGAACAGGCGAACCACCATCAGCGCGAGAATGGCAAGGCCGAAGCTCATGTGGATGACCGCAAGCGGCCGGTGAACGGATTTCGAAATCAGGTCGTAATGCAGCAGCAGCCCGGCAATCACGAGTCCGATGACGGTTGCGGCGATCAGCCAGTGCAGAACCTGGATGGATGGGCGATAACGGGCGTCCATGGATTGACCTCGAATGATGTTCGTATTGATTGACTACAGGAAAATGGCGCAGCAATGGCAGGCTCGTTGCGGCAACCATACAATTTCGTGAGCCCGGTCCTCGCGGTTCATGCCGACTGGAGCGTGAGCCCCGCGAAGCGCTGGATGAGCGTCGCCAGGCGAGAGGGTGGGCGCTGGCGGATCGGGGCGCCGGAGCCAGTGGGCGAAGCCGCAACCCTTGCCGCCCGCCTGCTCGAACGCGCCGCCGGTGCTGCTGTTGCGCTCGGCGTCGACTTCCCGCTCGGCCTACCCCGTGCCTATGCGCGCGCCGCCGGCATCGACGATTTCGCGGCGTGGCTTGCACGGCTCGATCCCGCCGCGCCCCTGTTTCACCCCTGCGCTAATCTTGCCGAAATCAGCCTCGGGCGACCGTTCTACCCGCTGAAAACCGTCGCCGGCGCCGGGCAGATGGCCCGCCTCGCGGCCGCGCTTGGGCTGGACGACGCGGCTTCGCTGCGCCGCGCGGTCGATTGCCGGACCGCGCGGCGGCCGGCCGGCGCGCCACTGTTCTGGACGATGGGGCCAACCAGTGCGGCAAGGCGGCCATTTCAGGCTGGCGGGATTGCCTGCTGCCCGCCCTGGCACAGGGGCTCACACTGCGCCTCTGGCCCTTTGCCGGAGCGTTTCACAACCTGCTCGCACCGGATGGTATCGCCGTTGCCGAGACCTATCCCGCCGAAGCCATGGTGCAGACCGGCCTCAGACTGGCCGGGAGCAAGCGTCGACAATCGGACCGGTCGAGCCTCGCCCCTGCCCTGCACGCCTATTTCACCGCTTGGCGTCACGATCCCGTGCCGGAGTTGATCGCCCGGATAGACGATGGATTCGGCGCCGCACCTGAGGGCGAGGATGCATTCGACTCCCTGCTTGGCGTGCTGGGGCTGGTCCGGGTGATCGATGGGGCGCCAGATGGCACGGAGACGGGGCTTCCGGGCGATTCGGCCATCATCCGCGCGGTCGAGGGCTGGGTTCTGGGCCAGGTCGATCCGCCGCTGCCTCCCGCTCCCGCATGAGCGTCGCCTCCTCGTCGCGGCCGGATGCGGCGAGCGCGGCAATCACGCCGGCGCGATCGGCCGGCGGGCGGTTCTGGCTGAGCTTGCGCTTCGCGATCACGGAGTCGATCCGCATCACGAGCCCGACGATCCCCTTCAGCTGGGCGACGATGAAGTCGTCCGGCGCATCATCCACAAGCCACGGCACGGGCTGCGATGCCTCCTCGCGGTCGGTCAGAGTCGCCACGATCTGGCGCAGCAGCACCGCATCCTCGACGATCTCCACCGGCCCGCGCGCATGCACCGCCTCGTAATTCCAGGTCGGCACGACACGGCCAGTCTCCCGCTTGGTCGCATACCAGCCGGGCGAGACGTAGAAATCATGTGCCTGGAAAATCGCCATCGTCGGCGCGCCATCGCGCAGCGCCTGCCACTGGCGGTTGGCGCGGGCAAGATGCCCGACCAGCGTGCCGTGAGGCGCCGGATCGGTGCGATGGAACAGCGGGAGATGCGTCGCCTCCAGCCCCGCCGCGCCCGCCGTCACCAGGATCGGCAGGCGACAGGCGCGGATGATGCCGGCGATGACCGCCGGATCATCCTCGGCGAAGGCCGGCGGGGTATACATCGGCGCTGATCAGCCCGCGCCGCAGGCGATCAGCGTCGCCCGAACCGCCTCCACCGGCACCTCGCGGCTGGTGAACGCGCCACCGATGCCGCGGGCCAGCACGAAGGCAAGCCTGCCATCGCGCATCTTCTTGTCACGCTGCATATGGCCGAGCAGCGCATTGGCGCTCCAGCCGCCGATCCGGTGCGGCAGGCCGACCGCTTGCAGATGCGCGGCGATGCGCGGCGCGATCGCCGCATCGCAATGGCCGAGCCGGGCCGAAAGATCGAACGCGCAGACCAGGCCGATCGCCACCGCTTCGCCATGCAGCAGCGCCGTGCCATAGCCGGTCTCTGCTTCGAAGGCGTGGGCGAAAGTGTGGCCGAGATTGAGCAGCGCGCGGCCGTCCTGCTTCGCCTGCTCACGCGGGTCGGCCATTACCACCCGTGCCTTGAAGGCGACGGCGCGGGCGATCGCCTCTTCCTGCAAGCCCTGATCGCCCCCGAGCAGCGCCGCGCCATGCGTCTCGCACCAGTCGTACAGCGCGGGATCGGCGATCAACCCCGCCTTGACGATTTCCGCATAGCCGGCGGCGGCCTCCCGGCGCGGCAGGGTCGCCAGCGTATCGCTGTCGATGATCACGAGGCGGGGCTGGTGAAACGCACCGACAAGGTTCTTGCCATGACGTGAATTCACGCCAGTCTTGCCGCCGACGCTGGAATCCACTTGGGCGAGCAGCGAGGTCGGGATCTGCGCAAAAGGCAGCCCGCGCAGCACGCTCGCCGCAGCGAACCCGGCGAGATCGCCCATGACACCGCCGCCGAGCGCTATGATCGCGGTCTGCCGTTCGGGCTGCAGCGCGAGAATGTCCTCGACCAGCGCGGCGAAACGCGCAAGGCTCTTCGATCCCTCGCCGGGCGGAACGATGAGCCGCTCATGGATGAAGCCCGCATCGTCGAGCGCGCGCTCAAGCCGCGGCAAATGGGTCTGCGCGACATTGGCATCGGTGACCACCACGGCACGGCGCGCCGGCAGCGCCCCGGCAAGGCGGGCGCCCGCGCCATCGAGCAAGCCGCGGCCGATCACGACGTCATAGCCGGCGTCGGGCAGGTCGATCCGCACTGTCTGCGCCGGCGCGTGGCGGGCAAGGGCGGCGGCAACGGTCTGCGTGGTCATGTCCGGCGAGTCCTCGGTGCTGTCAACGATGATGTCGGCTCCGGCATAGACCGGCCCGCGCAGCGCGGAAAGCCGCGACAGAATTTCGCCAGGGTCGCCCTGATTGAGCAGTGGCCGGTGGGTCCGGCCGCGCACCCGGCCAAGCAAGACGCCGATGGTCGCGCGCAGCCACACCGAGACCGCTCGCGCCGCGATCACAACGCGGGTGTCCGGGTCCATGAAAGCGCCCCCACCGGTCGCGAGCACGACTGGTGAACCGCCGAGCAGGCGGGCAATCACTTCCCGTTCGCGGGAGCGAAAAGCTGCCTCGCCTTCGGTTGCGAAGATCTCGGCAACCGTCTTGCCCGAAACCGCCTCGATTTCGGCATCGGAGTCGTGGAACGGCAGCTGGAGCCGCGCCGCCAGCCTCCGGCCCACCGCCGATTTCCCCGCGCCCATCAGCCCGATCAGCACGATGCTGCACCCTCGATAAGCGCCGGGCACGCCAGCGGCATGAAAACTCTTGTCGGACATCGTTGCGCGGATTACCACAAAATCCGCATGGCACTAGAGCGGCATATCGAAGCTTTCCTCGAATCGATGGTTGCCGAGCGCGGGCGGCGCAGAACACCGTTCTCGCCTATCAGGCCGATCTCGCCGATTTCGCGGCATTCTGCACCGCGCACGGCAGCGGACCGGCCGCCGCTGATGCCGCGATCGTGACCGACTATCTCGCGAGCCTGGCCGCGGCAGGCCTCTCCGCCCGGACCCAGGCGCGGCGCCTCTCGGCGCTGCGGCAGTTCCAGCGCTTCCTGCTGCGCGACGGGCAGCGCCCCGACGACCCCACCGCCCTCACATCCTCGCCGAAGCAGCCGCGGACGCTTCCAAACACGATCACCGAAGCGGAAGTGAGCGCGCTGCTCGCTGCGGCGGCTGCTCTCTCCGGCACCTCGGGGCGGGTGGCCGAGGCGGGGCTGGAAATTCTGTATGCGACGGGGATGCGGATTTCAGAAATGCTGGCCCTGCCCGCCAATGCGCTGCCGCAGGATGGCAACATGCTGCTGATCCGCGGCAAGGGCGGACGCGAGCGGATCGTGCCACTTTCCGAAGCCGCACGGGACGCGGCGAGGAAATTGCTGGACACCAATCCCGAGCGGCCGGCGCGCTACCTCTTTCCCGGCCGCCGCAAAGGAATGCCGATGACCCGACAGGCCTTCGCGCGTCTGCTGAAGCGGGTCGCGCTCGCCGCCGGGATCGATCCCGGCCGGCTTTCGCCGCACGCCCTGCGCCATGCCTTTGCGACCCATCTTCTCGCCCACGGCGCGGATTTGCGGAGCCTGCAGACGCTGCTCGGCCATGCCGACATCTCGACAACACAAATCTATACGCATGTGCTCGCGGCGCGACTGCAAAAACTCATGGAAGACCATCATCCGATGGCCCGCGGCGGTTCAGGGCCCGGCGAACAACACTCCTGAACACCCGGCCCTATTTCGCGAGCAGCCGACGGGCAATCGACTGCAGGGCCGCCGCGGTGGGGGATTGCGGGAATTCGGAGAGAAACAGACGCTGGCCGCGGATCGCCTCACCGATATTCTCGTCCCGCTGGATGATGCCGAGCAGCGGAGGATCAAGGCGCAGGAAGCCGCGGGCGGCACGCGCCAGAGCGGCATGAGCCCTTCGGCCGGCGCGTTCGGTCTCGATCTGGTTGATCACGATCCGCGCGTCCACGGGCGCGCCACGCTCCGCCCGATCGCGCTGGAGCAGCTTGAGAACGGCATATCCATCGGTCAAACTCGCCGGATCGCCGGTCGAGATCAGAACCAGCGTGTCGGCCAGCGCCGCGAGATGGCGCGATGCAGGCTCGACGCCTGTGCCAAGGTCGAGCAGGACGATGTCGTATCTGGCCCTCGCGTCGAGCAGATTGCGAACAAGGCGCTCGATCACCGCCGGCTCGATGCCGGAGAAAGTGCCCGAGCCCGCCTCTCCCGCCAGGAGATCGAACCCGCCCTGCCCGACCGTGACAACGCTATCCGCCAGTGAGGCCTCGTTGCGCAGAAGCGCCCCGATATCGGACTCGGCGAGATGACCGATCTGGATATCGGCATTGGCGAGCCCAAAATCAGCGTCGAGAACCAGAATACGCGCCCCGCGTGCGCTCATCGCCTGCGCCAGCGAGAGGGTAAGCCAGGTTTTGCCAACGCCGCCCTTTCCCGAGGCAATGGCGATCAGGCGCGGCTGCCGGTGCGGCGCTGGCGTCACGGGATGACGCTGCGCGCGGTCATTGAGAGCAGACATGCCGGCGGGGCGGAGAAAGACGGGCTCAGGCCGCATGAGCAACAGCGTCGCTGGCGGTGCTGGCGGCGAGCAGGCGCTCGACGATGAAGGCGGGAGTTACAGGCTCAAGCGCATCGCTGACGCGGCCGGAGGTTCCGGCCTCGGTCAAGGTGAGGGGCACGGCCCCGGCCGTCGCCACCAGGCCGCCGAGACGGCGGGATATGTCGAGCCGGGTCGGGATCAGCGAGGTTGCACCCGCCTCATGAAACCGCGAGGCGATCTCGACGCTGTCGGTCGCATCGAGGCCGGCCGGCAGCACCAGCGCCACGGTGCCGCCAACCTCCTCTGCCATCGAACGGAGTGTGTCCATCTCCGCGTTGTCGAACGGATCCATGCCCGGCAGATCGATCAGTGTCGGCCGCAGCGCGGCCGGCCGCCGCCGGATGGCCTTGGTATTTGCCGCAGTGTCGATGAATTCGGCCCGCAGGATCCGACAAAGCGCCGCCAGCTGGGCAGAGGCCCCCGCGCGGTTCTGATCGGCGTTGATCACGGTCGGCCGGATGCCGGAGAGTGTAAAGCGCGTGGCGAGTTTTACCGTTGTCATCGTCTTGCCGGCGCCCGGCGGCCCGGCGATGATCAGCGGCCGATCGAAATCAAGCTTGCCGAAGGCAAAGGCGCCCGAGACGGCTTCGTCCGGTGACTGATCCGCCCACGCAGTCGCGATCTCGGCCGGCACGCCGTGAAACGATAGCGCCTGCCGCCAGGGATTGGCCGCATCCTGCGGCACTTCAGGATCGAGTGCGACGGTGATTTCGAACTCGCGTCCGCGCCGGCGGCTGTCGAGGATCAGCGCATCGGGACCGAGGAGGCGATGGGCCTCGGCGAATGCCTCGCGCATGGAGGCCGACCTGATCACTTTGACTTTCATTCAAATCGCTCCAACGGTTCTGATGCGCGCGCGCGGGAAAATTTCGGTCTGGGCAAGCACCGGGGTGGACGGGCGGATACGTTCGAGGATCGCCCGCACATGGGCGCGAAGTTGCGGACTGGTGAGCAGCACGGGCGTCTCGCCCTCGGCGCCAGCGGCCTCGAAAACCTGGGCGAGCCGGCGGGTGAACTCGGTCAGCCGGTTTGGCGGAAGCGAAAGCTGCCGCGCCTCCGCAGGCCCCACCAGCGCCTCGCTGAGCTCGGTTTCCCATTCCGGGCCGATAATCACGAGCGGCACATATCCGTGCATGCCGGTATGGGCGTCTGTGAGCTGGCGAGCGAGGCGGGTGCGGACATGCGCGGCAATGACCGGGATCGCCCGCAACTGCATCGAGACCGCCTCGTGAATGCCCTCGAGGATTGTCGGGAGATCGCGGATCGATACACGCTCGGCCAGCAGGGCTTGCAGCACGCGCTGCACCCCGCCGACGGAGAAATGAGTCGGGATGAGGTCGGTAACCAGACGCTGCTGTTCACGCGGCAGATCGTCGAGCAGCTTCTGGGTTTCGGCGAAGGAGAGCATCTCGGCCATGTTGTCCTTGACCACCTCTGTCAGATGCGTGGTCAGCACGCTTGCCGGGTCGACCACGGTGCAGCCGAGACCGATCGCCCGTTCACGGTCGACCTGATCGATCCAGATCGCCGGCAAGTTGAAGGCAGGCTCCGTGGTCGGGTCGCCTGGCAGTTCCGGCAGGGTCCCCGAAGGCGTCATTGCCAGCAACCGGGTCGGCTGCAGAACGCCGGATGCCGCCTCGATCTCCTTGATCCGCACGGAATAGGTCGTTGCGGCCAGTTGCATGTTGTCCTGAATCCGCACCGGCGGCAGGATGAAGCCCATTTCGGTGGCAATGGCCCTGCGCAGCGCCTTGATCTGCTCGGTCAGGCGGGGCGTGTCGCCACCCGCCAGCACAAGCAGCGCATAGCCGAGTTCAAGCCTGATCTGGTCGATCTTCAGCGCATCGGTAATCGGCGGCTCCGCCGGAATGGCGGGTTCCGGCGTCGCCTCCTCATGGCCGGACGGCGGCGGATTCTTCCAACGGTAATAGGCCCCCCATCCCGCAAGGCCGGACAAGGCGAGAAACGGGATGAACGGCAGCCCCGGCAGGATTGCGAGCACGAAAGCACCTGCCGATGCGATCGCGAGCGGCTTGTGCGAGCGGCTGAGCTGGGCCACCAGCGCCGCATCCGCGGTGCCTTCAGCGCTGCCTTTGGTCACCACGATACCAGCGGCCACCGAAACCAGCAGCGCCGGGATCTGCGACACCAGCCCCTCACCGATCGAGAGGGTGGTGAATGCCGATGCCGCGTCATGCACGGACATGCCGCGCTGCACGACGCCAATGGCAAAGCCGCCAACGATATTGATCGAGGTGATGATCAGCGCCGCGATCGCGTCGCCGCGCACGAATTTCGCGGCACCGTCCATCGCGCCGTAAAAGCCGCTCTCCTGCTCCAGGTCCGCACGTTTGCGGCGGGCTGTCACTTCGTTGATCGCGCCGGAATTGAGCTCGGCGTCGATCGCCATCTGCTTGCCGGGAATGCCATCCAGGGTGAACCGCGCCGCGACCTCGGCGATGCGGGTTGAACCCTTCGTGATCACGATGAAATTCACCACGATCAGGATCGCAAAGACGATCAGCCCGATCAGCAGGTCCCCCCCCATGAGGAAGCCGCCGAACGCCGCGATGACGTGGCCGGCGGCTTCGGGGCCTTCATTACCATGCGAGAGAATTTCGCGTGTCGCCGCGATGTCGAGCGAGAGGCGAAGCAGCGTCGTCAGCAGGAGGACTGTCGGAAAGCTCGTGAAATCGATCGGCCGGCGGATGAACAGCGCGACCATGAGCACGAGGATGCTGCCGGTAAAGGACAGCGACAGGCCGGTATCGAGCAGGAAGGGCGGCAGCGGCACGATCAGGATGGTGATGATGCACACCACTCCGATCGCGAGACCGATATCGGTGCCGATCCGGATTTCCTGCAGACGCCCCCGCAGGGTCGCGATGTCCGTCGCGGCCATCAGGCGGCAACACCGTTATGCGGCGCCGGAACATCGGCGCCGCGCGCGGCATAGTCACGCAGCTTGTTGCGCAGCGCGCGGATGGAGATGCCCAGAATGGTTGCCGCATGCGTGCGATTGCCGAGGCAGCGGTTCAACGTCTCCAGGATCAGCGCCTGTTCGACATCCTCGACCCGCCGCCCGACCAGCGCGCCGATCGTGCCACCGGACGAACGGGCTTCGCCGGCTTCATTCATGCCCGGCGGCTCTCTCGCTTCACCGGAGAGTCCGATATGCTCGACATCGATCATCGGCCCCGGTGACAGCAGCACCGCACGGTGCATGATGTTTTCAAGCTCGCGCACATTGCCGCGCCACGAATGGGCAATCAGCCGCTCCACCGCGCGGCTGCTCAGGTGCTTCACCCCCGCCTCGTTCAACCGGGCATAATGCGCGACGAAATGATGCGCGAGCGGCGCAATATCACCCGGACGCTCACGCAGCGGCGGAATCCGCAGGGCGACGACATTGAGACGAAAGAACAGATCCTCGCGGAAACGGCCATCCGCAATCGCGGCACCAAGGTCGGCATTCGTGGCGGCGAGGATACGCACGTCCACCGGCACCGGGCGGTCGCCACCCAGGCGATCGACCGTTCGTTCCTGCAACGTGCGCAACAGCTTGGCCTGCAGGCGCACATCCATCTCGCCGATCTCGTCAAGCAGAAGGGTGCCGCGATCAGCCGCCTCGAACTTGCCGGCGCGCCGCGCGACGGCACCTGAGAAAGCCCCTTTTTCATGACCGAACAGCTCCGATTCCAGGAGCGTGTCGGGGATCGCGGCGCAGTTGAGAGCCACGAAAGGCCCCTTGCTGCGCCGTGAGCGGCCATGGATGTAGTGCGCCAGCACCTCCTTGCCGGTGCCGCTCTCGCCGGTAATCAGGATCGACGCGGTGGACTGCGCCACCTGATCCGCCTGGGCCAGAACCGCCCGCATGGCCGGATCGCGCGCAATGAACTCACCCTGCTGCTCTGCCGAAACTGCCGACAGAATGGCCGCGATGAGGTCGGAATCCGGCGGCAGAGGCAAATACTCCCGCGCTCCGGCACGGATTGCATCAACCGCTGCATCCTCGTCATCCTCGGCGCCGGCTGCGACCACTGTTGTGGTAAACCGCTCGGCCGCCAGCCGCTTCATCAGATCGCCCAGATTATGTGCGACATCGCAGATAATGAGGTCGGTTCGTGCATCCGTACGCAGGCTGTGCAGGGCCGCATCGATGGTCTCCGCCTGGGAAAGCGTCGCACCGCGGGCGGCGGCAATCCGCGCCGCGACGCCGAGTTCACCCGACAGGGAACCGATGATGAGAACCCGCATGGCCGTCTTACCCGTTACGGTCGGACTTGACGATTTCGGTCATCGTGATGCCAAGCTTGGTTTCATCCAGCATCACGACCTCGCCGCGGGCAATCAGGCGGTTGTTGACAAAGATGTCGATCGGGTCGCCCGCCTTGCGGTCAAGCTCGACAACGGCGCCGCGACCCAGCTTGAGCAACTGGCTGACCTGCATGGTCGACCGCCCCAGAACGGCGCTGACAAGCACGGGGATGTCGTAAACCGCTTCCAGATCACGATTCGGACGCTGGGAGTCGCCGCCCTCACCTGCCGGTCGGCGGGAAACGGGGGCGAGTTGCAGATCCGACAAGGTCTGCCCGTTGGGGGTCGGCTCAGTGATGTCAGATGACAAGGTCGTCTTCCTTTCCGGTACCGATCTCGATTTCGCCCTGGGCTGCGAGTTCCTTGGCGGTATTCACGATCGTGAGTTGTGCAGCATCGACATCCCGCAGCCTGACGGGACCAAGTGCCTCGATATCCTCGCGCAGCATCTTCGCGGCGCGTTCGGTCATGTTGCTCATGAACAGGTCGCGGATCTTTTCCGAAGCCCCCTTCAGGGCAAGCGGCATGATGTCACTGTCGACCGAGCGCAGGACGGTCTGGATGTCGCGCGGCGCGAGGCGGATGAGATCCTCGAAGGTAAACATCAGCGAGCGGATGCGGCTTGCGGCTTCCTGATTCCGGCTTTCCAGCGCGCTGAACATGCGGCTCTCGACGGTACGATCGAAGGAGTTGAAGATTTCTGCGAGCTTCTCGTGGGGGTCGCGCTGAATGCTCGAGGCGAGGTTGACCATGAAGTCGACCTTCAGGGTCCGCTCGACATCATCGACCGCTTCGCGCTGCAGCCCTTCGATCGTCAGCATCCGCTCGATCACCTCGATCGCCAGAGGTTCCGGCAGCAATGCGATGACCCGGGCGGCATGCTCGGCTGTCACCCGGGACAGAACCATTGCCGCCGTCTGCGGGTGTTCATGGCAGAGATAATCGGACAGGACCGACTCGTTCACCTTGCCGAGCTTGTCCCAGATGTTCTTTCCCGCCGGCCCGTGGATATCCTCAAGAATTTGGTCGACCCTGCCTGGCGGGATCATCTTGCGCAGCAGCCTCTCGGCCAGCTCCGCCGAGCCCGATACACCCGAAGTCCGCCCCATTCGCCCGGCAAATTCAAGGCAGAGCGCCTCAATGGTCGTCGCGGGCACCGAACGAAGGGCTACCATGGCGCGCGACACCTCGCGCAGCTCGTCGTCATTGAGCATCGCCATCAGCTTTCCGCCGGCTTCCTCGCCCAGGGCAAGAATCAGCGCCGCCGCGCGCGCAGGCCCCTTGAGCTGGAGCTCATCCGTCTCGCTCATTGCACCGGTTCCTGGCCGATCCAGTCACGCAGCACAGCTACGCTCGCGTCGGGATGCCGCTCGATCAGGTCGGCAATCACCTTCACCGGGTTGGTCTCCTCAACGCCGGCCGGGCCCGCAATGGCCGCAACTTGATCGCCATCCGCCGCCGATTGTTGTTCGATCGCGACCACGGCCGGTTCAAGAATTCGGCGGACCATCGGCTTGAACACCACCAGCAGTGCCGCGATGGCAACGCCGGCCGCCAGAACCAGGCGCAGCAACGGCATCAGCAATCCGCTCGAAAGGAACCGGTCGAGGAACGACGGCGCGTGCACCGCCGGTAGCTGGTTCGGCGCAAACTGCAGCGACTGGACGTCGACGACATCGCCACGCGCCTTGTTGTACCCGATGGCGGTTTTGACGAGGTCGCGGATCTGCGCGATCTGCGCGGCCGTGCGGGGTTTCCAAGTCACTTGCCCCTTGGCCCCCTTGGTCGGCACTTCATCAAGCATAACGGCAACGCTGATCCGGGTGATCTGCGGTGTCGCGTGCACGATATGTTTCACGCTCTGGCTGATCTCGTAATTCGTTGTCTGCGTCGACTTGCTTTGCGTATCCAGCCGCGTCGGCGACGAACTCTTCGCCTGGGCACCAGGCAGGTTGTTCGAAACGGAAACGGTCTTGTTCGCCCCGTTGCTGCGCGAGCTCTTCGAGCGCGTCTGCTCCTGGCTGCGCACGACCTGTCCGTTCGGATCGTAGGTGGTCGAGGTCTGGTCGCTGCGGTCGAAATCCATCGAGACGGCAGTAACAACCCGCACCGCGTTCGGCCCGACGACGGCGGCCAACATCGACCGCACCGCGTCCGACAACTGGCGTTCGGTCGAGCGCTTCAGCGCCGCATCGCGGGCGTTGAGCAGGGAGTCATCGGTGCGTCCGGCCTGGGCAAGCAGATCGCCCCGGTTGTCGACGATCGATATGTTGGTCGGCTTGAGCCCCGGAACCGCCGAGGCCACGAGGTTGAGAATAGCATCGACACTTTCATGATCGAGCGGTGCGGCGCCAGCCAGCGAGAGCATGACACTCGCCTGCGCCGGCGCCGTGCTGAGACTGAATTCGTCCCGTCTTGGCAGCACAACCTGCACGCGGGATGCCGACACGCCATGGATCAGGTCGATTGTTCGCTCAAGCTCCGAATCGAGGGCGCGGGTTTCGTCGATCCGGTTCAGAAAACTGGAGCCAAGGAGGGGGTTCTTGTGATCGAATATGGCGAAACCATCGGATGAACCCGCCGGAAGGTTGTGTTGCGCCAGCAGCAGCCGTGCCTCGTCGAGCTGGGCGGGCGTCACGAGGACGCTATGCCCCCCCTCCCCGATCGCATACGGGATATGTGCAGCCTTCAGTGTCGCGGTGATCTGGCCGGCATCCTTGAGGC
Organism: Acidocella sp. C78; assembly: GCF_907164655.1. Classification (NCBI taxonomy): domain Bacteria; kingdom Pseudomonadati; phylum Pseudomonadota; class Alphaproteobacteria; order Acetobacterales; family Acidocellaceae; genus Acidocella; species Acidocella sp. C78. The sequence goes on from NZ_CAJQZK010000070.1 coordinate 61,748, forward strand.
CGAGACCCGAATACAGCGTTGCCGACGGGGACGGCCCGCCGGTCAGCACCAGCGCTGCCATCAGCCCCAGCACAGCAACCGCCACCGCACCCATGGCACCCAGTTTCACCGGGCCAAGTGCCTTCAGGTTCGCAATCAGCTGTTTCATCGGCCGTGGGACCCTGATTTTGAGTCCCGACGCAGCCAGTTGTTGAACTGCATATATCCATCCTGCGGTTACGACTTTTTGTCGCAGGATCAACATCGCTCAACAGAGTAACTGTTCGGTTAACACTCGGCAGAATTTGCCGAGTCGCGTCGCTCCCGAAAAAATTGTTGCAATAATGACGCGGCTGCCGTCTCCCCGACGCCGCCAATCACCTCCGGCCGATGATGGCAGGAGGATTGAGCGAAAACCCGTGGCCCGTGCTCGACTCCACCGGATTTCGGATCATAGGCGCCGAAGATCAGGCGCTGGATGCGGAACAGCGAAATCGCGGCGGCGCAGAGCGGGCAAGGCTCAAGGGTCACATAAAGCCGGCAACCCTGCAGAAATTTCCCACCACGCCGCTGCGCCGCCGCCCTGAGCGCCAGCAGCTCGGCATGCGCGGTCGGATCGGCGCGTGCCTCCACCTCGTTGCCGGCGGCAGCGAGCACGGCGCCCGCGGCATCGACGACGACTGCGCCGACCGGCACTTCGCCGCGGCGAGCGGCGGCCTCGGCCTCGGCGAGGGCTTGGCGCATCGGGGTCACATCCGCTCTCTTGCCTTGAGGGCGGGATGAGGTCTAGCTCTGCCCATGAAAAACCGTCCCCTGATCGGACTGACGCTGGATGCTGAGCAGCCTGGCGGCTACTCGAAATTCCCCTGGTATGCCCTGCGCGCCAACTATATGGATGCGATCGCCGATTGCGGCGGTGTGCCCGTGGCCTTGCCGCACCGGGCGGAGCTGGCGCCGGACATGCTGGATGCGATTTCGGCATTGGTGGTTACCGGCGGCGCGTTCGATGTCGACCCCACGCTCTACGGCGAAGCCGGGCGGCATGAAACCGTGACGCTGAAGGAGGGCCGCACCGCGGCGGAGGCCGCGCTGATCGGCGGCGCGCTCGCCCGCGACATGCCGGTTCTGGGTATTTGCGGCGGCGAGCAGCTGCTAGCTGTGGCCCTCGGCGGGACGCTCATCCAGCATATTCCCGATTCGGTGCCCGACGCTCTGCTCCACGAGCAGCCCAACCCGCGCAACAAGCCCGGGCACGAAATCGCCATAACGCCCGGAACCCGCCTTGCCGCCATTGTCGGCACAGCCACGATGCTGGTGAACTCGGCGCATCACCAGGCGGTGCGCACGCCCGGCCCACGCCTCACCGTCAATGCGCTGGCGCCGGACGGCGTGATCGAGGGGGTGGAATCGGCAACGCACCGGTTCTGCCTCGGCGTGCAGTGGCATCCGGAATTTCTGATCGACCCGGGCGACCGACGCCTGCTGGAAGCCTTTGTCGAGGCGGCGCGATGACGGATCCGGAAAATGGCGAACGTGGCGAGAGGATTGCGAAATTTCTGGCTCGTGCCGGTATCGCCAGCCGCCGGGACGCCGAACGCATGATCGAGGCCGGGCGGATCTCGCTGAACGGCGCCAAGGTTCTGCACCCGGCAACCTTCATCGCGGCCGGCGATATCGTGCTTGTCGACGGCACGCCGGTGGCAGCCCCGGCGCGCACCCGGCTCTGGCGCTACCACAAGCCGGCGGGTCTGCTGACCACGCATCGCGATCCCGAGGGCCGGCCCACAATCTTCGAGCGGATGCCCGCCGAACTGCCCCGCGTGGTGAGCATCGGCCGGCTCGATCTGAACAGCGAGGGCCTTCTCCTGCTCACCAATGATGGCGCTCTCGCCCGCCAGCTCGAACTGCCGGCGACCGGCTGGCTGCGCCGCTATCGCGTGCGGGTGCATGGCACCATCGACCCGGCGCGGCTCGCGGCGCTGAAAGGCGGCCTCGTGGTCGACGGCGTGCGATTTGGCCCGATCGCGGCTGAAATCGACTCCACCAAGGGTTCGAATTCCTGGCTGTCGGTTGGTCTCAACGAAGGCAAAAATCGTGAAATCCGCAAGGTGATGGCGGCTCTCGGGCTGGACACGACCCGTCTCATCCGCATCGCCTATGGCCCATTCCAGCTCGGCAACCTGCCACGCGGCGCGGTCGCGGAGGTCAACCCCAAGGTGCTCCGCGAGCAATTGCCGAAAGCCGGTTGATGAGCGGCCCGCGGATCATCGCCGGAGCCTGGCGGGGACGTGCCCTTGCCGTGCCGGAGGGCGTCATCACGCGGCCAACCTCCGGGCGGGTGAAGCAGGCGCTGTTCGACATCCTTCTCCACGCGCCCTGGGCGGAGGGCGCTGTCGCCGATCAGTCGGTGCTGGATGCCTTCGCCGGCTCCGGCGCGCTTGGGCTTGAAGCCCTGTCGCGCGGCGCGGCAGTCGCCACTTTCATCGAGCAGGATCGCGCGGCGATCGCGGCACTTCACCGCAATGTCGCCGCATGCCGTGCGGCGGATCGCAGCCGGATCGTCAGCGCCGACATACTTGCCCCGCCCCGTGGCACGCCGCATGGCCTCATCCTGCTGGACCCACCCTATGGCAAGGGCCTCGTGCCACGGGCGGTCCGGGCACTCGCCGAGGCCGGATGGCTCGCCCCTGGCGCGCTGATCGCCGCCGAATTCGGCAAGGCCGACCCCCCGCCGGCCGACCTTTCCGTGCTCGCCGAACGCGCCCACGGCGCGGCGCGGCTGGCCATCTGGCGTCACGCCGCCTGACCATCATGGTCAGGTCATGATGACCGCGACATGCCCCTTCTCGCCGGCATAGCCGAGATAGCGATAGCTCCGCCCGCCCCCGGCGCAGAATTCGTGGAACGCCTTGTATTCGTGCTGCCGCCAGCCGGGATAGTTGAAATACTCGTCGAACACGATGACCGTGCCGGAGCGGATGCGGTCGGACAGCAGATCGAACACGGTTTTCGTCGAGGAATAGATGTCGCAGTCGATATGCAGCAGCGCGACCGGCTCCACCGTCTCCGCCAGGAAAGCGGGCAGTGTCGCGTCGAACCAGCCGACATGCAGGCGCACATTGGCCGGCACTTTCGGCAGCGCACCGCGCCGGTCGAAGGCGCCGCGGGCCGAGGCGGTGCCAGCCCAGTCCTCCGGCAGGCCTTCGAAGGAATCGAACCCGTGCACCGTGCGCTGCGTCGCCCGCGCCAGGCAGTTGACCGACAACCCTTTCTCGACCCCGAATTCGAGCACGAGACCATGTTCCGGCGCACGCGACAGGGCGAAGCGCAACAGGTCGAACCGGTCGCGCAGCATCATCGCCGCCTGCATGTGTGTCATCACATAATCCACCGCTTCCCGCTTGGCCGCGAGGCGGATGTCGAAGGCAAGGTCGTTGAGATACCACGAGTGCAGGATCTTCCTGTACGCCCGTGCCAGAAGCCCGCCGCGCAGGCCGCGCTGAAGAATCGCCATGGTCAGAGCGGCTTCGGCACGCCGGCGCTGGCCAGGGCAGCCTCCTGCCGCGCCTCCAGCGATGCGGCATCGAATTCCGCAACCGTCTCCTGGAACAGCTGGTGCCAGTTCAGCTCTGCCCGCAGCCGGAGGAACACGCTGCCGAGCCCGATCGCCGAGCGGTCCATCAGCACGAATTCGCGCGGCGGCCGAACCCCGCCGGTCCGCTTCAGCCCCTCATGCACTTTTTCGGCAACGCTGCGGCCGAACGTCACGTCGTTGGTCTCCTGGATCGCCCGCACCCGGTCCTGCATCAGCGGCTCGTAGAGAAAGCGCGCCCATTCGTTCAGCACGTCCAGCTTCTCGCGGGTGATGTCGGTGAACCCCCAGGAGGTGTAGGCATGATGGGCAAGCTCATCATCCCTATCGCGGATCGCCCGGAAAAGGTCGATCACGCCGGCAACGAAGCGCGCGCCGAACACGCGGATGGCGCCGAAATCGAGCAGGTTGATGCCGCCAGCGGCGTTCACCTGGTAATTGCCCAGATGCGGATCGCCGTGGATCACGCCATAGCGGTAGAACGGGACATACCAGGCGCGGAAGAGTGCGCGCGCGACCCGGTTGCGGCTCTCCTGGTCGGGATCGGTATCGAGAAACGCCTGCATGCCGATGCCATCGAGCCAGGTCATGGTCAGCAGGCGGCGGGAGGAATATTCGGGGATCGGTTCGGGAATGACGATATCCGGCTGCCCCTCGAGCATGATCGCGTAAAGCCGTGCCTGCGCCGCCTCGCGTGTGTAGTCGAGCTCCTCGCGCAGCCGCGTCGCCAGTTCGACATAGATGTCGTCCTGGTGGATCGCGTTGTCCATCCGCTTGTAGACGGCCATCGCGAGCTTCAGCTGCCGGAGATCGGATTCCACCGTGCTCGGCATATCCGGATATTGCAGCTTGCAGGCGACGATGCGGCCATCCGGCAATTCGGCCTTGTGGACCTGGCCGAGACTGGCCGCCGCCGCCGCCTCGCGACCGAACGTACGGAATTTTCGTTCCCACTCCGGGCCAAGTTCGGCGGTCATCCGGCGGCGGACGAACGCCCAGCCCATCGGCGGCGCGTTGGCCTGCAACTGCGCGAGTTCCCGCGCATATTCCTCGGGCAGCGCGTCCGGCACGGTGCTGAGGATCTGGGCGATCTTCATCATCGGCCCCTTGAGGCCGCCGAGGATGGTCTTCAAGTCTTCGGCGTGGCGTCCGCGATCGGTGCGGATGCCGAAAACCCGCTCGCCGGCCACCCGCGCGGCAATGCCGGAGACGGCCCCCGACGTGCGTGCGAAGCGCCTGATTTCGCCGAACAGCGTGCCGCCATTATCCGCTTCGTTGGCCATGTATCCCCGGTTTCCCTCAGTGTTCCAGTTCGTCGATGAAGCCGGCGATGACATCGAGCCCACGGCGCCAGAAGGCCGGGTCCGATGCGTCGAGGCCGAACGGCGCCAGCACCTCGCGATGCCGCCTGGTGCCGCCCGCGGCCAGCATGTCGAGATAGCGGTCGACGAATCCGGCCGCTTCACCCCGTGCCGCGGCATCATGGTAGACGCCATACAGGGCGTTCACCAGACAGTCGCCGAACGCGTAGGCATAGACATAGAACGGCGAGTGCACGAAATGCGGCACATAGGCCCAGAACATCCGATAGTCATCGGAAAATTCGAAGGCGGGACCAAGGCTTTCACGCTGCACCGCGAGCCAGATGGCGCTGATCTCATCGGGCAGCAGCTCGCCGCGCCGCCGTGCCGCATGCAGGCGCTGTTCGAACTGGTGAAAGGCGATCTGCCGGACCACCGTGTTCAGCATGTCCTCCACCTTCTGCGCCAGCATCAGCCGCCGCCGCTGCGGGTCGGTCTCGGCATCGAGCAGCGCGCGGAAGGTCAGCATCTCGCCGAACACGCTGGCGGTTTCCGCAAGCGTCAGCGGCGTCGACGCCATGAGATAGCCCTGGCGCGCGGCAAGCACCTGGTGCACGCCGTGGCCAAGCTCATGGGCCAGCGTCATCACGTCCCGGGTGCGGCCGTGATAGTTCAGCAGGACATAGGGATGGACATCCGGCACGGCGGGATGGGCGAACGCACCGCCGGACTTGCCGGGGCGGGGCACGGCGTCGATCCAGCCGCCGTCGAAGAACCGGGCGGCGACCGTGCGCATCTCGGGGCTGAAGGCGCCATAGGCGCCAAGTACCGTCTCGCGGGCCTCGGGCCAGCCGATCCGCCGGTCGGGCTCGCCCGGCAGCGGCGCGTTGCGATCCCAGTGCTGCAACCGCTCAAGGCCCAGCCATCCGGCCTTCAGCGCGTAGTAGCGGTGCGCCAGCCGTGGATAGGCATCCGTCACCGCCGTCACCAGCGCCTCGACCACCTCGGGCTCGACCCGGTTCGCCAGATGGCGCGCCGCCTCGGGCGAGGGATAGCGCCGCCAGCCATCCTCGATCGCCTTGTCCTTGGCGATCGTGTTGAGGATCTGGGCGAAGAGCCGCGAGTTGCGTTGCAGTGTTGCGCCGATCGCCCGGCCGGCGGCCTCGCGCCGGGCACGGTCCGCATCGGACAGCCGGTTGAGCGCGGCCGACAGCGTCAGTTCCTCGCCGGCCACCGGCACCCGCAGGGCGGCTGTCGTCTCGTCGAACAGGCGGGACCAGGCGGCATGGCCGGTCACTTCCTTTTCGAGCAGCAGCCGCTCTATCTCGCCGGAGAGCTGATGCGGGCGCAGCGCACGCAGGTCGCGCAGCCACGGCGCATACCGGGCGAGCGCGGGATCGGCGAGCGCCGCCTCAAAGGCAGTGTCGTCGATCAGGTTGATCTCGAGCGGGAAGAAAACGAGATTTCCGCCAATCGCGGTCGCCCGTTCCGCGATCGACTGGTAGAACGGCCCGGCGGTCGGCACCGTGGCATCGGCGCTGAAATTGAGCTGCGCGAATGTATGCAGCCGTCCCAGCCCCTGCTCGATCGCCTCGTACCGCGCGATCGCCGCCGCGAGGCCCGCCCCGTCAAGCCCGGCGACAGTTCCGCGCAGCGCTGCCGCGAAGGCGACGGCATCGGCCTCAAGTCGCGCCAGGTCCGCCTCGATCGCCTGGTCCTCGGTCCCGCGATAGAGATCCGTCAGGGTCCAGGACGGCAGGGCAAAGGCGGCATCAGTGCCGGTCTCGGGTCGCACCGTCACGCCAGCCATGTCGTCGGGCAGGGCCAGTGGGCGGGTCAGCGTCATCGAAAACTCCTTGGTGCCAGCCTTGTTCGAGCCTCGAACCCGGCGGATCTCGAATCCGGGGCCGAAGCCGGCGCGTTCAATCTCTCAGTCCCCCGCCAGCCGGATCCACCCGCGTCGCTCAATGGCAGGGCCTTAGAGCATCATCCGATCAGATGGAATCATCTGATCGGATAAAGATGCTCTGAATATCAATATCATAGAGCACTACATCCGATCCGGATGGATCGGAGAGTGCTCTAGAAATAGGCCGGAAAATCCACCCGTCAAATGCCAGGCTCTGGCGCGGCCCGCCGAGGGCGATTATCAGCCGGGACGAGATGAATTACCGCCACGCCTATCATGCCGGCAATGCGGCCGATTGCCTGAAGCATGCCTTGCTGGTCCTGCTGCTGCGCGCGCTGACCCGCAAGGCGAAGCCGCTCTTCGTGCTCGATACCCATGCAGGACTCGGCGCCTACGATCTTGCCGGCCCCGAAGCCGGCCGCACCAGCGAATGGGAAAGCGGAATCGGCAGGCTGCGCGCCGCCTCACCCGCCGCCCTCGCCGACTATCTCGCGCTGGTGCCACCGGGCCTTGCCTATCCGGGCTCACCCGCCATCGCCCGCGCCCTGCTGCGTCCCGGTGACCGCCTCGCCCTTTGCGAGCTTCACCCCGAGGATGCGGCGGCGCTGAAACGCCGGTTCCGCGGCGACCCGACGGCACAGGTTCACGCCCGCGACGGTTACGAGGCCGTCTCCGCGCTGCTGCCACCCGCCGAGCGCCGCGCCCTCGTGCTGATCGATCCGCCCTTCGAACGCCCCGACGAGTTCGCCGTGCTGGCGAGGACGCTCGATGCCGGGCGGCGCAAATTCCCCACCGGCGTCTTCGCTGCCTGGTATCCTGTCAAGCATCGCGCGCCGGTCCGTGATTTCATGGCCGACATCGCCGCCAGGGGCATCCCCGATGTCATCGCCTGCGAAATGCTGATCCGCCCGGCGCTCGACCCGGCGCGACTGAACGGCAGCGGCCTGCTGGTGATCAATCCACCCTACGGATTCGAGGCCGCGGCATCCCCGGTGCTGGAAGCGTTGCGCGCCACACTGGGCGAGGAAGAGGCCAGCACCGCCATCATTCGGCTTGCCGGAGAGGACGTGAGATGACGCAGCATCCCGAGATCGTGGTGATCGGTGCCGGAGCCTGGGGAGCCGCCCTCGCCGCGCTGTACGCCGCGCAGGGATTGCGGGTGACGCTGATCGCGCGCGATGCCGCGAAAGCCGCGGCGCTCGCGGCCACACGCACGAGCCCGCATTTGCCCAGCCTCCGCCTGCCTGACGGCCTCGCCATCGCGGCACGGCCGCCCGAAGCACCCGTCACGCTGCTCGCCGTGCCCTTCCAGCACTTGCGGGAAACGATCGGCCGCCTGCCGCAAGGCGATGGCACGCTGGTTCTCTGCGCAAAGGGCGTGGAGCGCGAAACCGGCGCGCTGGGGCCGGAAATCGCCGCCGAACTGGAGCCGCGACGGCCCTGCGCGATCCTGACGGGCCCGAACTTCGCGCACGAGATCGCCGCCGGCCTGCCGGCCGCCACCGTGCTGGCGATGACGGATGCCGTAGCCCGGCGCGACCTCGTCAAACGTCTCGCAACACCACGCCTGCGCGTCTATGGCAGTGCGGACCCGATCGGCGCAGCACTCGGGGGGGCTGCGAAAAACGTCATCGCCATCGCCGCCGGCGCGGTGATCGGCGCTGGACTCGGCGAGAATGCGCGCGCGGCGCTGATCACCCGCGGTCTCGCCGAGATTGCCCGCCTCACCGAGGCCATCGGCGGCGCTGCGGAGACGATCTCGGGCCTCGCCGGGCTGGGTGACCTGATCCTGACCGCGACGGGCGGCGCCAGCCGGAACTATCGCGCCGGGCTTGCCCTTGGCCGGGGCGAGCGCCCCGCAGCGGAGGGCGGCGTGATCGAAGGCCTCGCGACCGCTCCTGCACTGCTCGCCCGCGCGCGGGCGGCCGGGTGCGAAATGCCCGTCACGGAGGCGGTGACGGATCTGATCGGAGGGCGCAGCACGCTGGAGGCCAGCATGCACCGGCTGCTTGGCCGCGCCTTGCGGGACGAGCGCTGAACCGCGTCAGACGCCGAATTCGGCAGCCAGCGCCTCAACCGAGTTGACGACAATCTCCCACGGCCCGGACGGATTGGCGCGATCCCCCGTGGCGGCGCCGAATTCGAGCGGACGACTGATGAACGCCGTCCGCAGGCCGAAGCTGGACGCGGCGGCGAGGTCATCATTGTGCGCAGCAGCCAGCATCACTTCGTGCGGCGCGAGGCCGAGATAGTCGCAGGCCCCGAGATAGACCTCGGCATCGGGCTTGTAGTGGCGGAAAATGTCAGACCCGAAGGTGACATCCCAGGGAAAACCGTTTCGCCGCGCCAGCGAAACCTGCAACGCGACATGCCCGTTCGACAGCGGACCGATGATCGCCGCCTGCCGCAGCCGCGTGAGCCCGGCGACCGTGTCGGGCCAGGGCGCCAGCCGGTGCCACAATTTGACCAGGTGCTCGCAATCGGCGTCCTCCAGCGGGCCGAAGCCATGCCGCCGGGCGAGATCGACGATCGCATCGCGGTGCAGGTCATCGAGCAGCGTCCACGGTATGGCGCCGCGGCGCACCCGGTCCATCGAGGGGCGATAGGTCCGGCGCCAGGCATCGGCAACCTCGGCCCAGTCGGCGCTGCGGCCGCGGGCGGAGCCGAAAGCGGTCAGCCCGGCGATGACGCTGCCGCGCCAGTCGACCAGCGTGCCAAATACATCGAACAGCACGGCGCGAGGCTGTGCCATGCGCGTCAGCCGGTCACGATCAGGATGACGACGAGCGCGACCGCGACGGCCTGCAGGCCGACGCGCCAGCGCATCAGGCGGTTTTGCCGACGCGGGTCGGCGCCGCGGGTCATGCCGACGGCGCCCGCCAGCAGCACGGCCACCACCGCGATCATGTCGATACCAAGCAGGATCAGGAGAATATCACGCATGACGATCATAATAATGGGGGAATCCCGATGCTGATAGGGGGTGACTGTTGACATCGGCCGCAATGACCCGTTTCTCCCGAACCATGGTCCGCGTCCTGACGCTCGTCATCCCGCTCCTCGCCATGCTCGTCGCCGCCATGCCACAGGCCGCAGCGGGAAGCGCCGCGCCCGCCGGCCGGACCACAGCCGCGCCGGCTGCCGCCCCGGCGGCGCTCACGCCGGCGCAGATCAACACCGCGATAACCACGTTGCAGAACCCGGCGCAGCGCAGCGCCCTCATCGCGACGCTCGAGGCGATGAGGGCTGGCAAGGCCGTGAGCCCCGCGCCCGTCGCAGCCGCGCTCGGCCTGGGCATCACCCAGAGGGCCGAGGCCTGGACGAAACAGACCTTGCAGGGCGTGGGCCGGGCGCTGAGCGATGCCACCGACGTGTCGCTGATCTGGCACTGGATCACTTTCGTCGCGACCGATTCCTGGCTCCGCCACACCGTGCTGAAGGCCACGTGGCGCCTCGCCGTGGTCATGGCCACATGCCTTGCGCTGGAATTTGTCACCCGCCGGGCCTTGCTGAAGCCGCGAACGCGGCTCGCGCACGGGCCAGCCAGCGCGCGCGGTGGCGACAAGCCCGACCCGCCGAAAGCCAATGCCGGCATTGCCGCGGCGGAAGCCGGCGAAACCGAACATCGCCGCCGGCGCCAACCGCTGCGGCACTGGCTGCGCCGGGTTCCGCGCGCTCTCGCCCATTTCGGCCTTGAACTGGCGCCCGTTCTTGTCTTCGCGCTGGCCGGCTTTGCCCTCATCTCCAGTGACATCGCCGACGATCGGGTCTCCCGCCTCGTCATCATCGCCGCGCTGGAAGCCTATATCGTCTCCCGCGTCGCCATGGAGTGCCTGCGGCTGCTGTTTGCTCCGCATGCGCCGGAACTCCGCCTGACCGGCCTTGACGATGCACGCGCGCGATGGCTCGATCGCTGGCTGCGCACGATCGTCGGCACTGTCGCCTTCGGCTACGCCGCGATCGCCACCGGCGGCCTGTTCGGGCTCTATCCGGCAGCCAGCAGGGTGATGATCAAGATCGTCTCGCTGGCGGTGCATCTGATGCTCGCGGTGATGATCCTGCAGGCGCGGCGGCCGGTCGCGGCCTTCATCCGCGGCGAAACCGCCGCCACCGGGTTCACCGCGACACTGCGCGTCGGGCTCGCGCATACCTGGCACATACTCGCACTCTTCTACGTGATCGCCCTTTGGGTCGCCTGGGCGATCGGCATTCCGCACGCTTTCTTCATCATGCTCCGCATCGTGATCGTGCTCGGCCTGGTGACCATCATCGCGCGCGGAATTGCGGCGAGCATCGCCTCCGCCCTCGATCATGCGTTCGACGAGCGCGGCACGCTGCACCTCCAGCATCCCGGCATGCACGCGCGGCTGCGAACCTATCTGCCGGTCTTCAAGCTGGCGGCGGCGGCTCTCATCGCCGGGCTTGGCCTGCTGGTCACCCTGCAACTCTGGGGCATCGGCGTGTTCGCCTGGTTCACGGGCACCACGATCGGCCGGCAGATCGCCTCCGCCATCGTCACCATCGCCACGGCAATTCTCGCGGCGCTCATCGTCTGGGAAGCCGCGAACGCGGCGCTGGAGGCGCATGCCGAGCGTCTTGAGCGCCAGGGCCGTGCCGGGCGGGCCGCGCGCTACCGCACCGTGATGCCGATGCTGCGCTCAACGCTCATGGGCGCAATCCTCGTGGTGGTGACGCTGGTGGTGCTTGACACGATCGGCGTCAATGTCACCCTGCTGCTCGGCGGTCTGTCGATCTTCGGCCTCGCCATCGGCTTCGGCTCGCAGAAGCTGGTGCAGGACATCATCACCGGCCTGTTCCTGCTCCTCGAAGACGCCGTGCAGGTGGGCGACTGGGTGACGCTCGCGGGTGTTTCCGGCAGTGTCGAGAAACTCTCAATCCGCACGATCAGGCTGCGCGCCGGCGACGGGTCGCTGAATGTCATCCCGTTCAGCGCGGTCAGCACGGTGTCCAACTTCTCGCGTGAGTTCTCCTTCGCGCCGATCAGCGTCGGCGTCGCCTACAAGGAAGACATCGACCGGGTCTTCCAGGTGATCCGCGACGAATTCGCGACCATGCGCGCCGATCCGGACTGGGCGCCGAACATCCTCGGCGACATCGAGCTCTGGGGGCTCGACCAGTTCGGCGCATCCTCGCTCGACATCGTCGGCCGGATGCGCACCCCGGCCGGGCAGCAACATGCGGTGCGCCGCGAATTCAACCGCAGACTGAAGAACAGGTTCGACGCCGAGGGGATCGAGATTCCCTTCCCCTATCAGCGGCTTACCATCGATCCCGCTGAGTTCCGCGCCGCATTCGGCACGCCGCCTCGCCCCGCCAGCTCACCGGCGCCCGACCCCGCGTCCGGGAATGGCTGAGTTTACCGCCGCGCGCCCTGTTACCCGGCCTGGAACGTGTTATTTCTGATGCATGGACCCCGTCGGCACTCGCAGTGAACTCGGCCTGAACCTCGTCGCCGAAGGCTTTGCCTTCCTGCCAGGGGCGGCGTTTGACCGCATGCTTCCCGCCGAGGCTATCGCCCCTGCCGCGTGGGGCGCGTTCGCGGCGAGTTGGGACGCCATGCCGCTCGATCAATACATGGCCGATGGCGGCCGCTACCGCCGGCGCCGCTTCGGCGTGTTCGCCGCGGTGCCGGATCAGCCCATCCGCCGCGCCACGCACCAGCCGCATTTCCAGACCCGCGAATACAACGCCCTGAATGGCGGGGTGGAGCGCTGGTTCGAGCCGATCCCCGACGCCATTGCCAATGGCGACACGTTCCAGGCCCTGCTCGGCTTCACCCGATCCCTGTTCGAGGAACGAACCGGCAGCATCGCCTGGCATATCGAGGCGCACCAGTTCAGGATCGAGGCGAATCCGGACGGCGCAGGCCTGCCCACGCCGGAGGGCATGCACCGCGACGGCGTTGATTTCGTGCTGGTCCTGATGGTCCGCCGCGAAAACATTGAGCAGGGCACCACAACCATCCACGATCTGCACGGCAACGATCTCGGCAGCTTCACCCTGACGGCGGCGCGAGATGCGGCCCTGGTTGACGATCAGCGGGTGTTTCACGGCGTGACGCCGGTCATCCCGCTCGATCCCGTGCGTCCAGCCTTCCGCGACGTGCTGGTGCTGACCTACCGAAGGGTCTGACCCGCCAGCATCGGCGCCTCGCGGTTCGGCCGATCCGCAAGGCGTCCGTCGCCGTTCAGGCAATCCAGGGCGGTGTGGGCAGTCCCTTGCTCTGCAGGAATTCCGGGTTGAAGAGCTTCGACTGATAGCGCGAGGCGCCGTCGCACAGGATGGTAACGATCGTGTGGCCCGGCCCCATCTCACGCGCGACGCGGATCGCCGCGGCAACGTTGATCCCGGCGGAACCGCCTATGGAAAGCCCCTCATGGATCATCAGGTCGTATACCTGTTCGAGCATCTCCGTATCGGGCACGCGCACCGCATCGTCGATCGGCGCGCCTTCCAGATTGGCGGTGACCCGCCCCTGGCCGATCCCCTCGGAGATCGAGGAGCCGGTCGCCACGATCTCGCCCGTCTTGATCCATGAGTGCAGCGCGCTGCCTTCCGGGTCGGCAAGCACGATTCGTACGGCCGGATCCTGTGCCTTCAGCGCCATGGCGACGCCGGCCAAGGTGCCGCCGGTGCCGCAGGCGCAGGTGAAGGCATCGATCCGCCCGCCGGTCTGCGCCCAGATTTCCGCCCCCGTGGTGCGGCGATGACCCTCGCGGTTGGCGGTGTTGTCGAACTGGTTCGCCCAGCAACCGCCGACCTCCTCGGCGATTCGCCGCGACACATGCACGTAATTGCCCGGATCGCGATAAGGTTTGGCCGGCACGAGGCGCAGGTCGGCACCGATCATGCGCAGGAAATCCTTTTTCTCCTGGCTCTGCGTCTCCGGCATCACGACGATGCTGCGATAGCCGCGGGCATTGGCGACCAGCGTCAGACCGATCCCGGTATTGCCGGCCGTTCCCTCGACGATCGTGCCAGGCGTGCCCGGGATGAGCAGGCCGCGCGCCTCGGCGTCCTCGATGATCGCGAGCGCGGCGCGATCCTTGACCGATCCGCCAGGATTCATGAATTCGGCCTTGCCGAGAATCTCGCAGCCGGTCGCCTCCGAGGCGCGGCGCAGCCGGATCAGGGGCGTATTGCCAATGGCGCCGACAAATCCATCGGCGATCGAGGTCGCTGCTTGCAGTGTCACGCTGTTCTGTCTCCCGTGTAACCGTCTTGCATCAGATCCGGCCGTCGGACAACAATGCCGCAACGCCAGAACGGTGATGATCCGGAGGATGATATGGTTGACGATGTGGCTCCGAAACAGGTGTGGGAAGTGCTGATGAGCAACCCTGACGCCATGCTGTGCGATGTGCGGACCAGTGCGGAATGGACCTTTGTCGGCCTGCCGGACCTGTCCCAGGCCGGCAAGCAGATTGTGCCGATCGAGCTGCAGACCTTCCCCAGCATGCAGCACAACCCGCATTTCCTCGACGAGATGCGGCGGGCGGGCCTGCGGCCGGAACACCATGTCTATTTCATCTGCCGCAGCGGCGGGCGCAGCATGGCCGCCGCACGCATCGCGCAGGAGCACGGCTTTACGCATGTCTACAATGTGCGGGACGGGTTCGAGGGCCCGCACGACCAGCGCGGCCATCGCGGCCTCGTCGCGGGCTGGAAGCACGATGGATTGCCCTGGGTGCAGAAATAGGCGCCGCTCCGCCCCGGCAGGGAGGCTGACCTGCGCGGGCCGGGCTGGAAAACCGCCCTGCCCTGCCGCCATTCAGGACGGATGAACGACCCGACACCGCCGGCCGCCATCCCGTCCCGCATCAGCCGGGGCACGCCCGAATTCCGCCGGACCACGCTCGCGATGTTCGCCGCCGGCTTCGCGACCTTCGCGCTGATGTATTGCGTCCAGCCCCTGCTGCCGGTCTTTGCGGCGGATTTCCGTGTCCGCCCGGTCTCTGCGAGCCTGGCACTCTCCCTGACAACCCTCACCCTTGCCGGATCGCTGCTCGTTGCGAGCGCGCTCTCGGAAGCCTGGGGCCGCAAGCCGATGATGGCGGCCTCGATCATCGGTGCCGCGCTGCTCACCCTCATCTCGGCGGCCATCCCGGATTGGGGAACCTTTCTCGCGCTGAGGGCGCTGATCGGCCTCGTGCTCTCCGGCCTGCCCGCCGTCGCCATGGCCTATCTGGCCGAGGAGATCGATCCGAAATCGATGGGCCTCGCCATGGGACTCTATGTCGGGGGCAGCGGCTTCGGCGGCATGAGCGGGCGCCTGATCGCCGGCATCCTCACCGATGCCGCCGGGTGGCGCGCCGCCCTTGCCGGTGTCGGCGCGATCGGCCTCGCCTCGGGCCTGCTGTTCACCGCAAGCCTGCCTGCCTCTCGCCATTTCATCCGCCGGCCGCTATCGATCGGCGCCCTCGCGCGCAGCTATGCGGCGCATCTCGCCGATCCGGCTCTGCGCCTGCTCTATGCCGAGGGCTTCCTGTTCATGGGCGGCTTCGTGACGGTGTATAACTACATCACCTTTCGCCTGCTTGCGCCGCCGTTCAGCTTGTCGCAGGCAGAAGTCGGCACGATCTTCGCGGTCTATCTGGTGGGTGTCGGCGGTTCCGCCTGGAGCGGGCAGCTTGCCGGCCGGGTCGGCAGGACACGAATGCTCCCCGCGGCGATCACGCTCGAACTGGCCGGGGCATTGCTGACCCTTTCCGGCGCGCTCTGGCTGGTCGTTCTCGGCATCGCGCTGGTCACGCTCGGGTTTTTCGCGAGCCACGCCACGGCGAGCGCCTGGGTCGGTGCGGTTGCCCGCGGCGCGAGGGCGCAAGCCGCTGCGCTGTATCTTTTCCTTTACTATCTCGGCTCCAGCCTCGCGGGTTCACTTGGCGGCGTCGCCTGGAGCGAAGCGGGCTGGAATGGCGTTGTGGCAACGATCGCGGCAATGCTCCTCGCCGGTCTCGCACTGTCGGTCCGGCTCGCCACCTTGCCATCGCTGCGCGCGGAGGTCATTTAACGGCGATGAAACGTAAAGCGGTCAACCCGGCGGAGTGCGGCTGATGGACGGCGGTTCCGAACAGCGGCAGATCACGATCCACAAGCCAGAGGATTTCGCGCCCATGCGCGCCGCAGGGGCGCTTGCGGCCGAGGTGCTCGACATGGTCGGCGCGCTTGTCCGCCCTGGCATCTCGACAGGTGAGATCGACCGGATCTGCCATGACTACATCGTCGCGCGCGGCGCCATCCCGGCGCCGCTCAACTATCGCGGCTTTCCGAAATCGACCTGTATTTCGATCAACCATGTCGTCTGCCACGGCATCCCCGGCGATCGCGTGCTGATGGATGGCGACATCCTGAATATCGACATCACCGTCATCCTCGATGGCTGGCATGGGGATTCGAGCCGGATGTATGTCGCCGGCACGGCGCCGACCAAGGCCCGCCGACTGATCGATGTCACCTACAACTCCCTGCTGGAGGGCATTCGCGCGGCCCGGCCCGGCGCGCATTTCGGCGACATCGGCCATGCCATCCAGACCTATGTCGAGGGGCAACGCTTCTCGGTGGTGCGGGATTTCTGCGGCCACGGCATCGGACGCCACTTCCACGAGCCGCCGAACGTGCTGCATTTCGGCCGCAAGGGCGACGGGCCCGAATTGCGGCCAGGCATGTTCTTCACCATCGAGCCCATGGTCAATGCGGGACGCCCGGAAGTGAAGGTTCTCGACGATGGCTGGACCGCCGTCACCAGGGACCGCAGCCTGTCCGCGCAGTTCGAACACATGATCGGCATCACCGAAACCGGTTGCGAGGTGTTCACTCTCGCCGCCGGCGAGACGATCTGACCGGCAAGGCCGAAAGCGGCTTTTCAAAATCGCCTCAATATGACAATCTCCGGTTGTGATTTCTTCCGGAGATGTGTCGCGCGAACCGGCCGCCCAGCCGGATCTTCTACAGGATGAGGACCCCTCACGGCCCGGGGACACAACCCCTCCCGCTCACGGCGCAGCCGGCCATCGCGCCCGGCTGCGGGCGCGCCTGCTGAAAGCGGGACCGGACGCGCTGGCAGACCATGAGATTCTCGAAATGCTGCTGTTTCTCGCCGTCCCCCGTCGGGATACCAAGCCGGTGGCGAAGGAGCTCATCCGGCATTTCGGCTCCTGCGCGGGCGCCATCACCGCACCGGCCGAGGCGCTGCGCGGGGTCGAGGGGCTGGGCGAGGCCGGCGCCGCCGCCCTCAAGCTCGTCCAGGCCGCGGCACTTCGCCTCACCCGGGCGGAAATCGCCTATCGGCCGGTCCTGAACCATTGGGACCGGCTGATCGAATACCTCACCGCCGTCCTCGCCCGCGAAAAGATCGAACAGGTCCGGGTTCTGTTTCTTGATCAGCGCAACCGCCTGATCGCGGACGAGGCACTTACACACGGCACGGTGAACCATGCCCCGGTCTATCCGCGGGAAATGATGCGCCGGGCGCTCGAACTGCACGCAACCGCACTCATCCTCGTGCATAATCACCCGAGCGGCGACCCCACCCCCTCGGAGGACGACGTGGCGATGACCCGGGAGATCAAGCTCGCGGCTGCGACACTCTCGGTCGTGCTGCACGATCATCTGATCATCGGCAATGGCAGGTGGGTCAGCCTGAAGCGGCTCGGCCTGTTATGAGCCCCAGCCGGTGATGACGCCCATGGGCCATTCGAGCCGCAGCCGGCCATCGGCATCCGCCAGCGCCGCCAGCGCCATCGGAAACAGCGCGCGCGGCGGGCAGCGGCGTGAGCGGTCGCGCAGCGCGTTGGTCTCCCCGGCATCCCGCAGATCGCGAAGCAGGTCGAGCGGCGCGGCATATTCGAGATGCACGATCTCCCGCTCGGCGATCGGCAGCGCGAATCCCGCCCGTTGCATCAGCCCCGCGGCATCGGCGAGCGTGGTAAAGGGCGAGACCCGTGGCGATGCCCCCGCAGCGAGATGGTCCTCCGCCTCGATCAACGCGGCCCGGAGGTCCGCGAGCGTGCCGAGCAAAGGCAGGCTGGCAATGAACAGCCCTTCCGGGCTCAGCGCGCGGCGCAGCTGGATCAGCGCGCCTGGCAGATCATTCACCCAGTGCAGCGAGAGATGCGCGACGATGAGGTCGAAACACCCCTCGCCGAACGGGAGATATTCGGGGTCAGCAGCAACTCCACCTCCGCCGGCGAGCTGCGCGGGCGCGAGATCGGCGGAAATCACCTCGAGCCCGCGTGCCGCCAGCAGCGGGGCCACGGCGCCGCGCCCACCGAAATCGAGCGCGCGGCGAAACTGCCGCCCGGTATCGTCCAGCCGATCGAGAACCCGTTCCGCAAGCTCGTCAAGCACCGGCCTGATCCGCTCAAGGTGCCGCGCCGCACGCGTGCGGTGCAAGGCAACCGCCCTGCGGTCGAATATATCGATATCGCTCATGGCCCCACTTGTGCCGCTTTTGCGCCAGCCGGCAAAGAGCCGCCGATGCTGAAGCATCTTGCCCGCGCGACGCTTGATCTCCTGCTGCCGCCGCATTGCCTCGCCTGCGACGAGGACGTGTCGGGCGAGGGCGTGTTTTGCGTGTCCTGCTTCGCGGCGGTGAAGTTCATCACTGGCACGGTCTGTGGCCAGTGCGGGCTGCCCCTCGAAGAACCGGCCCCGCTCTGCACCGGATGCGACTGGGCGCCACCGGCATTCCGCACTGCGCGCGCCGCTCTTGTCTACAACGACGCCGCCCGAAGGCTGATCCTGCCCTTCAAATATGCCGACCGGCCAGAGCGCGCCGCGGGGCTTGCGCGGCTGCTGCTGCGTCCCGGCGCGCCCTTGCTCGCCCGAGCCGATCTGCTGGTGCCGGTGCCGCTGCACCGCGCACGGCTCGCCCGGCGGGGCTACAACCAGGCTGGATTGCTGGCCCGCGCACTCGGCCGCATGGCCGGGCGAGATACGCTGATCGACGGCCTCGTCCGCCTGCGGGCCACGCCCCCTCTCTCCGAACTCGACCAGTTCGGCCGGGAACAGGCAATGAAGAACGCAATCGGCGTGCGCGGCGGGCGGGCAGCGCGGTTCGCCGGGCGCACGGTGCTGCTCATTGACGATGTGCTGACGACCGGCGCCACCGCGTCCGCCTGCGCCGAGGCCATCCTCGCCGCCGGCGCCGCAGCGGTCGACGTACTGGCTCTCGCCCGCGTCGCAACGCAGGACGATGATTAAGACTTTCGTGACCGTCTTGCACTAAACTCCGTCTTGCGTATGTGAAGCATCGGAGACATCACATGCCGAAAATCGAAATCTACACCCAGGCCTTCTGTCCCTATTGCAGCCGTGCGGTAAGCCTTCTGCGCCAGAAGGGATTCGCCTTCACCGAGATCGACGCGCCCCGCGGTTCCGCCGCGCGCCGCGAAGCCATCGAGAGATCCGGCGGTGGCACCACCGTGCCGCAGATCTTCATCGACGACCGGCCGATCGGCGGTTGCGACAACCTGGTCGAGCTGGAGCGGAGCGGCCGGCTCGATCCGCTGCTTTCGGCATGATCCATTACCAGCTCCGCTGCTCCTGCGGCCATGAATTCGATGGCTGGTTCGCCAGCAGCGAGAGTTTCGACCGCCAGGCAAAGCGCCGCCTGCTGAACTGCCCGCGCTGCGGCGGGGACGACGTCAACCGCGCATTGATGGCGCCGAGGATCGGCAAAGCCGTGGCCGCGGAAACCGCCCCCGCCCAGCCGCCCGCGAAGGCAACCCAAACGACCGCCGTCGCCGGCCGCATACCGGACGAGCTTCGTGCCGCGCTGGCCGGGTTGCGGCGCGAGGTCGAGACTCAGTGCGACTTCGTGGGGGACGAATTCGCCGCCGAGGCACGCCGGATCCACCGCGGCGAAGCCCCCGCGCGCGGAATCTACGGCGCGGCGACCGAGGCCGAATCCGAAGCGCTGGCGGACGAGGGGATCGCATTTGCGAAAATCCCCTGGGTGCCGCTCGCGGATAGCTGAACCGGAAGGATAGCCCGATGCGCCACGATCAACCGGCCCTGTTCGAACTCGACGGCATCCACCCGGAGATCGACCCGGATGCCTGGGTGGCCCCTGGCGCGGTCCTGATCGGGGCGGTGCGGATCGCTGCCGGCGCGAATATCTGGTTCAACTGCACCCTGCGCGCCGACAATAACGACATCACGGTCGGCCCGCGCACCAACATCCAGGATGGCACGGTCGTCCACGTCAATGCCGGCGAACGCTTCGCCGCGCGCATTGGCGCCGATGTCACGATCGGTCATGCGGCGGTCATCCATGCCTGCACGCTCGAGGACAGGGCCTTCGTCGCGATGGGGGCCGTGGTGCTGGATGGCGCGATGATCGAGGAGGGCGGTGTGCTGGCGGCGCATTCCTTGCTCGCCCCCGGCAAACGAATCGGCCGCAATGAGCTCTGGATGGGCTCGCCGGCCCGCTTTGTCCGTCTCCTGCCCGACGAGGAGCGCAGCCGCTTCGACCAGACCGCCCCGCATTACGTCGAACTTGCCGAACGCTTCCGCAAGGGGTTGCGCCCGGCCTGATCCGGCCGGCGCGATTGTCAAGGCACTGCCATGCGCCAGAATTTCCGCTCTCACCGCATGTTCCGTTCTGCCCTCGCCCTCGTGGTGATCGGCCTCTTCCTCGCCGGCTGCGCGATGGTTACCCCGCCGCCATCGACAGGATATCTGCCCGCGAATGCGTTCGATGGGCGGGTGATCGGCGAAGACCCCGCGATCGCCGCAACCAATGAGGCGCGCTGGGCGTTCTCGCATCCTGCGGCAATGCGGGGGCGTCCTGCGGAAATGGCGCTGGCCGCCGCTTCGCTCGACGCCATGGCGGGCCAGTTCTCCACGGTCGGCCGTTGGCTTGGCATGAACAGCCTCACCAAGCTCGAGATGCTGCGCGCCCGCAAGGTCGTGCGGGCGGAACTCGGATCAGGCCAGGCGCCGCCTCGCAGACCGTCATCGACGCGCTGGTCACGATCAGCCTCGACCTTCGCCACGGCGACCGGACAGCGGCCCTCACCGCCGCAGGCGGACCGGCATTCACCCTTCCGCCGCGCCGGACGCTGGCGATCCTCGCGCATTTCCCCGCCACTCCCATCGCCGAACGAGCAACCGCTGCTGCCAGCCGCGACCTCTATCCGGGCGGATCGCGGCCATTCTTCGCCCGCTGAACTGCGGCTGCGGGAATTTTAGGACCATCGCGGGCGCAGGATGGCAACCAGATGTCGGCATGCAGAATTCGGCATGGGGCCGGGCCTGAAAAGAAGTTGGAACGCCGAACTGGCTGGAACCGGCTGATAATCCGGGTTCCGCGCCTATTTCCCGGCTCCCGACATTCGGCCTCCGCCCCCGGCCGGTTCGAAACGATAGGGGCTGGCGCTCGTGGTCGACACGTCGAGCGAGAGGCGATGGGCCAGCGGCGGAAACGCGCGCGAGCGGCAGTCCGGCCGGTCGCAGAGCCGGCACGATAGACCGATTCCAACCATCGCCCTGTCGAGGTCGATCCCGTCGGCGTAAACCACCTCTCCGGCACGGCCGATATCGCATCCCATCGCCACCACCCGCGTCGCCGGTGGTTCGCCCCAATGCGAAGGCGATGAGGTGATGGTCCGCGCGAAGCACAGATAGGTGGCACCGTCGGGCAACTGCGCCACCTGCACCCGCACGCTGCCGGGCGTGGCAAAGGCCGAATGCACGATCCAGCGCGGGCAATTTCCGCCATAGCGGGCGAAGGGAAACCCCGCTGCCGAAAACCGCTTCGACACATTCCCCGCCGGATCAACCCGCAGAAAGAAGAACGGCACCCCCCGCGCGCCCTGGCGTTGCAGGGTCGATAGCCGGTGGCAGGCCTGTTCGAACGAAACGCCGAAACGCATCGCCAGATGCTCGACATCGTGGCGCAGCTCCGACGCTGCCCCAGAAACGGCGCATAGGGCATCAGCACCGCGCCGGCGAAATAATTGATCAACCCGATTCGCAACAGTTCGCCCGCGTCGTGGGTGGTGAGCGTGGCACGCCGGACGATCTGCTCGATCAGCTCTCGCGCCTCGATCAGACCGAGCTGGAACGCCATCTGGAAGCCCCTGCTCTCCCGCGGCAGCGTCTCGGAGAGAACAAGCTGCCGCCGCGCCGGGTCATAGACTCGCAGCGCACCAGGCAGCGGTGCGACGGACACAACGAGCCCGTGCTTGTGCCGGAGCCGCTCCGCCAGCGCATGGTTCATGCCCAGAGTTGCCGCCGGCAATTCCGCTCCCAGCGCCTCGGCCGCCGCCTCGATCTCGGGGAAGTGGTTCGCATGTTCGTGAAAGAAATCCCGCACTTCCTCATTCGGCAGCAGGATCTTCCGACCCGAGGGCAGCGTGATGCCGCCGGTCTCCTCCCGCACCGCCTGATACGCGCGGTAAAGCCCCAGCACCGCCTGCGCCGCCGCCGGCGCCGAAGCGGCGATGAGCTGGGCTTCCGAGTCCGGCACCTGCTCGCTGCCGATCAGCGGGTCGGCAAACGCTTCGCGCAGCGCCTGTTCCATTTGCCGCTCATCGGAGCCTGACAGCGCCGCCAGATCCACGTTCAGCGTTTCGGTCAGCTTGATCAGCAGCGCCGCGGTGATGCCCCGCTGATCGTGCTCGATCAGGTTGAGATAGGACGTCGAAATCCCGAGCCGCGCCGCCAGCCTCTGCTGCGTCAGCCCCTGTTCCTGGCGCAGGCGTCGGACGATGCGGCCAATCAGCGGCTTGGACATGCGGGCACTCCATGACAACGAGCGGTATTTTTCATCTTTTACATATTGTAAAACTTTACAGTCAATACGGCCACCTCTTTCATCATTTTATGCCATTTTCACCGGTGACTTTCGCGGGTGCAGCGTAAATAATTCACCTACCGACGCTATCGGATTGCAAGTTCCCGGCGCCTCCGGACGCCGCCACAACACGCCGCGAGGCGACAAGGAGAGACCATGTCGAACTTCCCCACCCCGACCCATTCCCCCGAAGGCCTGCCGGGCGGGCTCTCCGTAGCGCCCGACCGCTTCGATGGCATCCGCCGTGATTACACCCCGGCCGAAGTCGAAAAACTCGCGGGCTCGTTCCGCGTGCGCCACACCCTCGCCGAAATGGGCGCCAACCGCCTGTGGCACCTGCTGAAGACCGAGCCTTATGTGAACACGCTCGGCGCCCTCACCGGCAATCAGGCGATGCAGCAGGTCAAGGCCGGCCTGAAGGCGATCTATCTCTCCGGCTGGCAGGTGGCGGCCGATGCGAACCTCTCGGGCGAAATGTATCCCGACCAGTCGCTCTATCCGGTGAATTCCGTGCCGATGGTGGTCCGCCGCATCAATTCCGCGCTGCGCCGCGCCGATCAGATCGCCCGGATGGAAGGCGATACGTCACAATACTGGATGGCTCCGATCATCGCCGATGCCGAAGCCGGGTTCGGCGGCGCGCTGAATGCGTATGAGCTGATGAAGGCCATGATCGAGGCCGGCGCCGCGGGCGTGCATTTCGAGGACCAGCTCGCGTCGGAAAAGAAGTGCGGCCATCTCGGCGGCAAGGTTCTGGTGCCGATCGCCCAGCACATCCGCACCCTGACCGCGGCTCGCCTTGCTGCCGATGTGGAAGGTGTGCCGACGGTGCTGCTCTGCCGCACCGACAGCCACGCCGCACAGCTGCTCACCGCCGATGTCGACGAGCGCGACCGCCCCTTCATCAGCGGCGAACGCACGCCCGAGGGCTTCTATCGCATCAAGCCGGGCATCGGCGTCGAATACGCGATCGCCCGCTCCCTCGCCTACGCCCCTTATGCCGACCTACTGTGGTGGGAAACCTCGGAGCCGAACCTTGAGGAAGCCCGCCAGTTCGCCGAAGCGATCCACAAGCAGTTCCCCGGCAAGATGCTCGCCTATAACTGCTCGCCGAGCTTCAACTGGCGCAAGAAGCTCTCCCCGGAGAAGATCGAGAGCTTCCAGCGCGAGATCGGCGCGATGGGCTACAAGTTCCAGTTCGTTACCCTCGCCGGGTTCCACTCGCTGAACTACTCGATGTTCCAGCTCGCCAAGGGCTACGCGGAGCGCGGCATGGGCGCCTATTCGGAACTGCAGCAGGCCGAGTTCGCCGCCGAGAAGGATGGCTATACCGCGACGCGCCACCAGCGCGAGGTCGGCACCTCCTATTTCGATGCGGTGGCGATGGCGGTCAGCGCTGGCAAGGCCTCGACCACGGCCATGGCGGGGAGCACCGAGACCGAGCAGTTCCACGATCAGGACGATGCGGCGGGCCACGACCACGATCACGACGACGGCCTCGTGCATCACCACAGCTGGGCGGTCAGCTCGCCCGACCGCTGAACCCTTCCCCCGCGGTGCCGGCGCGAGCCGGCACCCGTTCTGTCACCTTACCCCGGATCTCACGATCCGGGATTTTTTTTGCCAGAGTCATCGTCATCGAGCGCCGCGAGACCGGCAACCAGCGCCTTGCGCATGACCGTAGGCAATGGCGTCTCCGGCGGCCTTGCCTCAAGGCCCGGTGGCAGCGTGGAAACCTCGGCCGCCAGCACCAACAGCCGCAACTCGAAATGGGTGAAGACGTGTCCGATGCTCCCGGCCTCCACCCAGTCGGCCGGGCAAGGCGGATCGGTGTCCCCTGGCGCCGCGTCGAGACCGGTTCCCGGCAATTCGAGCATGCCGCCCAGCAGCCCGCGCGGCGGCCGGCGGCGCAGGCCGATCGCGCCACTCCGGTCGCGCATCACAAAAACCGTGCCATGCCGCATTGGCCGCGCCGCCCTCCGCGCCTTGCGCGGCAGATCGGCCGCAATCGCCCGTGCTTGCGCGGCGCACCGTTCGCACCAGGGGCAGATCATGCAGGACGGGCTGCGCGGCGTGCATACCGTGGCACCGAGATCGAACAGTGCCTGGGCGAAATCACCCGGGCTCGCGCAGGCCGCCTCCTGCGCGCCGAGACGGGCCGCGGCGGTGGCGATCTCCACCTTCGCGGCCGGTAGCGGAGTCTCGATCGCGAAAATTCTTGCGGCAACACGTTCGACATTGCCATCCACAGGCACGACGGGCAGACCGAAGGCGATGGCGCCGACAGCCGCCGCCGTGTAGGGACCAATCCCCGGCAGGCGGCGCAGCTCCTCCAGCGTTGCCGGAAATCCTCCCGCGGCGGCGACGGCGCGGGCGCAGCGCGTCAGGTTGCGCGCCCGCGCATAATAGCCGAGCCCGGCCCACAGGCCGAGAACCTCCTCATCCGCCGCCGCTGCAAGATCGACGATCGTGGGGTAGCGCTCGATGAACCTGTGGAAATACGGTATTACCGTTGCGACGACGGTCTGCTGGAGCATGATTTCGCTCAGCCAGACGTGATACGGATCAGGACGGTTTCCGGGGGCGGCCCGCCATGGCAGGACGCGCCGATGAACATGGTACCAGCGGAGCAGGCAATCGGCTGATGGCAGCGACATACTCACGCAACACCCGCACGCGCCCAATACCGGCAAGCAAGGCAGCGGGTGGCGACACGCTGGCGAAGCCGCGCCCGGTTGCGCCGGAGCCGCCGCGCCACGGCGCACCGCGGGGCATCTCGGCCCTGCTGGCGCCGGTGTTGCGGCCGGTCCTCGCCCGGCGGGGTGCAATTCTCGGAACCCTGATCGCCGATTGGCCGGACATCGCCGGGCCTGAACTCGCATCTCGCAGCCAGCCAACCAAATTCGTCGCCGGAACGCTGACCCTTGGTTGTGCGGGCCCGGACTCTCTGGCCCTGCAACACCTTGCGCCGGTACTGATCGGCAAGATCAATCTCGCCCTCGGCGGCGCGCCGGTGCAGCGGCTGCGCTTCACCGACATGACAATCCCCGCCCCCATTCGCCCGGCAACACCAGTTGCCGCGGCCGACGAACCGCCTCCCGCCGGGTTGCCATCGGGGGATCTGGGAGATGCCCTCGCCAGGCTGCATCGCGGTCTTCGGCAACGGCGCAACGCGCGTCGCGCCTAGGCGCAGATACATCCCCACTCAGTGCGCGTCCGACCAGTTGGAACCGATCCCGGTTTCCACCAGCAAGGGTACAGAAAGCGCCGCAGCACCCTGCATCACCTCCCGCGCGAGTGAAGCCGTCGCCTGCGCCTGGTCGAGCGGCATTTCAAAGACGAGTTCGTCATGCACCTGAAGCAGCATCACCGCCTCCAGCCCGGCATCGCGAATCGCCGCTGGCAGCCGCACCATCGCGCGCTTGATGATATCCGCAGCACCGCCCTGCAACGGCGCATTGATGGCCTGCCGCTCAGCGTAACCCCGGCGCGCCGGATTTTTCTCGGCAATGCCGGGAACATAGCAGCGCCGGCCGAACGGCGTCAGGACATAACCGTGTGTGCGCGCGAATTCGGCTGTTTCATTCATGTAGCGTCGAATTTCCGGATAGCGCGCGAAATAGGCATCGATATAGCGCTTCGCCTCGCCGTTCTCGATTCCGAGCTGGCGGGCGAGGCCGAAGGCCGAAATGCCATAGATGATGCCGAAATTGATCGCCTTGGCGCGACGCCGGATCATCGGGTCCATCCCCTCCATCGGCAAGCCGAACACTTCGGCCGCGGTGCGGGCATGGATATCTTCACCTTTGGCGAAACTCTCCTTCAGCGCCGGTATGTCGGCGACATGCGCCAGCAGGCGCAGCTCGATCTGCGAATAATCAGCCGAGACCAGCGCCTTGCCGGGGGCGGCGATGAAGGCGCGGCGGATTCGCGCTCCCTCGCTCGTGCGAATCGGGATGTTCTGAAGGTTCGGCTCGTTGGACGAAAGCCGACCCGTCGTCGTGATCGCCTGGGAAAAGCTGGTATGGACCCGCTGATCCCCGATATCGATCTCGCCCACCAACGCGTCGGCATAGGTGGATTTGAGTTTCTGCAGCTGCCGCCACTCCAGCACGCGGGCCGGCAGGTCGTGGCCGGACGCCGCTAGATCCTCAAGCACTGCCGCATCGGTGCCCCATGCCCCGGTCTTGGTTCGCTTGCCGCCCGGCAAGCCCATCTCGTCGAACAGGATCTCGCCGAGCTGCTTCGGGCTGCCTGGGTTGAACGCCCGGCCGGCGAGACGCTCGATCTCACGCTGTATATCGTCCATCCGGCGGGCAAACTCGGCCGACATCGACTCGAGATCACCGCGATCGACCATGATGCCGGCACGTTCCATCGCGAGCAGCACGCTGAGCAGCCGGCGCTCGATCGTCTCGTAAAGCCCGAGCGCTCCCTCCGCGCGCAGGCGGGGGCGCAGCAGCATCCAGAGCCTGAGCGTGATGTCGGCATCCTCGGCGGCATAGGCGGTGGCGCGGTCGATGGGGACGGCGGCAAAGGAAATCCGGTTGCGACCGGTGCCGGTCACCTCGTCATAGGACACCGGCCGGTGATCGAGATGCAGAACCGACAACTCGTCCATACCATGCCCATGCCGTCCGGCCCCGAGCGTGTAGGAGAGGAGCATCGTGTCATCGACCGGCGCGGCATCCGCAAGCCCGCATCCGGCCAGAATGTGAATGTCGAACTTTGCGTTGTGAAAAATCTTCAGGATCGCCGGATCGGCAAGCACCGGCGCCATCCGCCCGATCACCAGGCTCCGCGGCAGCTGCGCCCCATTCTCGTGCCCGAGCGGGATATAGGCAGCCCGGCCCGGCGCGGTGGCCACTGAAATCCCCACGAGTTTCGCATGACGGGGGTTGAGGCCGGTGGTTTCGGTATCGATGGCGAAATATCCGGTCTGCCGTATCTCGGCGATCCAGCGGTCTAGCTCGGCCTCGTCATCGATCGTGACATAAGGCCCGAAGGGCATATCGGTCGCAACGGGCGCAGCCGCCGGTCCGGCGGGCGGATCGGGCGCATCGCCCCTCTCCGCTGCGGCGAGCCGCTCGCCGTTCCGCCGTGCCACCCCATCGAGCCCAAGGCGTGCCTTGATGCTTCTGAAACCCTGGGAATCAAGGAAATCGTTCAGATCGCCATCATGCAGCGGCGCAACCACAAGCTCGTCAACCGGCACGGGGAGCGGAACATCCCGCCGCAACTCCACAAGCCGGCGTGAGATCCGGGCCTCCTCGGCATGGGCCACAAGTGAGTCTCGCCGCTTGGAAGGCTTCATCGCTCCGGTCGCCGCCGCGGCGAGGATGGCTTCCAGATTGCCGAATTCGGCAATCAACTGCGCCGCCCCCTTCGGCCCGATCCCCGGCACGCCAGGAACGTTATCGACCGTATCGCCCATCAGGGCCTGCGCATCGACCATCTGCACCGGCCTGACGCCGTATTTCGCAATTACCTCATCCGGCCCGATCGGTGTCGACTTGATCGGATCGAGCATCGAAACGCGGTCATCGAGCAATTGCATCAGGTCCTTGTCGGAAGAGACGATCACCGTCTCCCCTCCCGCCCGCTTCATCGCCTCGGCATAGCTTGCAATTAGATCGTCCGCCTCGACCCCCTCAAGCTCGATCGCCGGCACCGCGAAGGCGCGCGTCGCCTCCCGCACCAGCGCGAACTGGGGCACGAGTTCCTCGGGCGGCTCAGGACGGTGCGCCTTGTATCTGGGATCGATCTGGCTGCGGAATGTGGTGCGACCAGCATCGAAAATCACGGCCAGGTGGGTGCCGGAATGCTCCTTGAGCAGCCGCGCCAGCATATTGCAGAAGCCGAATACCGCATTGACCGGTGTGCCATCGTCGCGGGTCATCGGCGGCAAGGCGTGGAAAGCCCGGAAAATGAAGCCCGAGCCGTCAACCAGGACAAGCCGCTGCGTCAATGTCCGGCGCCCGGTCTTGCATCTCCGGCCAGGCGGTAATGGCGGGAGCAATAAGGACAGGCGATCTCGCTGCCCTCGATCTTCAGATAGACCCTGGGGTGTCCCAGCGGACCACCACCGCCATCACACGCAACCACCCGCTCATGCACGAGGATTGGCTCCAAGCTAGTCGCATCTCTTGTATCGGCCATGAGTTCCTCTCGCACAGCAAACCGTTACACAGAGAATATCGCCAAAATGCACCGCTGCCTATCGTTGCCACAGGTGGCCCCCGTGCAACCACATAGTTCAGCGCCAACAGGCATTGAGCCCCAGGCCGATCCGCGCTATGCGAAGTTCATTGGACCCGTAGCTCAGCTGGATAGAGCGTTGCCCTCCGAAGGCAAAGGTCGCGCGTTCGAATCGCGCCGGGTCCGCCAGGTTTTTCAATGGCTTATGAGACTTCCCTACAAGCCGGAAAATCCGCCCGATACCAGCCTGATACTACCAGCCCGGATCATAGGCTTTTTCGGCCTCAGCATCACGGTTGCGTGATCGTTTCCGCTGCTCTGGATTCGCCGCCTCGCCGGTCGCGGATCAGGCGGGCCAGGTCGCACATGCCCGGCAACTTTGGGTCCCTCCCCAGCCAATCGCCCGGCGGGGATTTCGCCCGCTCTTTTTTTCGCTAGGCGCAGGTCCGCAAAACCTGTCCGCAGTCCGCACCGGGCGCGGCCCCGCTCATGACGGCGGCCCCTGCTTTTCCCCTGTTAAAACAGCGACCCTACGCGCGCGTAGGGCGTTGCCTTTCATTCATCGCCACGTCACGGGGAGCATGGGCTGAACCCGCGCGCGGCGGTGATCGGTCACGGCGGCCCGATCACTGACCGCAGTGATCCAGCCTTGTAGCCTCGCACCCGGATTGCAGGATTTCCGCGCCTCTCCCGCCATTGGAGATGCTTCCACCCGGCGGCGGACAGGATCGCCCCGATTTCGGCGGGCGTCACTGGGGGGCATGGGCTGGACCCGCGCGCGGCGGTGCTGGGGGTGCGCTAGAAACCTGACCCCAGGTAAGGGTGGGGCGGATTACCCACCGTGACCAGAACGCGCGCGCGGGGCAGCGCGGGGCGGATACCGGCCCATCTGCCACCCTTGCCGCGCGTCATTTCATAGAGTTCAGCACGCCGGAGGGTGGCGATACGGCCCGTTGTCTTATCGAACGGCGGTGCGACGGGGTTGCCGGTGCCGCGTCCCTTCGCTGGCCCTTGCCCTTGGCCTCGCTTGCCGGTCACGTCTCGATCACCCGCACCGGCCCGGCACCGTGCGGCGGGTGGCACGCCATGCAGCGCCAGCTAGCCCTTCGCCTCTCCGCCTCGCACCACCATGACGCACCCCGGCAGCACCGGCACCGCGCGCCCGGTGTTGGGCTATGGCTGGGTCCGCCCATGAGACCGGCAGATGATGCAGCACCTCCGCCGCCGGGCCTCCCCCAGCCTCGGCCATGATCGCGGCGCGCTCGGTCGCGTCATGGGCGGCGTCGTTCGGATCGCCCGGCCAGCATGCAGCACATAGCCAGAGATCGAAATTCACCACCTCGATAGGATCGGATGCGGCACCGCAGCGGGTGCAGGGGATCGGTCGCTCGGTATCGTTCGCGATATCTCCCTTAGTGACACTGTTGACTGTGTGGACTCTGTGGCGGCCCTTTCGGGTCTCCGCGCCCACTGTGTCCACTGTGTCCACTGTGCCCACTGTGTCCGCTATAGAGAGAGCGCGATATCGGGCGCTCCACCGGCTCACGATGCACCGTCCACAATCGGCGGGTTGACCGGATAGATTGCCTTCGGACGGGTCTGGAAACCACGTTGAGGCGGCGGCGGGCGTAGCCAATCCGCCTCTATCAGCTCTTCGGCGGCGGCATGGATCGCGGCGGCGTTGTTCAGGCCGGACAACCTCACTTCGCGCTGTAGCGTTCGGACATGAACGGCCTCGGGGCGGGCCTTGCGTATCCACCGGGCCAGCGTGGCGGCGTTCCGCTCCGGCTCGGTCGCGGTTGCGTCACCGTAAACCCGCTCGGCCATCGGGATGAGGTAATCCGCCACCAGGTCACAGGCGGCGGCCAGATCGTCCGGGGAAATGGTCGAGGGCGGCGCGTCAAACCCGCCCTTTCCGCACCACCGCAGCATCGCCAGCACCAGGGAGAGGCGCAGCGCCAGGCCGCGCGCCTTGCCCAAGGTCGAGCGAAGCAATCCACCGGCCTCCTGTTGCCGGTCCTGCATGTCCCGCCCGAATTGCTCCATCATGGCAACGGCGGCCTCGGCCAGCGGCACATAGACCGGGCGCGCAATCCCTTCATCATCGCGGGCGAGGTCGAGCATCCGCAGCCGGTCGAGGGCTTCGGTTGCCCATTCGATGCCGGGCGCGGCGCGGCTCAGGCGAAACGGGCGTTGATCCGGCCAGAACCAGCAGAACCGGGGCAACAGCCCATCGTCCGGTTGCCGGAACATCTCCGCCACCTTCTCCGGCTGGGTAGAGCCCATGACGGATACGGCAAGGCGCGGGATGATGACCGGCTTTGCCAGCTTTTGCCGATCCACCCGGAAGGGGCGGCCTCCATGCGCCTCAAGCCAGAATTGGCGGCCCGCGTCGTTGTAGGTATTCAAGCCCAAGAGCCAGCCGCTCAACTCATCGCGTGCAATGATGACGCCTTTAGGGGCGGCCTCGGCCAGCGTCATTGCGATTTTCTCAATCGTAACGTCTGACATGGTAAGGTGCGGCGCTTGCGGTTCCGGCGGCTCGGCGTCGGTCGGGGCGGGCGGCGGCGGATTGCCGTTTGCGACGCTGCCGACGGACGGTTCGATGCCGGTCTCCATCAGGCGCTCGGTGTATTTGATCGAGACATACTGGCTGCCCCGATGGCTATGATGGACGAGACCGCCGCTACGTACCGGGCGTCTGTCGTGAAGAGCCTGTTCCAGGGCATCGAGGACGAAACCGGCATGCGCGGTGCGGCTTACCCGCCAGCCAACGATACGCCGGGCGAATGTATCGATGACAAACGCCACATACACAAAGCCCTGCCAGGTCGCGACATAAGTGAAGTCGGAGACCCAGAGCATATTCGGCGCCGGCGCCTGGAACTGGCGGTTGACGCGGTCCTGTGGGCAGGGTGTCGCCCTGTCGCTGATCGTCGTCCTGACCGGCTTGCCGCGGATCACGCCCTGCAGGCCGATGATCCGCATCAACCGCTCCACCGTGCAGCGGGCAACAGCGCATCCTTCCCGCTGCAACTGCCGCCAGACCTTGCGAGCACCGTAGACCTCGAAATTCTCCGCGAACACGCGCCGGATATCCGCCTCGAGCGCCTCATCCCGCCGGGCCCGTTCTGACCGCCTCTCGGGGTTGGCCCGCTTCGCGACATGCTCGTAGTAGGTCGATGGGGCGATCGGCAGGACCCTGCAGATCGGCTCGACCCCATAAGCCCGCGGTGATCATCGATGAACGAGATCATGGTTTGAACCGGCGGTCGAGCTCCGCCTGGGCAAAATATGCCGACGCCTTGCGCAGGATCTCATTCGCCTGGCGAAGCTCGCGGTTCTCGCGTTCCAGTGCCTTCAGCTTCGCCGACACTTCCGACGGAACACCAGGCGAGCGGCCGCTGTCGCGATCCACCTTCTGCACCCATTCACGCAGCGTATGCGGTGAGCAGCCAAACTTCGCGGCTATCGACACCATCGCCGCCCACCGCGAGGGATGTTCGCCCTCGTGCTCCAGCACCATCCGCACCGCCCGCTCGCGGACTTCAGGAGAAAACTTGTTCGTCGTCGGACTCGTCATGGCTCCATCCTATTTGGGAGTTGGAGCCTCCGGTAAACCCAGGGCGGTTCAGGGCGGTTCACTCAGACCACCCCAGACCCAGGGCAAGATCGAGCGCTGGCACCAGACCCTGAAAAACCGCATCCTCTTGGAAAACTACTTCCTGCCCGGTGACCTCGAGGCCCAGATCAAGGCCTTCGTCGAAAACTACAACCACCGGCGCTATCACGAAAGCCTGAACAACGTGACGCCCGCAGACGCCTACTTCGGCAGGGCCCCGGCCATCATCAAGCAGCACGAAAGGATTAAATGGAAGACCATCGAACATCGGCGCTTGCAACACCGCAAGCTTGCCGCCTAGCATTAACCCCCAGACGAGGCCCCCTCTCCGCTAATCTACGCCGCAATCTGCGCCAAATGTTCTGACGACGGACAATCAGCTTCCATCTTAAATCCCGCCCCCAGTGGTCCACACCAAAGAGTCCACCTCAGTATGCACACGACTCTTATCTTTGTGTTCATACATTCATGATAAAATCATACAACGAATAAATGATTTGTTAACGTTTAAAAAATGCTATATATCTCAAGGAGTGAAGATGAAAATTCTGTACTATTCAGTTCATCATATCCTAGAAGATGATGAAGTACGTATGTTTAAATCTCTTGGGCATAGCGTTTGCGTCCTTGGCGTCAATAATGATCGTGGCGCAGTACAAAATTTTCGTCCTCATATCGAATTTAACTTAGAAGAACTTGATTTTTACAAAAAATTTCGTGAGATGGGATGTGAATTTAATTTTTTCACAAGATATGCAAAATTAAAGAAATCATTTATTGATTTGTTTGATGTTGTAATCGTTATGGATGATGTTGATTTTATTATAAATAACTGGGAATTATTTAGTAATATACAAGTTATTTGGCGTACTATAGGCCAAAAATTAGATTATTCTGAAATAAAAATTCGTAAATATCGCGAAAATGGTCTAAAAATTATTAGATATTCAGAAATTGAGAAAAAAGTACCTTATTATTGTGGCGAAGACGCAATAATAAGATTTGGCAAGGATCCACTTTTATACTCGAATTGGAATGGAAAAAATGGTTTTATTTTAAGTTTTTCAAATAATTATAAACAACGATATCCATTAGATGCTTCTGATTACATTTCGATAACAGATGGATTTCCTAATATTCTTGGTGGAATAGATAATGATGGATTTCCATGCTCAATAGGATATTTAGATCCAAAAGACCAAATCGAATTTTATCGAGGTGCTGCAGTATATCTTTACGCATCTGGACTTAATATTCCTTACACTTTAAATTTTATAGAAGCTTGGATGATGGGCGTGCCTCTTGTTGTATATGCCCCCCCGGAAAGATGCGGTCCCTATTTTGAGATTGAAAAATTTATTAAGCACGGAAGCAACGGTTTTATTTGTCGAACAATTGGAGAATCCCGTGATGTTTTATATTCTTTATTAAATGACCAAAATTTATCAAATAAAATTAGTAAATCAGGACGTAGCGATGCTATAAATAGATTTAGCATCAATACAATATCAAAACAATGGGACATTTTTCTCAATTCTTTAGAAAAAAATCAAGAAAATTATAATAATAATTTTTACAATGGTATTATGAATGATAATAATTTCATAAAAAATAATTTTTCTATAATCAATAATTATAATGAAATTTTTAATACACTATCTCTTCTCCGTCCATTTGATATTGATTTGAAAAAAGTGAGGTTTGGCAATGAGCGAGATGGCGGCTATGTCCTTGCTGATCGAGAGTTAAACGAAAACGTAATTTCATTTGGCGTAGGGCCGGATGTAAGTTTTGAGTTTGACCTTGCAGAACGTGGCGCAAATGTCTTTTTACATGACCATACCGTTAACGAATGCCCGCAAACTCATGAACGATTCAATTTTAAAAGAATAGGAATTTGTGGTGAGAATGAAAAAATACCAAAATGTATACCGTTAATTGATCATCTTGATAATATTCCAAATAATAAAAAATCTATGCTATTAAAGATGGATATTGAAGGTGGTGAATGGGATATTTTCTCTACTATTAGTCATGAAATATTATCTATATTTGATCAAATTGTTTTAGAAATTCACTTTCTTGAGCGTATTTTAAATCCAGATTTTAATATGAAGGTTCGAAAATCACTTCAATTAATAAACGAACAATTTACACTTTTTCATGTACATGGCAATAATTGTATGCCTTTATATATAGTGGAAGGATTTACAATAGCTAGCGTTCTTGAGCTAAGTTTTATACGCACAAATTTGGTCAAAAGAAGCGCTTCGTCGACCGTATATCCATCACCTTTAGATAAAGCAAATAATCCTAAGATGCGTGATCTACCACTTCTTTTTTTTCCATTTCTTCCAGTATCAGCAGATGCTCAGTTGATTACAGAGATGATTGAAAGACTACCCCGTTAAGAGCCTATTCGACTAGGTTCTGGACTCAACTGATCCAAGATGTGACGGCGAGGACGAGGCAGATACCTGCGAGGAAATTTCGTGCGGTTTTGTCGTAGCGTGTGGCGATGGCGCGCCAGTCCTTGAGCCTGCAGAAGGCGCGTTCGATGAGATTGCGCTTTCTGTAGGCGACGGGGTCGAAGGGCGGAATGGCGCGGCGGTTGGGCATGGGCGAGATCACGGGCCTGGTGCCTTGGCGGGTGAGGAAGGCGCGCAGGTCATCGGCGTCGTAGGCTTTGTCGGCGATCAGCTCTTCTGGTGGCGGTATTGTGGGCAGAAGCGCCCTGGCGCCGCTGATGTCGGAGGCCTGTCCCGGCGTCAGGAGGAGTGCGGCGATGCGCCCCTGCTCATCCGCGACGGCGTGGATCTTGGTCGTCCGTCCACCCCTCGACCGGCCGATAGCCTGGCTTTGCGCCCCCCTTTACCGCCCGCGGCCGCGCGATGTGCCCGAACCGAGGTGCTGTCCACCATGGCGATGCGTGAACCGCCCTGGGTTTACCGGAGGCTCCAACTCCCAAATAGGATGGAGCCATGACGAGTCCGACGACGAACAAGTTTTCTCCTGAAGTCCGCGAGCGGGCGGTGCGGATGGTGCTGGAGCACGAGGGCGAACATCCCTCGCGGTGGGCGGCGATGGTGTCGATAGCCGCGAAGTTTGGCCCGACTTGAACAGCGACCTGAAAATAGTCCAATGAAAACAGCCATGTATTGTGGGCGCGTGGTTTCTTAGCACCACACCCTGCGGCTTTCGGGAGGATTTGGATCAGGAAGCGGATGCGTCTCGCACGTTGGCTGGCAGGGCGACGCCGGCGGCCTTGAAGATCGGCCCGATCGAGTTGGTTGCTGGGGTGCGCAGGACGATCTGCTGCCCGCGCTTGCTGATGGTGACCTCCTGGAGGCGGTCGAGATCACGCAGGAGATCGGCCCATTCGACGCGCTTGCCGGCCCGGCGGAGTTTTTCGTCGAGCGCCTGGTGCAGGATCAGCGCGAGGAACGAGCAGAAGACGTGGCCGCGGATGGCGGCGTCGGAGGAATGGTAGATTGGCCGGGTGCGCATTGTCGCCTTCGCGACACGGAACAGCCGTTCGACATTCTGCAGGTCCCGGTAGCGGATCACCGCCTGCAGCGGTGAAATCCGGGCGTTGGAGCGCAGCACGAAGACGCCGTCGAAGCGGGCTTCCTCGGCGAGCTTGCCGGCGTCGATCTCGAACAGCTTGTGCTTGCGGCCGGGCTTTGCGTCACTGACCGGGCGCAGGAAGCGGCGATAGGCGGAGTTGCCGATCAGCGCCTTATCGCCGCGCGTCAGCTGACGATCGAGGGCGGCGACCACCTTGCGCCTGGTCTCGGCCTCTTCGATGGCCACCGCCTCGTTGCGGCAGACGATATAGCGCTTGCCCGCGACCTTGACCTCCTTGATGAAGAGCTGGGTCTCGTCGCCACCGGCGCGCTCGAGGCAGAGCGGGGTGTAGGGGCGCTCATCGGCCAGCACCACCTCGCGGACGATGCGGTCGGTGCGTTCCCTTGCGCCGAGCACGTATTCCAGCCCGCGCTCCTCCAGCGCGGCGATCGTCGCGGCACTGATCATGCCGCGATCGGCGACGACGCAGACCCGGCCGATGCCGAAGCGCGACCGCAGGCGGTCGATCACCGGCACCAGCACCGAGACATCGGCGGTGTTTCCTGGCCACATCTCGGTGCAGATTGGCCTTCCGTCCTGATCGATCACCACGCCGAGGATCATCTGCGCGAGCTGTGGGCGGTAATCCTTGGAGTGGCCCCGCGCGCCCAGCGTCTCGCCGCCGGCACCTTCGAAATACAGCGAGGTGGTGTCCATGAACACGACCGAGAGGTCGGTGAACAGATCATGCCGTCGGGCGAAGAGACGCTCTTCCACCAGATCCTTCACCGTCCGTGGCGCAAAGGGCGTGGCATCCCCCTGTTCCTCGTCCGGCAGCTCTTCGCCGAGCCAGGCCATGGCGCGGTAGAGGTGATGCAGGCCGAGCTCCTCGGTGCCGGGAATGTCGTAATCCTCGAGCCATTTGTCGCAGGCGCGATCCGAGCCCGAGACCATGATCCGGTGGAGCACGGTGGCGAACACCGCGCGCTCGACCGGGAACTCGAACTGCCGCCCGGCCAGCAGCTCCTCGAACACAGCAGCGATCCCGCTCTCCTGCCACAGTCGGCCGAACAACAGCGGCGCGCCGATCCGCTTGCAGCTCAGCCCGTCCGGATTGCCTGCCGCCAGCTGGGCCAGGACCGAGGCACGGTCGGCATAGCGCGCGATCGAGGCGGCGAGGCGGTCGAGACCTCCATCGGCCAGGACGACTTCCTTCCGGCCCAGGTTCTTGATGATGCGCTGCTTGCTGCGCCCGTCCTCACGGACGCTCTCGACCAGATAAAGGTAGCTGTAGCCGTTGATTCGCTTCTCGCGCACGAACATGCCGAATTGGCAGCCGAAAACCAATCATAAATCAAGTTAAAAGAAGCAATTTGCGCAATTATTTAGCACCACGTTTTTGCAAAATCCCGACGTGCCTACGAAAATCTCGAGTGAAATCAAAGATCTCAACTTACGATACCGTATCGTTCCGGGTTTGACTGTTTAAGTCGGGTTTGGCTGCTCACCGCATACGCTGCGTGAATGGGTGCAGAAGGTGGATCGCGACAGCGGCCGCTCGCCTGGTGTTCCGTCGGAAGTGTCGGTGAAGCTGAAGGCACTGGAACGCGAGAACCGCGAGCTTCGCCAGGCGAATGAGATCCTGCGCAAGGCGTCGGCATATTTTGCCCAGGCGGAGCTCGACCGCCGGTTCAAACCATGATCTCGTTCATCGATGATCACCGCGGGGCTTATGGGGTCGAGCCGATCTGCAGGGTCCTGCCGATCGCCCCATCGACCTACTACGAGCATGTCGCGAAGCGGGCCAACCCCGAGAGGCGGTCAGAACGGGCCCGGCGGGATGAGGCGCTCGAGGCGGATATCCGGCGCGTGTTCGCGGAGAATTTCGAGGTCTACGGTGCTCGCAAGGTCTGGCGGCAGTTGCAGCGGGAAGGATGCGCTGTTGCCCGCTGCACGGTGGAGCGGTTGATGCGGATCATCGGCCTGCAGGGCGTGATCCGCGGCAAGCCGGTCAGGACGACGATCAGCGACAGGGCGACACCCTGCCCACAGGACCGCGTCAACCGCCAGTTCCAGGCGCCGGCGCCGAATATGCTCTGGGTCTCCGACTTCACTTATGTCGCGACCTGGCAGGCTTTGTGTATGTGGCGTTTGTCATCGATACATTCGCCCGGCGTATCGTTGGCTGGCGGGTAAGCCGCACCGCGCATGCCGGTTTCGTCCTCGATGCCCTGGAACAGGCTCTTCACGACAGACGCCCGGTACGTAGCGGCGGTCTCGTCCATCATAGCCATCGGGGCAGCCAGTATGTCTCGATCAAATACACCGAGCGCCTGATGGAGGCCGGCATCGAACCGTCCGTCGGCAGTGTCGGCGATAGCTACGACAACGCTCTCGCCGAGAGCATCAACGGCCTTTACAAGACCGAGGTCATCCGTCGTCGCGGGCCGTGGAAATCGTTGGAAGCCGTCGAGTTCGCAACGCTCGAATGGGTCGACTGGTTTAACCACAGGCGCCTTCTCGAGCCGATCGGCAACATCCCGCCCGCCGAAGCCGAACAACGATATTTCGCCACACTCGACCAGATGAAGATCGCCGCTTAGCTTAACCCAAATGGCCTCCGGTAAACCCGGGGCGGTTCACTGCCACATTACCATTCAGATTCGGGGGATCAAAGGCATCAAGGGTCGGCCGCTGATGTGTCTTTATGCTGATTTATAAAAATAAATTTTTTAATAAAAAATAAATTATCAAGTTATATAAATATACACAATCACTTTGAGCCACCAGAAATATCCGGATTCTACCATGAAAAATGAAAAACTTAGTTGGATTTTTT
Source organism: Acidocella sp. C78 (assembly GCF_907164655.1). Taxonomy (NCBI): domain Bacteria; kingdom Pseudomonadati; phylum Pseudomonadota; class Alphaproteobacteria; order Acetobacterales; family Acidocellaceae; genus Acidocella; species Acidocella sp. C78. The sequence goes on from NZ_CAJQZK010000070.1 coordinate 100,575, forward strand.
CGTCTGAATATCGTGGCAGCAAGCCTTATCAGAAGATACTAGAAAATGCATTAAAAAAAACAGTGAATGTTTACAATGGATCAATTGATATTGCGTTAAATATAATTAAATCCCATCGATCTGTATTTCATTTGAATTGGGAAGATTTATTGTATTTTGATATCGATAGCGAAATCGAAGCATCATCAGCAATATCTAAAATTTTAGAAAAATTTATTGCATTTCAAGCACAAGGCGGCCATATCGTATGGACTGTGCATGACGACGTACCACATGATGGCAGGTTTCCTAATCTTTACGCGCGCTTGAGAGAAGCAATAGCGCAAATTGTTGATACTATTCATGTGCACTCTTACACCGCTAAAAGTTTAGTATTAAATATTGGCGCAAATGAAAAAAAAATAATTAATTCATATTTTCCAAATATCGCGGTAGCGTATCCAAACGATATTAATGAAAGTGCAGCAAAAAAATATTTTGAATTTGAAGAATCAACTATTGGATTTTCTTTTGTTGGAAATAATAATAACAATAAAGAAATAGATAAATTATTTAATAGTTTTATTGCTCTTAACTCAATATTTCCTCAAGCGCGCCTGGTTGTTGCAGGACGAAGAGGTGGATATTTTGAAGAACGTTACATAACTATAGAGAATTGTATTCACATTATACCTAGATTTATTGAAGATGCGGTCATGCAATATGTAATAAAATCAGCTGATTTTGTTATACTTCCTTATCGGCGCGCGTTGACATCGGGAACTTTGTCTCTAGCGCATGGTTTTGGTCGTCCTACAATCGTTCCTGATCTGCCCGCCCTTCTTGATTTTATTAGACCAGAAGAAAATTCACTTGTTTATCATGCTGGCGATACAGAAAGTATGCTTGAAACCATGATTAAGGCTATTGAACTGTCAGAAAGAGACCGATATCGGATGCGTGATTTGGCTTTGCAGTCAGCGAAGCAGGCAGATATTGAGATACTAGCGGCGTCTCTTATATCTAGAGTATTGGATTAAAAATTTTCTCTATGCTCCCAATCCACCATAAAAAATGATAATAATTTATATAAAATGGTAAAAATGTCATCAAAATTTCCGTTCTCACAAAATTTAAATAAAATCAGACATCGTCAGCTTCTTGTCGATGTATCGGCAATCTGTCGTATAGATATTAACACAGGAATACAAAGAGTTGTTCGTGAAGTTCTTATAGAACTATTTAAAAATGAATTATTTGGATATCGAATTGAGCCAGTATATGCAGGATCATCGCACGGATATCGCTATGCTCGCCGTTTTACAGCAAAATTTCTTGGTTTTGATCCAGGTTCACTTTACGATGATCCAGTAGAAGTTTGGAAAAATGATGTATTCTGGGGTCTTGATTTATCAACATATACGACTATTTTAAATAAAAATCAAATTTTTAGTTGGAAAAAAATAGGTGTTAAGATTGTATTTACTGTATATGATTTGATGCCGGTGCTTCACCCTGAAACGACATTGCCAATTGTCACTGAAAATCATAGAGTTTGGCTTGAAACTATATCAAATGCGCATGGTTTGCTCGCTATATCACAGACTGTAATGAACGATCTTCGTAACTGGTTAAATTTATTTCATTTTCAAAAAAATCATGAAATTAAATTAGGTTGGGCGCATCTTGGAGCAAATATTCATTCATTAAAGAAAAATCGATATGAAATTTTTAATATTTTACAAAAATACAATTTAAATACAAAGAATTTAAAATTTTTAATGGTTGGTACAATTGAGTTAAGAAAAGCGCATGGGCAAGTAATTGATGCATTTGAGCATCTCTGGGCGTCTGGAATGGACATTCAACTTGTCATAGTTGGAAGGCCTGACTGGAAGACCGACATTCCTGCCGTGCGCATACGTAAACACCCTGAATTTCAACGTCGTCTAATTTGGATAGAATCACCAGACGATAATATATTAGAAAATATATATAAAATTTGCGATTGTCTAATCGCGGCAAGTATAAATGAAGGATTTGGGTTGCCCTTAATTGAGGCAGCTATGCGTGATATGCCGATAATTGCACGTGATATACCTGTTTTCCGAGAGGTTGCAGGCGATAATGCCTTCTATTTTTCAGGAAGTAATTCTTCTAAATTAGAAAATATAATTCGAAGATGGACTCATGATTACGAGCATGGGTCTTTGCCCAATTCTTCTAAAATAAATTTTTTAAAATGGGAACAAAGTACTAAAATTATGTTAGATTTTATTTTAATGAAAAATTTTAATAAATACTGATATACTAGGCAGCGTGGACAAACCTGAACCAGAGGCGGATTGAGACGAGGAGAGTGAAACCTAGGAAGCTGTTGGCGGTTTGGTCGTATCTGGTGGCGATCCGGCGGCTATTCTTGAGTTTGTTGAAGCCGCGCTCGATGCGATTTCGTAGTGCGTAGAGGGGGCGGTCGACGGAATGCTGGATACGACGGTTTTTCTTGGTCGGGATTTCGGGGATTGTTCCGCGGTCGCGTGCGTCCTGCCTGATCGCGTCGCTGTCATATCCCCGATCGGCCAGCAGGATGCCGGGATCACTGTCGCGCTCATCCATCAGGTCGGCATAAGCCGTGCTGTCGTGAGCCTCGCCGGGGCTCAGGATGATGCCTATGGGCAGCCCCTCGGCGTTGGCTCGGAGATGGATTTTGGTCGAGAAGCCACCTCGAGAACGACCAAGAGCCTGGCTCTGAGTCCCCTTTTTAAGCCGGCGGCGCAATGGTGCGCCCGGACGATGGTGCTGTCGATCATCTGCAAGGTATCCGCCGGCCCACCGCTATCGGCCAGGGCTTCGAGCATCACGTCCCAGACCCCGCTTGCGGTCCAGCGCCGGAATTGTCGGTGCACGGAGTTCCATCTTCCGAATTCCGACGGCAGATCCCGCCACGGAGCGCCGGTTCGGGCAATCCAGAAAATCGCGTCCAGCACACGGCGATGGTCGTACGGCGGTCGGCCCCCTGCCGCTCCAGGCTCAGCCAGAAACGGTCTGAAAAACGCCCATTCCTCGTCACTCATCAATCCACGAACCAACCCTGACCTCCGCTCCAGAAGTCAGTGTCGAATCACATCTCAGAGCCCGAATCTGAATGGTAGTGCGACTATCGGTGACGGGCGATTTTTCGTGTGAGCAGGCGGATATGGGCGAGGAAGAGCCATGCGGTGGCGCTGGTAACGGTGGCCTCGAAATCCCTTGCGAGACGTCGGCATCTGCCGAGCCAGGCGAAGGTTCTTTCTACCACCCAGCGCCGCGGCAGGAGTTCAAACCCGCTCGCGGCGTCGGAGCGCTTTACGATCTGTATGGTCCATTTGCCGATTTTGGCGAGGCGTCCATTGAGTTTAGGACCGGCATAACCGCCGTCAGCGAATATGTGCCGCAACCAGGGATACAGGGATTTGACGGATTTGAGCACGTCGGGCGCCCCGTCGCGGTCCTGAATACCGGCATGATGAACGACGGCACCGACGAGGTGGCCGATTGTATCTGTGATGATGTGGCGCTTGCGGCCCTTGATCTTCTTTCCGGCATCGAACCCGCGCGGCCCGCCGGCTTCGGTGGTCTTGACCGACTGACTGTCGATCACACCGGCTGTGGGCGAAGCCTCGCGTCCGGCCATTTCCCGCGCCTGCATGACTAGGACGTGATTGATGCGATCGAACGTGCCGTCACGACAGAAGCGGTAGAAATACCCCTGCACGGTGGTGAACGGAGCGAATTCCTTCGGGATCTGGCGCCACTGACAGCCGGTTGCCAGCATGTAGAAGATGGCCTCCACAATCCTTCGAAGCGCCACCCTTCGGGGTCGGCCTCGATGCTGCGGAGCGGGCATGAACGGCTCGATCATGGCCCATTCAGCGTCGGTGAGGTCGCTTGCGTAGCGCAATCCGGCCCGGCAATATCGTCGCCGAGCGATTTCAGTCCAGGTCATCGTGTCTCCGTCCGTCTTCGCAAACGAACTGAATCACAACTTACTGAAATCGCTCAACTATCTTTTTCGGTCCGGCTCTCACCGTGTCGTGGGAATCCCCCCCCCCGCGGTTTGTCCACGCTGCCTAACCGCCGGTACCGCCACGACAAATGGGAACCTGCCCCCCCCTTTTCCACGCCCGCTCAGACCACCCCCAACGCCGCCAGCGCAGGCACCGCCAGCGCGGTCGCCACCGCCGTCAGCCCGACGCCGAGGGCCGCGTAAGCGCCTGCTTCCGAATCGCGCGCTACCGCTTCCGCAGCGCCGATTCCGCTGCCTGCCACCCCCGCCGCGAGACCGAAGGCCCGATGATCCTCGATTCCGAGCCAGCCCAGCAGCGGCCGGGCCGCAATTGCCACGATGACCCCGCCGGCGATCGCAAACACCGCCGCGAGCGCGGGTGCCACACCGATCTCGCGCGCCACCGCCATGGCGATCGGGGTTGTCGCCGCCTTCGGCGCCATCGCCAGATCCAGTGCGCCGGTACAGCCGCATGCAACCAGAACCAGCGGCCCCGCAATCGCCGCGGTCAGCGCACCGGCGGCGAGCGAGACGAGAACAGCCAGGCTGTCCCGCGCGATCGCGCCGAGATTACGCGCGAGCGGCACGCCCAGCGCCACTGTCGCCGGCCCGAGCAGCCAGGAAACCGGCGCCGCCCCGCGCGTATAGACCGGATAAGGTACGTGCCCCGCCACCAGTCCCGCCATCACGGCGAGGATCGCCACGAGAGTCGGGTTCAGCACCGGGTGCCCGACCCGCCGCGCCAGCCACAGCGCCGCCTCGAAGGCCAGCACCGTGGCGGCGGCAAACCCGAGTCCCGACAAGGTGCCGCTCCATATCTCATTCATGGCCGCACCCCGCCGGCAACGCCGCCCGCGGCACCGAAGCCCGCAACCCGATCAGAAGCCGCATCGTCAGCCCCGTCACAGCCAGCGCCAGCAGCGAGGAGACGACCAGCGCCGCCAAAACCGCCGGCCAGGCCGTCCGCAGCGCGCCGGCGCTGGTCATCACTCCCACGCCCGCCGGCACGAAGAACAGCGCGTAGCGGCGCAGCAGCAGCGCCCCCGCCTCACCGGCCGCCACCGCCACCCATCCGCGATGCGCGGCGAGCAGTGCCGCCAGCATCACCATGCCCACCAGCGCCCCCGGCAGCTTCACCGGCAGCAACGGCGCCACGGCGCCTCCCGCCGCGAGACAGCCGAGCACAACCGCGAATCCCGCCGCAAGCCGCACCGCCGGCGCAAATCCCCTCGTCCGAAATTCCGAAATCCGGCGCATGTCCCTCACTCCTCATCGCCCGATTCCATTTGCGCCCGCCGCCGTCCGTGCTGTAGAGGCAGAAATCGCAATTCATTTTTGTCCCTCCAGCACAAGCCCGCCCGCCCGCCCGATGGATGAACTCGCCCGCCTCCGCGCCTTCGTCCGCGCCGCCGAGCTCGGCAGCTTTTCCGGCGCCGCGCGCGAGGCCCGGCTGCCGCCCTCCTCGGTCTCGCGCGCCATCGCGGCGCTTGAGGCCGAGCTCGGCGCCGCGCTGTTCAACCGCTCGACCCGCAAGCTGCATCTCACCGAGATCGGCTTCGCCTTTCTCGAACGCGCCCGCCGCGTGCTCGCCGAACTCGACGAGGCCCGCGCCGTCGCCGCCGATCTCAACGCAAGACCGCAAGGCCTTTTGCGCCTCAACGTTCCCTCCGCCTTCGGCCGGCTGCACGTCATGCCTTTCATGCCCGGCTTCGCCGCCGCCTGGCCGGACATCCGGATCGACATCACCTTGAGCGATACGGTGGTCGACATCATCGAGTCCGGAACCGATCTCGCCATCCGCATCGGCGCGCTGGAGGAAAGCCGGCTGATCGCCCGCAAGCTCGCGCCGCACCGCCGGGTCCTCTGCGCCGCGCCCGCCCTGCTCGCCCGGCACGGCCCGATCGCCACCCCGGACGATCTCGCCCGCCTGCCGCATCTCCTCTTCGCCCTGCAGCAGCATGACCGCTGGCTGCTGACCGATCCGGCAGGACAACGGCACGACATCCCGCTTGCCGGTCGCCTCCGCCTGAACGACAGCGAGGCTCTGCTCGCCGCCGCCCGCGCCGGGCTCGGCGCGGCGCTGCTGCCGGGCTGGATCGCGGGGGCGGCGCTGCGCACCGGCGAACTGGTCCGGCTGCTGCCCGATCACCTGGCGATGTTCTGGCCCGGCGAGCGCTTCATCTGGGCGGTCTACCCGCCCAAGCGGGTGGTTCCACCCAAGGTCCGCGCCTTCATCGACGGCTTTGCCGCCTATCTCGGCACACCGCCCTACTGGGAACGTGGCGTGGCACCGCCCTGATTCCGCACGGCACGGCCTATTGCCTCACGCGCGCATGATTGCCAGAACAACCGCAAGGCGAGTCAGGAGAGCTGAACGTGTTGAAAATCGCGATCATCGGCGGCGGCTATGTTGGCCTGGTTTCGGCGGCCTGTTTCGCCGAATTCGGTGTGAGCGTGATGGTCGCGGAAACCGACCCAAGGCGGCTCGACCGGCTGCATCGCGGCGAGATCCCGATCTATGAACCCGGGCTCGATCCGCTGGTTGCGCGCAACCGCGCCGCTGGCCGGCTTGGCTTCACCGGCAACATTGAGGAGGCCATCGCCGGAGCCGAGGCTGTATTCATCGCGGTGGGCACACCCGCCCGCCGCGGCGGCGGCCATGCCGACCTGTCCTATGTTTTTGCCGCCACCGAGCAGGTGCTGGCAGCACTCGACCACCCGACAGTGCTTGTCACGAAGTCGACCGTTCCGGTGGGCACCGGCCGCCGCCTTGCCGCCCTCGCCGCGGCCCGCCGCCCCGACCTCACGATCGACGTCGCCTCGAATCCGGAATTCCTGCGTGAGGGCAGCGCGATCAGCGACTGCATGCGGCCGGACCGCGTCGTCGTCGGTGCCGAGACCGAGCGCGCCCGCGAGGTTCTGCGCGCACTCTATCGCCCGCTGAACCTGATCGAGACGCCGATCCTGATCACCACCCTCGAGACCGCCGAACTCATCAAATACGCGGCCAACGCCTTTCTTGCGATGAAGGTCACCTTCATCAACGAAATGGCCGATCTCTGCGAGGCTCTAGGGGCAGACGTCCACGGCGTTGCCCGCGGCATGGGGCTCGACCGGCGGATCGGCCCGAAATTCCTGCATCCCGGCCCCGGCTTCGGCGGCTCCTGCTTTCCGAAGGACACGCTCGCTTTAGCTCGCATCGCGCAGGACGCCCGCGCCCCCTCGCGGCTGACCGAGGCCGTGGTCGCGGTGAACGAGGCGCGCAAGGCCGGGCTCGGGCGCCGCATCCTCGATGCCGCCGGCGGCTCGGTGCGCGGCATGCGCGTCGCCGTGCTCGGCCTCGCCTTCAAACCCGAGACCGACGACATGCGGGACTCGCCCGCCATTCCCACAATCGAGGCGCTGGCAGATGACGGCGGCGAAATCATCGCCTATGATCCCGCAGCGATGGCAGCGGCGAAGCCGTTGCTGCCAAGCTCGGTTCGGTATGCCGAAACTGCTACCGCGGCGATTGACGGTGCCGCGATTCTGGTCGTGCTGACCGAGTGGAACGAATTCCGTGCCCTCTCGCCAGATTGGCTGGCGGCGCGGATGCAGGGACGACTGATTGTCGACCTGCGGAATATTTTTGATCCGGAGGCAATTCGTGCCGCCGGCTTTGTTTATCATGGCGTGGGCCGTGGCGGCGTTTCACATTTTGCCGCCGGTCCGGAATTTGAGCGGGACAGGGAGTATTTTGATGAGTGAATTGATCGCCGCGGCCCCTGCCGCGGCCGCGCAGCCGGAAATCGCGATGGCTGGCGCCTATCCGGACTTTGCCAATCCCGAGTTGCTTGCCGCCATCCCGCTGGATGCGCGAACGGTCGTCGATGTCGGCTGCAGTGGCGGCGCTCTCGGCGCCGCCTACCTCCGGCTCAACCCGCGCGCCCGTGTCCTCGGTGTCGACGCCGACGCAACGGCGCTCGAACTGGCCCGCACACGGCTGACCGATGTTGCCCTCTGCGACATCGAGACAGAAGACTTTCCTTTCGACCTGTCAGATGGCGTCGACGTTCTGGTTTATGGCGACGTGCTCGAACACATGGCCGATCCCTGGGCGGTGCTGTCAAGGCATCTTCGCCACCTCAATCCGGGCGGATCGGTGATCGTATGCTTTCCGAATG
>NZ_CAJQZK010000071.1:0-89052 GCF_907164655.1 Acidocella sp. C78
CCGTCACCAGCCCCACCCGAAGCGGAATCCGGCCAACCCGCCCGGCGCGCCGCGGGGCAGGGGGCTGATCCACGCCATCCCCCCTTGCGCCCCGCGCCATCGCTGTGGATTGAAGATACCACGAAGTTACCGTAACTGCCCTGCGCATGACCGGAACGTCCCCCCTCGCGCCCCCCGACTGGCTCGACCGCCATCCTCTCGTCCCGCCGCTGATCCTCGCGCTGGCCCCGCTGCTCGGTCTGCTGCCCGCCTGGCTGTTCGGCGTCAGCCTGAACCCGATCTGGACAAGCTCCGGTGCGGCGACCGGCGTCCTCCCCGGCCTGATCCACGGCCAGTCGTTCGGCGATCCCAATATCGGCTGGACCACCCAGGCCCTCGGCCATCTCGCCGCGCAAGACTGGCTCCATTTGCGCCTGCCCTGGTGGAACCCCGATAACGGCATCGGCCTGCCGCTCGCCGGCGAAATCCAGCCCGCCGCCTTCTTCCTGCCCTTCGTCCTGCTCCTCGCCCTGCCCACAGGCGTCGTCTGGCTGCAAACCCTCATGCAGGCCATGCTCGGCCTCGCGACCTACGCCCTGTTCCGCCGGCTGTCCCTCGGCCGCCTCGCCGCCCTCGCCGGCGCGCTGCTCTTCGCCTTCAACTCCGTCTTCGCCTACCCGCCGCATATCGGCGAACTCTGCGCGATGCCCTTCCTGCCCATCACGTTGCACGGCATCGAGGATGCGCGAGACCCGGCGCACCCCCACCGCGCCGTCATCCTGGTCGCGCTCGGCATCGCCTTCTCGATCTTCGCCGGCTTCCCCGAAGCCGCGTATCTCAACGGGCTCTTCGCCCTCGCCTGGGCCGCCTTCCGCCTCGTCCGCGCCCCGCACCGGGCAGCCTTCGCCCTCCGCGTCGCCGCCGGTGGCCTCTGCGGCCTCGCCATCGCCGCGCCCCAGCTCGTCGCCTTCGCCGATGCACTGCTCGCCAGCGGCCAGCTCGGCGGCCATAATTTCGGCCAGCAATCGATCCCCGCGCGGGGCATCGCCGGCCTCCTCGTGCCCTATGTCTTCGGCCCCCTGAATGACTGGATCGGCAGCGACCCGCTGTTCGGCCTCGCCGACGCGACCGGCCGCTCCATCGGCCTGCTGCCCATCCTCGCCGCCCTGTCCGGGCTGATCGCGGCGCGCGATCGCGGCCTCGCCCTGTTCCTCGGCGTCTGGACGCTGGGCTGCCTCGCCCGCCTGTTCGGCATCCACCCCATCATCGCCGCCAGCAACCTCATCCCCGGCCTCGGCAAGGTCTATTTCTGGCGCTACGCCACCCCCATCTGGCTGCTGCCCATCGCCACCCTCGCCGCCTGCGGGATCGACGCCGCCCGCTCCGCCCCGCTGCCCCGGGCCCTGCCGCTGCTGGCCGCCCTCGTCCTGCTGCTCGCGGCCGGCGTGCTCGCCGCGCCGTCGCTGCTGCCCTGGCGCCTCGCCGCCGCTGCCGCCATCATCCAGCATGCCTGGTATCGCGCCGCCCTCGCCGCCGCCGCCGCCAGTCTCCTGCTGGCCGCCCTCGCGCTCTACGCCCTGCGCGGCGAGGCCCGGCGCCTCGCCTTCGTCGCGCTGCTCGCCACCAACGCCATCGCCCTGTTCCTCGTCCCCCGGCTCGGCAATCACCGCGCCGGCACGCTCGATACGGCGGCGCTCGCCTATCTCCGCACCCACCTCACCCCGGCCCGCGCCTACACGCTCAGCCCGATCCTCGCCAATTATTCCGCCTATTTCGGCTATCCCGACATCAACTACGAATATTTCCCGGCCGACCTCTCCTTCGCCCGCTACATCCATGACCATCTCGCCCCCGAATTCGGCGGGCGTCTGCCTCCCGCATTGTTCCAGCCGCTTTTCGCCCCGCTCACCCCCACCTACGCCCGCGATGAATTCCTGCGCCGCGAGCCGGCCTATGCCGCCCTTGCCATCCGCTACCTGATCGCCCCCCCGTCCTTCATCCCCGCGTCCACCGTCGCCTTCCCGCCGATCAGCGCCAATGCCTTGGGCATTCCCCTCGCGCCGGGCCATGCGATGACCTTCCGCGGCACCGCCTCCGCCGCCCTTGCCAGGCTCCCCGCCTTCACCCGGATCGGCATTCTCCACGGCACCTATGGCAACGCCGCCAACGGCACCGGAACCATCACGATCTGCCCCGGCGCGCCCGGCGCCGCCTGCGCCTCCGGCCACGCGCCGATGCAGGGCTCGCCGGATAACGGCCCCTTCACCGTGAAGCTCGACCACCCCGTCCATCTGCGGCAGGGCGAGGCCTACACCATCACCTTCGCCCATCGCGGCGGCACCAGCCCGGATGCCGTCTGGGCCTACATCACCCACAACCCCGCCGCCGTCGCGATCACCGGGCCCGACGGCAAGCCGGTCCCCCTCCACACCCCGCGCCTCGTGTTCAGTGCTCCCCGGTCGCCCTACCTGGTCCGCGCCTGGTCGGACCATCTGCTCAGCATCTGGCGCCTGACCAACGCCGCGCCGTTCTACACGACCGACCCGGCCTGTTCCCTGTCATCGCCCGGCACCGATCATGTCATCGCCACCTGTGCGGCGCCCGCGCGCCTGACCCGCCGCGAGCTTTACGCCGCCGGCTGGCGCGCCACCGACAACGCGGCGCCAATCCCGCTCACCCGCACGGGCGAGGTGTTCCAGTCCGTCCCCCTGCACCAGGGGATCAACCGTCTGCGCTTCACCTTCGCGCCGCGCTACAGCCGCCTCGCCTGGGTCGCCGCGTCTCTCGGCCTTCTCGCCCTGCTCGTCGCGGCGGCGCGCGGTCTCGGCCGGACTCGCTGACAAATCGTCAATTTTTATTGCCCGCAAAAAAATCCCGTCCAAACGGCAATGAAAATGAAATCAGACACCATGATATCCGCGCCGTCCCGGATGCCGACCCGCGAAAAACGCCGGTCTTCCGCCGTGGTTCCGTTAATCAAGTGTGCACAATTCTCAAATAGACACGAAGAGGATTGCAGACAGGGACCGTCCCGCGCCATGGTTTTTCGTTTAAGTCATTTTATAGACAAATATCGAAACATGAAATCTCTTGGCGAATCCTTCGGTCTCGCCAGTTTCACGCCGGACGGCACGATCCTCGATGCCAACGAGCGCTTCCTTCGCCTCACCGGCTACAACCTCGCCGAGCTTGCCGGCCGCCATCACCGCCTGCTCGTCGCCCCTGCCGAGCGCGACAGCGCGGCCTATGCCGCCTTCTGGCGCGGCCTTGCCGCCGGCGCCGCCAGTTCCGGCGTGTTCCGCCGCCTCGGCAAGGCCGGCAACGAGCTGTGGCTGCGCGCCGTCTATACCCCGGTGCGCGACCGAAGCGGCCGCGTGGTGCGGATCGCCGCCGCCGCGCTCGACATCACCGCCGAAACCACCGCCGCCGCCACCAATGAGGGCCTGATCAACGCGATCGGCCGCTCGCAGGCCGTCATCACCTTCACGCTCGACGGCACCATTCTCGATGCCAACGGCAACTTCCTGGCCACGATGGGCTATGCGCGCGACGAGGTCGTCGGCCGCCGGCATGCCATGTTCGCCACCCGGTCCTATGCCGCGAGCCCGGCCTACGCCGCCTTCTGGGAGCGGCTGCGCAAGGGCGAGTTCTTCTCCGCCGAGTTCGAGCGCATCGGCAAGGGCGGCCGGTCCGTCTGGCTCCAGGCCACCTACAATCCGGTCTACAATACCGAGGGCAAGGTGATCCAGGTCGTCAAGTTCGCGGTCGATCTCACCGCCCGCATGCGCGAGGTCGGGCTGGTCGGCGATGCGCTGGCGCGCCTGTCCAACGGCGATCTCTCCGTCGCGATCGGCCATGAACTGATCCCCTCGCTCGACCGGCTGCGCGTCGATTTCAACACGGCCGCGAGCCGCCTGTCGGAAAGCATCGCCGGCGTGCGCCGCAGCACCGACGAGATCAATCTCGGCGTCACCGAAATCGCCACCGCCGCCGGCGATCTCTCCGGCCGCACCGAGCGTCAGGCCACCTCCCTCGAACAGGTCAGCACCCTGCTCGGCAGCGTGACCACCGGCCTTGGCAAAACCGCCGCCAATGCCGCCCGCGCCGCCAAGGCGGTCGATGCCACCAGCGCTGCCGCGCGCAAATCCCACGCCGTCGTCGGCGAGGCGGTGGCGGCAATGAACCGGATCGAGGCGTCATCCCGCGAGATCGACCAGATCATCGGCCTGATCGACGAGGTGGCGTTCCAGACCAACCTGCTGGCGCTGAACGCCGGGGTCGAGGCCGCCCGTGCGGGCGAGGCCGGGCGCGGCTTCGCCGTCGTCGCCACCGAGGTCCGCGCCCTTGCCCACCGTTCGGCCGAGGCCGCGAAATCGATCAAGCAGCTCATCGCCCGCTCCTCCGAACAGGTGGATGCCGGCGTGCGTCTCGTTGGTGAAACCGGCACGGCGCTCGATACCATCCTGAGCCATGTCACCGACCTGCACGGCCTGGTCGGCGAAATGGCCACCGCCGCCGCCGAGCAGGCCGGCAGCCTCGCCGAGCTGAATGCCGCTGCCGGCGAGGTCAGCGTTGCCGTGCAGCAGAACGCCGCGATGGTCGAGCAAACCTCCGCCGCCACCCATTCCCTGCGCGAGGAAATCGGCCGCCTGGCCGACCGCGTCGCCGGCTTCCGAACCCTCGCCGCTCCCGCCGCCACCGCGCCCGCCCGCCCGCCCGCCGCATCGCCGCCACTGCCCGCGCTGGTCTGAGCGACGCAGGGCAGGGCAGGGCAGGGCGGCGCAACCCGCTCTTGCCCACCCCGGCGGCCGGACATGAAAACGGCGGCGCGATCGCCGCGCCGCCGTCCTCGACATCCCACTCCCGCCGCGCATCGCCGCGCGGCGGATCGCAGCGAAGGGTCAGACCCCCGCCGCCGCCGCGACTTCCGCCGCAAAGTCCGTGGCTTCCTTCTCGATCCCCTCGCCCAGGGTGAACCGAACGAAACGGGTCAGCGTCGCCCCCGCGCCCTGGACGATCTTCTGCACCTTGCTTTCGCCGTCGTGCACCCAGGTCTGCTCCAGCAGCACCACATCCTCGTAGAACTTCTTCACCCGGCCCTCGACCATCTTCTCGATGATCGCTTCCGGCTTGCCGGAGGCGCGTGCCTGCTCGGCCAGCACCGCCTTCTCGCGTTCCAGCGCCGCCGGATCGACCTCGGCGATGCTCAGCGCGTCCGGCCGCGTCGCCGCGACATGCATGCCGATCTGCCGGCCCAGCGTCGCCAGCGCCTCGCTGGCATTGCCCTCGAGCGCCACCAGAACGCCAATCTTGCCGAGCCCCGGCTTCAACGCGCCATGCACGTAGGAGGCCGCGACGCCGTCCTTCACCTCGACAACCGCAACCCGGCGGATCGACATGTTCTCGCCGACGGTCGCGACCAGGCTGACCAGCTCGTCGGCAACGCTGTGCGACGTGCCCGGATAGGTGGCCGCCTTCAGCGCCTCGGCATCCTCGCCCACGGTGAGTGCCAGCTTCGCCGCGGTCTCGACGAAATTCTGGAACGCTTCGTTGCGGGCCACGAAGTCGGTCTCGGCATTCACCTCGACCATCGCCGCCTTGTTGCCCTCATGCGCAACGCCGACCAGGCCTTCCGCCGCCGTCCGGCCAGACTTCTTGGCCGCCGCGGCAAGACCCTTCTTGCGCAGCCAGTCGATCGCGGCCTCCATGTCGCCGCCGCTCTCGGTCAGCGCCTTCTTGCAGTCCATCATGCCCGCGCCGGTCTTTTCACGCAGATCCTTGACCATCGCGCCGGTGATTTCGGCCATGGGAGTTCTCCTCAGAAAATGAACAGGGCCGGGCCCGCCGCGCGGCGGGCCCGGAATTCGTCCCGCCTGCGGCTCAGGCCTGCGCCTCGGCGTCCTCGTCCGCCACCGCCTCGGCCGGCAGCTCCTCCAGCGCGCCGATATCGGCGCCGGAAGCGGCCATCTCGGCGCTGATCCCGTCGAGCACCGCGTTGGCGACCAGGTCGCAATACAGCGTGATGGCGCGGATCGCGTCGTCATTGCCCGGGATCGGATAGGTGACGCCCTCGGGGTTCGAGTTCGAGTCGAGCACCGCGACGACCGGAATGCCGAGCTTGTTGGCTTCCTCGACCGCGAGCTTCTCCTTGTTGGTGTCGATGATGAACAGGATGTCCGGCAGGCCGCCCATTTCCTTGATGCCGCCCAGCGCGCGGTCGAGCTTCTCGCGCTCGCGCATCAGGTTCAGCATTTCCTTCTTGGTCAGGCCCTGGCCCTCGCCGGCGAGCGTCTCTTCCATCTGCCGCAGCTTGCGGATCGAGTTGGTGATGGTCTTCCAGTTGGTCAGCATGCCGCCGAGCCAGCGGTGGTTCACATAATACTGCCCGCAGCGCTTCGCCGCATCGGCCACATGCTCGGCCGCGGCCCGCTTGGTGCCGACGAACAACACCCGCCCGCCGCCGGCGGTCACGTTGCGGATCTCGCGCAGCGCGCGCTCGAGCATCGGCACCGTCTGCTGCAGGTCGATGATGTGAACCTGGTTGCGCACGCCGAACAGGAACGGCGACATGCGCGGGTTCCAGCGGCGGGTATTGTGGCCGAAATGCACGCCGGCTTCGAGGAGCTGACGCAGGGAAACGTCTGGCATCGCCATGATCTGGTATCCTTGTCTGGGGCGACCGCGCGGGCCGCCATCCGGTTGAACCTCCACGAAGCCGAGCCTTGCGGCACCGGAACCAGCGCGCTGGATAAGGCGCTTCGTGTGCGAATTATCGGCATCCTCGCTCGAAAGCGTGCCGACCCGCGCCGTATGGCCCAGATCTTCCTTCCGCGCAAGACATGCTAAACCACCCCGCATGACCCCGCTCGCCCTTTATATCCACTGGCCTTTCTGCAAGGCAAAATGCCCCTATTGCGACTTCAACTCCCATGTCCGCGAGCGCATCCCGGAGCCGCGGATCGTCGCCGCACTCCTCGCCGAGCTTGACTACGAGGCCGCCCGCCTCGGCCCGCGCCGCCTGACCTCGATCTTCTTCGGCGGCGGCACGCCGAGCCTGATGGCGCCCGAAAGCGTCGCCGCACTGATCGGGCGGGCCTGCCGCCTGTTCGCCCCCGCCCCCGATCTCGAAATCACGCTCGAGGCCAACCCCACCAGCATCGAGGCCGGGCGGTTCCGCGCCTATCGCGCGGCCGGGGTGAACCGCGTCTCGATCGGCGTGCAGAGCCTGAACGACGACGCGCTGCGCTTTCTCGGCCGCGAGCATGGCGCCGCCGAGGCGCTGGCCGCGGTCGAACTCGGCCGCGCCATCTTCCCGCGCCTGTCCTTCGACCTGATCTATGCCCGGCCCGGCCAGACGCTCGCCGCCTGGCGCGCCGAACTCGGCGCCGCCCTCGCCGTCGGGCTCGATCATCTCTCGCTCTACCAGCTCACCATCGAGCCCGGCACCCGCTTCGCCACCGCCCATGCCCGCGGCGATTTCGCGCTCCCCGAGGATGACGACGCCGCCGCGCTCTACGACGCCACCGCCGAGGAAGCGGCCCGCTTCGGCCTCGCCCCCTACGAGATCTCCAACTACGCGAAGCCCGGCGAGGAATCGCGCCACAACCTCGCCTACTGGCGCTACCGCGACTATGCCGGCATCGGTGCCGGCGCGCATGGGCGGATCAGCCTGGGCACGACACTGCTGGCAACCCGGCGGCACCGCGCGCCGGAGGAATGGGCCGCGCGGGTCGAGGCGGCAGGTCATGGCAGCACCGAGGAGATCGCGATCGGCGCCGATGACCGGGCCCGCGAGGCGCTGCTGATGGGGTTGCGTCTCGCCGAGGGAATCGACCGCGACGCCTACGCGGCGCGAACCGGCCGCGATCTCGTCAGCCTGCTCGACCCCGACATGACGGCGCGGGCGATCGAGGCCGGCTATCTCGACATCACGGCAGCGCGCGTCGCGGCGACCTATGAGGGCCGCAAGCGGCTCGATTCCCTGCTCGCAGCCCTGCTGAGCTGACCGCGCCGCCCCCACGGAGGACCCGAATTTCCGGAAACGCATCGATCGGCGGCGCGTGCCCCCCGCATGCGCCACGGCCGGCTTCGCCAGGCTCTGCGACGCCAATACCCCGATCACCACGGCCCGGTATCCGGGCGACGCTGGCCCATCGGCGTGCGGCATTTCGACATCGCGCACGCCGCGGTGCTATTGACGCCAAGGTCCATGCGCGAGGGGCGCGCCCGTTCCGGATCGGCGTCCGGCCGGGCGCCCCGCGGCGTCGGGTGTGGTTGGCAGCGCCCGCCACGCTCGTATGTGAGACAACGGGATAGGGTATCGCTCACGTGTCAAGAAAAATGTCTGATATCGCCCGCCTAGCCGGCGTCTCCGAGGCGACCGTTTCCCGGGCGTTGCGGGGCAGCACGCTCATCAGCCAGGCGACACGGGAGAGAATTCGGGAAATCGCCGAAGCTGTCGGCTATACGGTCGACCACACGGCCCGCAACCTGCGGCTGCAAAGAACCGGCACCATTACCGTCGCCGTTCCGCTGCATCATGAAGTCGATCAGGGAATATCCGATCCGTTTTTCCTCGAGATGCTGGGATTCCTGGCCGACGAACTGGCCGATCGCGGCTATGACCTCCTGCTGCGCAAGATCGGCGCCGGCGAACCGAACGGCCTCGCCAATCTGGTGATCGAGCGGCGGAGCGATGGCATCCTGCTCATCGGGCAGAGCACTCAGCACGCGCAGATCAAGGCGCTGGGCCAGCGTTACAAGCCGCTGGTGGTCTGGGGCGCCGATATGGGCGATGACGCCTACATCACCGTCGGGTCCGACAACCGCGCCGGGGGGCGCATGGCGGTCGAGCACCTGCTCGAACGCGGCCATCGGCGGATCGCCTTTTTCGGCGACCGGGAATTGCCAGAGATCGCCGCGCGTTTCGAAGGCTACCATGAGGCCCTGGCCGGGGCCGGTGTGAGCTGGGACCCTGCCCTCGAGTGCCGCGTGACGTTCAGGAAAGCTGGCAGCCACGCGGCGATCGGCGAATTTCTGGCCAAGGGGACGCCCTTCGATGCGGTCTTCGCCGCCTCGGACCAGCTGGCGGGCGCCGCGATCAACATTTTCGATCGTCATGGCCTGAATGTCCCGCGCGACGCCGCGGTCGTGGGGTTCGATGACCTGATGCTGGCCGCTTCCTACACCCCCGCCTTGACCACCGTGCATCAGGATCTGGCGGCCGGGGCCCGCCTGATGGTGAACAAGCTGTTCAAGCGGATGGCGGGAGAGGACGTGCGCTCCAGCGTCGTGCCGGTGCGTCTGATCATACGCGCGTCCTGCGGCGCCAGTATCGCGCCCCGCCCGCGGCGGCGGCGGGGAAAACTGGCGAAAACCTGATTGCACTCAGGCCCGACTTGAACAGCGACCTGAAAATAGTCCAATGAAAACAGCCATGTATTGTGGGCGCGTGGTTTCTTAGCACCACACCCTGCGGCTTTCGGGAGGATTTGGATCAGGAAGCGGATGCGTCTCGCACGTTGGCTGGCAGGGCGACGCCGGCGGCCTTGAAGATCGGCCCGATCGAGTTGGTTGCTGGGGTGCGCAGGACGATCTGCTGCCCGCGCTTGCTGATGGTGACCTCCTGGAGGCGGTCGAGATCACGCAGGAGATCGGCCCATTCGACGCGCTTGCCGGCCCGGCGGAGTTTTTCGTCGAGCGCCTGGTGCAGGATCAGCGCGAGGAACGAGCAGAAGACGTGGCCGCGGATGGCGGCGTCGGAGGAATGGTAGATTGGCCGGGTGCGCATTGTCGCCTTCGCGACACGGAACAGCCGTTCGACATTCTGCAGGTCCCGGTAGCGGATCACCGCCTGCAGCGGTGAAATCCGGGCGTTGGAGCGCAGCACGAAGACGCCGTCGAAGCGGGCTTCCTCGGCGAGCTTGCCGGCGTCGATCTCGAACAGCTTGTGCTTGCGGCCGGGCTTTGCGTCACTGACCGGGCGCAGGAAGCGGCGATAGGCGGAGTTGCCGATCAGCGCCTTATCGCCGCGCGTCAGCTGACGATCGAGGGCGGCGACCACCTTGCGCCTGGTCTCGGCCTCTTCGATGGCCACCGCCTCGTTGCGGCAGACGATATAGCGCTTGCCCGCGACCTTGACCTCCTTGATGAAGAGCTGGGTCTCGTCGCCACCGGCGCGCTCGAGGCAGAGCGGGGTGTAGGGGCGCTCATCGGCCAGCACCACCTCGCCGCGGACGATGCGGTCGGTGCGTTCCCTTGCGCCGAGCACGTATTCCAGCCCGCGCTCCTCCAGCGCGGCGATCGTCGCGGCACTGATCATGCCGCGATCGGCGACGACGCAGACCCGGCCGATGCCGAAGCGCGACCGCAGGCGGTCGATCACCGGCACCAGCACCGAGACATCGGCGGTGTTTCCTGGCCACATCTCGGTGCAGATTGGCCTTCCGTCCTGATCGATCACCACGCCGAGGATCATCTGCGCGAGCTGTGGGCGGTAATCCTTGGAGTGGCCCCGCGCGCCCAGCGTCTCGCCGCCGGCACCTTCGAAATACAGCGAGGTGGTGTCCATGAACACGACCGAGAGGTCGGTGAACAGATCATGCCGTCGGGCGAAGAGACGCTCTTCCACCAGATCCTTCACCGTCCGTGGCGCAAAGGGCGTGGCATCCCCCTGTTCCTCGTCCGGCAGCTCTTCGCCGAGCCAGGCCATGGCGCGGTAGAGGTGATGCAGGCCGAGCTCCTCGGTGCCGGGAATGTCGTAATCCTCGAGCCATTTGTCGCAGGCGCGATCCGAGCCCGAGACCATGATCCGGTGGAGCACGGTGGCGAACACCGCGCGCTCGACCGGGAACTCGAACTGCCGCCCGGCCAGCAGCTCCTCGAACACAGCAGCGATCCCGCTCTCCTGCCACAGTCGGCCGAACAACAGCGGCGCGCCGATCCGCTTGCAGCTCAGCCCGTCCGGATTGCCTGCCGCCAGCTGGGCCAGGACCGAGGCACGGTCGGCATAGCGCGCGATCGAGGCGGCGAGGCGGTCGAGACCTCCATCGGCCAGGACGACTTCCTTCCGGCCCAGGTTCTTGATGATGCGCTGCTTGCTGCGCCCGTCCTCACGGACGCTCTCGACCAGATAAAGGTAGCTGTAGCCGTTGATTCGCTTCTCGCGCACGAACATGCCGAATTGGCAGCCGAAAACCAATCATAAATCAAGTTAAAAGAAGCAATTTACGCAATTATTTAGCACCACGTTTTTGCAAAATCCCGACGTGCCTACGAAAATCTCGAGTGAAATCAAAGATCTCAACTTACGATACCGTATCGTTCCGGGTTTGACTGTTTAAGTCGGGTATGGCGGCCCGATCAACGCCAACAACCGCTTCGAGATCGCCGGCTTCTATCATTACGGGCAGGGCGGATCGCGGAATGCGGTGGATGGCATTTCCCATGGCGGCCAGATCCATGGCAATTTCACGCATGACATCAAGGGCGGCTATATCCGGGTCAATTTCGGCTATCTTGACGATCAGGGGCCAACCGCCCTGCCGGTGCCGGTGACCACCATCAACGGATCGATCCGTGCGATCCCGGGCATCGACCCTCGGACATTCAGCTTCTACTCGCCGAATCTGGGTCAGGACGTCACGCTGAACTCCAACAACGGCTATTCCGCGACCAATTTCAACTCCGGCTTCCAGGCAAAGGATGCGTCGATCGGATTTCAACTGTCGAAGACATTTGAGAATGGCATAAACGTCAAGGACAATTTCCGTTATGCGGCGATCCGCGGCGGGTTCATGGGCATCTATCCGGCGAATAACGGCTCGGTCGTTACCGGCGCCACATGGGTCACCGGCCCCAATGTCGGGCAAACCTACACCGGCACGGCCTACTCCACGGTGGCGTTTGACACCCGCCTCAACAATCTGGGCAACATCGCCAACGACCTCAAAGTGTCGAGGAGCCTCGATGCGGGATCGCTCGGCACCTTCACGCCCACGGCCGGACTTTACGTCGCGAACCAGAACCTCGATCTGGTGTGGAACTTCAATTCCTATCTGATGGGGATCGATCAGGGGAATGCCGCGCTCCTCAACTCGACGACATCGATCGGCGGCATCGGCAGCGGCTTTGGCGGATGTTGCGATCGGACCTATCACGTCTCGTACGTGACGACCTCGCCCTATCTCGATCTCGGCTGGTCGTTCGGCAAGCTGACCAGTGATGCGAGCGTCCGTGAAGACATCCAGAACGCAAGCGGCTATTTCAATGGAGCCGTGCTCAGCAACGGTTCGTATCGGTATCTGGCCGCCAACCAGTACAACGTGAATTATTCGGTTCGGCACACCTCCTACTCGGTCGGGTCGAACTACGAGTTCAACCACAACCTCGCAGTCTTCGGCCGGATCAGCGATGGCGTTTCCTTCAACGCGGACCGCATCATCAATCCCGGCCAGAATGACCTCAACGGTTCGGCCCCGATCCCGATCAATGAAGTCAAGCAATATGAAGGCGGTGTTAAGGGGCGCTACAGAAACCTCAACGCCTTCGTCACGCTGTTCGATGCCTACACGTCGGAGTCGAATTACGACGTGACCACACAGGTCGCATCCGCCAACAAATACCACTCATACGGCGCGGAGATCGAACTGGGCTATGTCTATCGCGGCTTCCAGGTCCGGGCTGGCGCGACCTACACCCATGCGCGCATCACCTCGACCAACGAGACGGGGGCGCTCGGCATGACGCCACAGCGCCAGGCCGACTGGATCTTCCAGATTTCGCCATCCTACACGTATCGGAAACTCACGGTCGGCGGCAATGTCATCGGAACAACCTCGTCCTACGGCAATGATCAGAACACCATCGTCATGCCGGGCTATGCGCTGCTCAACCTGTTCGCGACCTATCACGTGACCCCCAAGCTCACAGCGATGCTCACCGCGAGCAACGTGACCAACGCGATTGCCTATTCGGAGCTGGACAATATCAGCGGCGCGACGGCTGCGGCAGCCCGCGCGTTCAATGGGCGAACGGTCCAGGCTTCGGTTCGCTACAATTTCTAACCTGAACTGTTGTTTCAAACTGGCCAGGTTCGCGAGCGGCCTGGCCTCTCTTTGTGACTGTCCCTTGTCCAAAGCCGGAATGGGCCGGCCGGTGCCGCGCGCCGCGGTTTTTATAAAATCAGGCCCCTGCGGGCGATCTCCCGGGAGAGATTGACTATGGAGTTTGGCGACAACGTTCCAATGAACCGAAACAAGGCGATTGGCATTGGCATCGTCATCGTGCTGCATGTCTTCCTCGTCTATGCCCTTGTCTCGGGCCTGGCCACGAGCGCGGTCGATCTGCTCAGGAAGCCTCTGGAAATCAAGATTGTGAAAGCCTCTGCTCCGCCGCCGCCGCCGGTAGCGCCGCCGCCCCCGCCCCCGCCCGTATTGAGCGCGCCGCCGCCACCCTACATCCCGCCGCCGATTGTCCAGATTCAACAACCGCCGCGGCAAAAGCCGGTGTTTGCCGTAACGTCTTCCACCAGGCCGACGGCTCCCACCGCGCTCAAGCCCGTCCCCGCCAAGCCCGCGCCCGCCAAGCCACATCCTGTCAGCATCGGCGTGGTCTGCCCCAATATCGTGCGCGTTGCTCAGGCACTTTCCAACGCATTCCAGAGACTATCCGACTCGGAGGGGATCAACAGTGCAAGCGTGGTCGTCGAGTTCTCGGTTGAGGCCAGCGGCGCGGTCGCGAATCCCCACGTCGTGTCCTCGACTTTCCCGGGCGTCAACCGGCTCGCCCTGCAAGGCGTCAGCATGCTGTCCTGTCACGGCCAGGGGAAGACTGTTCTGGTGCGAGCCCCCTTTGAATTCAGGGCGAATTGATCCCCGGCGTGTCCGGACCTTATTTTAACAGTCAAGTTTAGGTGACGACGATGTCAAACAAACAGAATCTTTTCCGACTTGCGGCGATGTTTCTCCTCTGCTCCGGGCTGTCCGTGGCACACGCCCAAAGCTCCGCGCCCAGCCCGTCTCCCGCGCCTGCCGCTGCCGCGCCTGCGGCAGCCAATACGCCCGCACCTGCGTCCTCTGCCGCCGCCGCGCCGGCGGCAGCCAGCACGCCCGCGCCTGCGTCCTCTGCCGCCACTGCCAATGGCGCCCAGGCCGCGCCGCCCGTAGCACCGCCGCCCGCCCGCCAGCCCCGAATCATCAGCATAGCAAATCCTTATGGGCTCGGTGCATTGTGGGCCCATGGTGATTTTGTCGCGCGCGGCACCTTGCTCATCCTGGTCGTGATGTCGATGAGCAGCTGGTACGTGCTGATCACCAAGGGGATCGCCCAATCGCGACTGTTTCGCGACGCGAAGGCGGTCGATGCGGGCTTCTGGAATGCCGGCTCCGTCCGCGTCGCGACCGCGACAATGAGGAAAGGCACGGCCTTTCACTACGTCGCCCAGACCGGCATCGAGTCGCTCGAGAAACATCCGGGCCTGCTTGGTAAAATCGATCTGCACAGCTTCGCGACCTCGTCGATCGAGGATGGCGTGGCCGGTGTGCAAAGCCGCCTGCAAGACGGGCTGGCGCTGCTGGGCACGGTCGGCTCGACAGCGCCGTTCGTCGGGCTTTTCGGCACGGTCTGGGGCATCTATCACGCGCTCACCGCTATCGGCATCGCCGGCCAGGCGAGCATCGACAAGGTGGCCGGCCCCGTGGGCGAGGCGCTGATCATGACCGCCATCGGTCTCGCGGTCGCGGTTCCGGCCGTGCTTGGGTACAATTTCCTCGTGCGCCGCAACAAGAGGTCGATGGATCTCGTGCGCAAATTCGCCAAAAAGATGCTCTTCGTGCTGCTGAGCAGCGATGCCGCCGAGCAGGTGGCGTAACAGCCATGGCAATGCAGCTTGGCGGTGATGGAGACGACGACCTCGTCTCCACCATCAACACCACCCCCCTCGTTGACGTGATGCTGGTGCTGCTGATCATCTTTCTCATCACCATTCCGGTGGTCACGCACACCATTCCCGTTCAGCTCCCGCATGAAAAAAATCAGCCGCTGCAAACCAGGCCGGAAAACATCAACATTTCGGTCGATCGCAAGGGCGGGATTTACTGGAACCAGCAACTGATCCCCGATGTGGCGACGCTGCGTCGGGACATGATCAAAATCGCGCGCGAAAATCCACAGCCGGCCATCGTGATCCGTGGCGATAGAAATGCGCAATACAAATCGGTCGGGCAGGTCTTGTTTATCTGCCAGCAGGTGGGAATCACGAAGGTGAATTTCGTGACCGACCCCACTGGCTCTAGGTTCTGTACCTATTGCCATGACTACGGAGCGTCTGATTCAAGTCTGTTTGGAGGACTTGGAACATGGCGGAACTTTTCTGGCTGAACGACACGCAATGGGCTGCGATCGAACCATTGCTGCCGAAGCTTGGCGGCAAGCCTCGGGTTGATGACCGCCGGGTGCTGAGCGGCATCCTGCATCGCTTTCGCGAGGGCTTGCGATGGCGAGCGCTTCCTGAGGCCTATGGGCCACGAACCACGGTGTTCAACCGGTTCAACCGCTGGAGCCAGCGTGGCCTCTGGCAGGAGATCTTTGCGGCCCTGGTCGCCTGCGCGTATCCGCCGCGCATCGCCATGGTGGACAGCACCTCGGTTCGGGCACATCGCGCGGCCGCGGGCGGTAAAGGGGGGCGCAAAGCCAGGCTATCGGCCGGTCGAGGGTGGACGGACGACCAAGATCCACGCCGTCGCGGATGAGCAGGGGCGCATCGCCGCACTCCTCCTGACGCCGGGACAGGCCTCCGACATCAGCGGCGCCAGGGCGCTTCTGCCCACAATACCGCCACCAGACCCGACTTAAACAGTCAAACCCGGAACGATACGGTATCGTAAGTTGAGATCTTTGATTTCACTCGAGATTTTCGTAGGCACGTCGGGATTTTGCAAAAACGTGGTGCTAAATAATTGCGTAAATTGCTTCTTTTAACTTGATTTATGATTGGTTTTCGGCTGCCAATTCGGCATGTTCGTGCGCGAGAAGCGAATCAACGGCTACAGCTACCTTTATCTGGTCGAGAGCGTCCGTGAGGACGGGCGCAGCAAGCAGCGCATCATCAAGAACCTGGGCCGGAAGGAAGTCGTCCTGGCCGATGGAGGTCTCGACCGCCTCGCCGCCTCGATCGCGCGCTATGCCGACCGTGCCTCGGTCCTGGCCCAGCTGGCGGCAGGCAATCCGGACGGGCTGAGCTGCAAGCGGATCGGCGCGCCGCTGTTGTTCGGCCGACTGTGGCAGGAGAGCGGGATCGCTGCTGTGTTCGAGGAGCTGCTGGCCGGGCGGCAGTTCGAGTTCCCGGTCGAGCGCGCGGTGTTCGCCACCGTGCTCCACCGGATCATGGTCTCGGGCTCGGATCGCGCCTGCGACAAATGGCTCGAGGATTACGACATTCCCGGCACCGAGGAGCTCGGCCTGCATCACCTCTACCGCGCCATGGCCTGGCTCGGCGAAGAGCTGCCGGACGAGGAACAGGGGGATGCCACGCCCTTTGCGCCACGGACGGTGAAGGATCTGGTGGAAGAGCGTCTCTTCGCCCGACGGCATGATCTGTTCACCGACCTCTCGGTCGTGTTCATGGACACCACCTCGCTGTATTTCGAAGGTGCCGGCGGCGAGACGCTGGGCGCGCGGGGCCACTCCAAGGATTACCGCCCACAGCTCGCGCAGATGATCCTCGGCGTGGTGATCGATCAGGACGGAAGGCCAATCTGCACCGAGATGTGGCCAGGAAACACCGCCGATGTCTCGGTGCTGGTGCCGGTGATCGACCGCCTGCGGTCGCGCTTCGGCATCGGCCGGGTCTGCGTCGTCGCCGATCGCGGCATGATCAGTGCCGCGACGATCGCCGCGCTGGAGGAGCGCGGGCTGGAATACGTGCTCGGCGCAAGGGAACGCACCGACCGCATCGTCCGCGAGGTGGTGCTGGCCGATGAGCGCCCCTACACCCCGCTCTGCCTCGAGCGCGCCGGTGGCGACGAGACCCAGCTCTTCATCAAGGAGGTCAAGGTCGCGGGCAAGCGCTATATCGTCTGCCGCAACGAGGCGGTGGCCATCGAAGAGGCCGAGACCAGGCGCAAGGTGGTCGCCGCCCTCGATCGTCAGCTGACGCGCGGCGATAAGGCGCTGATCGGCAACTCCGCCTATCGCCGCTTCCTGCGCCCGGTCAGTGACGCAAAGCCCGGCCGCAAGCACAAGCTGTTCGAGATCGACGCCGGCAAGCTCGCCGAGGAAGCCCGCTTCGACGGCGTCTTCGTGCTGCGCTCCAACGCCCGGATTTCACCGCTGCAGGCGGTGATCCGCTACCGGGACCTGCAGAATGTCGAACGGCTGTTCCGTGTCGCGAAGGCGACAATGCGCACCCGGCCAATCTACCATTCCTCCGACGCCGCCATCCGCGGCCACGTCTTCTGCTCGTTCCTCGCGCTGATCCTGCACCAGGCGCTCGACGAAAAACTCCGCCGGGCCGGCAAGCGCGTCGAATGGGCCGATCTCCTGCGTGATCTCGACCGCCTCCAGGAGGTCACCATCAGCAAGCGCGGGCAGCAGATCGTCCTGCGCACCCCAGCAACCAACTCGATCGGGCCGATCTTCAAGGCCGCCGGCGTCGCCCTGCCAGCCAACGTGCGAGACGCATCCGCTTCCTGATCCAAATCCTCCCGAAAGCCGCAGGGTGTGGTGCTAAGAAACCACGCGCCCACAATACATGGCTGTTTTCATTGGACTATTTTCAGGTCGCTGTTCAAGTCGGGCCAGAAGAGCTGATCGCCGACAAAGCCTACGACGCCGATGACCTGCGCGCCTTCCTCACCCGCCAAGGCACCAGGCCCGTGATCTCGCCCATGCCCAACCGCCGCGCCATTCCGCCCTTCGACCCCGTCGCCTACAGAAAGCGCAATCTCATCGAACGCGCCTTCTGCAGGCTCAAGGACTGGCGCGCCATCGCCACACGCTACGACAAAACCGCACGAAATTTCCTCGCAGGTATCTGCCTCGTCCTCGCCGTCACATCTTGGATCAGTTGAGTCCAGAACCTAACGCGGGGAGCTAGCCATGGCGATGAATCTCGGCTCGGGCGACGAGCCCGAAGAAATGGTGGACATCAACACCACGCCGTTGATCGATGTGATGCTGGTGTTGCTGATCATGCTGATCATCACGATTCCCATCCAGTTGCATTCCGTCAATCTGAACCTGCCCAACGGGGCCCCGCCGCCGCCCACCTCTCCGCCGCCGGTCGTTCAGGTGGACATCGATTTCGACGGAACGATCTACTGGAACGGTGTGTTAGTGCCGAACCTCACGGCGCTGGACGCAAAATTCAAGCAGATCGCCGCCGCTTCCGACCAGCCGGAGGTTCACGTCAACCCGAACAAGCTCGCGAGCTACGGTGATGTCATCGCCGTCATGGCGATCGCCGAGCGTGACGACGTGACCAAGATCGGTATCGTTGGAAACGAACAGTTTGCGCAATAGGAGAGGTGAATGAAGGCGCTTCGCAGGACTCTCGCGCTGGGCATCGCCATGCTGATGGCCGCGCCAGCATATGCGGCGCTTCGCCCGCAAATTGCCATCCCGCTGCGGGCCGCCGAGCAGGCCCTGAGCGCGCACCGCTACGCCGCGGCGCTCGGTGATGTGGCAAAAGCCGAGGCAGTGTCAGGGAAGACGGCAGAGGAAAGCTTCACGATCCTGCAGATACGCGCCGCGATCGATGCGGCCCGCGGCGACCATGCCGCCGCCGCCGCCGACTATGCGGGGCTCCTGGCCAGCGGCCAATTGTCAGGCCCAAGGCTCACGGTCGTCGCCGAGGCGGAGGCGAGTTCCTACTACGCGGCCGGCGACTACGCCCATGCCGCAGGTGTCATCAAGACGCATCTGTCCAGGGACCCGCGCTATCACCAATTATTGCTGCAATCCTATTTCAAGTTGAACGAGTGCGCGCCGCTCAGCCAGGCGGTCGGGCCGCATGGCTCACTCACCGATTTGCAGATGGTCGCCTATTGCTATGCCACGACCAGGGACAATGACGGGTATGTCCGCGCCCTGTCCCTGATGGTGCAGGCCTATCCCACGCAGGCGAACTGGACGCAGTTGCTCGGCGTCTTGCGGACCAGGCCGGTTTATGCCGACCGCCTGGCGCTCGATTTCTTCAGGCTGCAGCAGGCCGCAGGGGTTCCGGCAACCGAACCCGCCTATATGCTTGCAACCCAGGAGGCGTTGCAGGCGGGGCTGAACAACGAGGCGCTGGCCATCATCACCCACGGTTTCGCCAGTGGGGTGATGGGCGCCGGCGCCGATCTGGACCGTCAGAAGCGCCTCATGGCCCTGGTCAAGAAGCGTGTCGCCGACCAGGGCGCGGGGCAGGCCGCGGCAGTCGCGCAAGCCCGGAAGTCTCACGATGAACAGGCGTTGTTCTACATCGGATGGAACAGTGTCGAGGGCGGCGACAAAGCGGGCCTGCGTCTCATGGCAGAGGCGATCCGCTCAGGTCGGCTGTCTCAACCCGCCCAGGCCGAGCTTGAGATGGGGATCGCGTTCAAGGAAGCCGGTGAGCCAGCCAAAGCCCAGGCGATGTGGCGCGCGATCGACAGCCACGACGATGCCGGAACGCTGGCGAAACTATGGCTTGACGTTCAATAGTGTCCCGAATCTGAAATCCGGTGGATTTCAGGTTCGGGACACCAGAGCACTTTCCGATCCATTTTATCCGATCAGATGACTCCATCTGATCGGATGATGCTCTAGATAGGCCATCGCGGCGCCATACAGCCCCGGCTGCGGGTGGATGAGAAGCTTCACAGGCATATCCGCCATGATTGGTTCAAACCGCCCTTTCGCGGCAAAGCGCGCGGCGAACCCCGATTTCGGCAGATAATCGGCAAGGCGCGCGCCGACCCCGCCGGCGATGACGACCGCCGCCGCCCCGTGCGCCAGTGCGAGATCACCCGCGACAGCCCCGAGGCATCGGCAGAACCGCGCCAGCGCCTCGGAGGCCAGTCTGTCGGTGCCGCTCAGTGCCGTGGTCCAGAGACGCCGATCATCGGCAAACCGCACCGGACACCGTTCCATCTCGGCGAGGGATTGATAGATGTTCGACAGTCCCGGCCCCGACACAACGCGCTCGACGGAGACGCGGGGATATCGGCTGCGGAGCCTTGTCAGCAGAAAATCCTCGAACAGGTCGAGCGGCGCAAAATCGATATGCCCTCCCTCGCTGCCGATGATGAAGCTGTGGCCGTCTTTGCGAAGAATACACGACACGCCAAGCCCCGTCCCCGGACCGATAACGCTGATCACCCCGCTTTCCGGAAGGGGCCTCGGCGGGCCTGAGAGATGCGAAAATCCCTCTTGCGGCAGGTGTGCAACAGCATGGCCGATGGCTGAAAAATCGTTGAGAAGAATAACAGTCTCAAGGCCAAGCTCGTCGCGCAGATGCGCGCGGCGGATCAGCCAGGAGCTGTTAGTCAATTTCATGACATCCGCCGACACCGGCGAGGCGACGGCGATGCTCGCGTCCTTCGGCAGCGGCGTATCCTGACGGTTGGCAAATTCCTTCCAGCAGAGATCAAGCGATGCGAAATCGCTCGTCCGCAGCGTGACCGGCGATGAAACCGATGCAACCCCCCGTGCGCACAGTTGCGCGCGCGCGAAGCGCGCATGTGTGCCGCCGATATCGGCAACAACGATCTCGTGCGTTTCTTCCATGGCGTTTCTCATTTCCCCCAACAGAACAAACCCTAGTGCAATCGATTGCAAGCGTCGAGTGTTTATGTCATAGACTAACAGGAAGGAAGGGGCGCAGCGGGTGGAACGAGAGTGGTGACCGAAATCGCACAACACGAGAAGCCAAAGCCAATTCTGTCATTTTGGCGAATTTTATTGATGAATCTCGGCTTTTTCGGTCTGCAGTTCAGTTTTGGATTGCAGCAGGGAAATATGGGACCGATTTACAGTTATCTCGGCGCCAGCCAGGCGGTCCTGCCGCTGCTCAATCTCGCGGGGCCGGTAACGGGCTTGCTCGTGCAGCCTGTCATCGGCGCGCTCTCCGATCGGACGCGCACCAGATGGGGGCGCCGTGTGCCGTATTTCATTGCGGGTGCTCTGGCGTGCAGCCTGTGCCTGTTCGCGATGCCCTATAGCGGATCGATCGGCGTGGCCGCGGCGCTGCTCTGGATTTTGGTCGCTGCCAACAATGTCACGATGGAGCCGTATCGCGCCTACGTTTCCGACCGCCTGTCGGCGGGCCAGCGCGAATTGGGCTTTCTCACTCAAAGTTCCTTCACGGGTCTCGCGCAAACCCTGGCCTATGCGGCGCCGGCCGTCCTGGTGGCGCTTGGCGTCGGCCGAAACGCGGTGGCCGCGAATGGGATACCGGTTGTTACCCATGTCGTGTTCGTGATCGGGGCGGTGGTCTCGATTTCCACCATTCTCTGGTCGGTCCTCGCCGTCCCCGAATTGCCGGCTCCACCGGTCGAGCCGAAGCAGTCGACTCTCGGCGAAATCTTCAGCGCCATCCGGGAAATGCCCGCCCCGATGCGGCGCATGGGAATGATGAGTCTGTTCCAATGGTACGCGATGAGCTGCTACTGGGGCTACGTCATCTATTCGATATCCGAAACCGTATATCATACGAATATCGTTGCATCCGACGGATTTCGCAGTGCGGTTCTGACCAATGGCGACATTGGCGCATTCTACAATCTGATCGCGGCCGCTGCTGCCTATGCGATGGTGCCCGTCAGCCGCCGATTCGGCCCTGACAAGGTTCATGCGCTGTGTCTGGTCGCTGCGGGTCTGACGATGCTCGCCATCCCGCTGATCCATGATCGTGACTGGCTGTTCGTCGCCGTCATCGGCGTTGGCCTGGGCTGGGGAAGCATCATGGGAAACCCCTATGTCATGCTGACAGATTCGATCCCCTCCGCCCGAACGGGCGTCTACATGGGCATCTTCAACATGTTCATCGTCATTCCGATGATCCTGTTCAGTATCACCATGCCCCTGATCTACTCTGAAGTTTTCACTGATTCGAAAGCAAATTCCCTGTATTTATCGGTGAACTTCGAGATCTGATTTTGCCGCTTACTGGACACGCATGGGGTCGATCCCGATCAGGGCGAAGGCGGTGGTTTGCAGCGACGTGGGGTTTGCCAGAGCGGTGAAGGTGGCGTTCGGCGCCTTGGGTAGGGAGGCGGTGTTGAGGGTCTGTGTGGCGAGATGCGCCATCAGGTCGGTGAAGCTCGAAATCGGCAGGTTCTGGTCGTTGCGGCGTCGCCCGCGCTTGCGATCGGCGGCCGGGGATATCGATGCGGGGGCAACCGGCGATGAGCGTTCAGTTTCCGCGCCTGGCCGGTCGTGATCCTGGAACAGCAGGGGCTTGAGGGCGTCGCGCAGATGCCATTCGACGTAATAGGCCATCATGCAGAGGAAGACGTGGGCACGCACCCGCGGCGAGAGCCAGTGATGCACCGGGCGGATCGCGAGATCGACCGATTTGAGGGACCGGAACGCCCGTTCCACCCGTGAGAGATCCTTGTAGGCTGACACGGCTTCGGTCTCGCTCATGACGTCCGCGCTCACACTGGTGCGGATGACATAGATGCCGTCGAGGGCCGCCTCGCGCGCGATGCTGGCGGCGTTGCGCTGGAAATCGAAGCGGCTGGCGGTGATGGTGAGATCGAAATGCTTGGCCATCTTGCGCTGGTTGATCACCGCCCCCACCGCCAGCCCGATCGCGGCCTCGCCATGAAGAGGAGCGCGTTTGCGCCGTGTCGCATCCCGGATCCGCGCCAGTTCCGTCTCGGTGGCCACGAGCAGCGCCTCGCGCTTGCGCCGTCGTTCGGTCGCCAGGGCGGCGTTGCGACAGGCGATCAGCCGCTCGCCCGGATAATCGGGCGACGTGATCGCGGCGATATCGCGCTCGTCGAACAGCGACATCTGCAGCGGTCCCTCGGCAAGATCCTGGATCTGCCCCGCGCGCAGGCAGCTGATCCAGTCCAGCCCCGCCGGCTTGATCGTCTCGCGGATCCGCGCCGTGGTGATCATTCCGCGATCACCCACCAGGACGACGCGCTCGAGATGGAACCGGCGCTTGAGTTTCTCCACCTGGGCGGCGATCGTCGCCGGATCGGCGGTGTTGCCTTCGAACACTTCCACTGCGATCGGCCGCCCCTCGCGATCGCACAGCAGACCATAGACGATCTGCGGCCGATCGGGCCGGTGATCCCGGCTGTATCCGTGGTGTGCCAGTTCGCAATGCCGGCCTTCGAGGTAGGATGAACTGACGTCGTAGAGCACCAGCGTGCCGTCGCGCAGATGGCGCCTTGCAAACTCCCGTTCGATCCGCCCCTGCTGCGTGCCCAGCCAGTCCAGCGCCGCATAGATCTCGCGCTCTTCAATGACACCGAGATCAAGCATCTGCCCGAGGCTCGATGTTGCGGTCTCCGGGTTCAGGCCGCGCAGGGTCGAGAGCTTCGATCCCGGCGCGATCACCCGGCCGGCGATCAGCGCCAGGGCGAGACTGCGCTCGCGCGACGCCCTCCGGCCCAGCAGGCGGGGTATCCCGAGCTTGCGCATCATCCCGAGTGCCGCCGCCACATGACCATGCGGCAGCGAACGCCGGATCTCCAGCGCCTGATCGGCACCACCAACCACCGCGCCACCCGCGAGCAGCGCTCGTAGGCCATCGATCAACGCGGGCGGCATCTGGCTCAGATTGGCGATGGTACGCTTGTGAACCTTCCGCCCCTCGCGGAAACTCTCCCGCAACAGCACGGCCGGCGCCGATCGGCCATTCGGAACCACATCGATGAACATAACCCGAGCGAATCACAGATCGAGTCGCACCGCAAGCCCCATTTATGGACACAAAACGCTCGCAAGAAATCAGCGCTACGCGAGGCTATCCGCCACGTTCAGGTCATTCCCAAGTAAAAACTTCAGTCTACAGCACGCTCTTCCACAATCACGCGTCCGACGCGTTGTTGCTCGGCGGCGTGCTGATGTTCCTTGCAGCAGGAGCCACGATGTTGGTTCGTCCGGGTGTCCTGCCCTGAGCCGTTGGAATGGAGACAACATGTCTTTTACTGAAATAGTCGAAACGGCGCGCGGGCCGAGCCTATGGCGTCCTGAGCATGTCGCGGCCGTCGCCCTGCGGGAGGACATGGTGCCGCCCTGCATCGGGGCGCAGGATGTTGTGCCGGTTTTGCCCGGCCTGGATGTGTGGGACATGTGGCCGCTGGCCCGGCGCGATGGTGTGGCGGTCAAGCTTGAGGGAGCGACGTTATGGTTCGCGTTGGCCGCCCCCCGCTTTCCCGATCCCATCGAGCGCCATGGTCATGCCCGAATACGTCTGCTGATCCTGCGTGACGGAACATGGCACGATGGCGGCCCGGTATTCGAGGACGGCTTCGCGCCGGGCAGCCGCGACTGGTCCGGATCGGCAATCCTCGATGAGGAGAGCGGCTGTGTCACCTTGTTCTTCACCGCCGCCGGCCGATCTGGCGAGGCGCGCCTGACTGTCGAGCAGAGGCTCTTCTGCACCAGCGGAACGCTCGACTTGTCGGGCGCGTATCCTCGCATCCGCCAATGGTCGGCGCCCCGTGAATTCGTCGTCAGCGATGACAGGATTTACACCCTTGTCGATCAGGCGGAGGGCGCGCCCGGCGAGCTGAAGGCGTTTCGCGACCCGGGATATTTCCGCGACCCGGCGGATGGCGGCGAATACGTGCTGTTCGCCGCATCGTACAAGCCGTCATCGCACAAGAACAATGGCATGATCGGCATCGCCCGATCGGAAGATCGCTCGATGAAACGCTGGACCCTGCTGAATCCATTGATCACGGCGGATGGGGTGTGCAACGAGCTCGAGCGTCCTCATGCCGTCGCATATGGCGGGCGATACTATGTCTTCTGGTCGACGCAGGCGAGCGTGTTCGAGCAGGGCGGGCCGGTGGGGCCAACCGGATTGTATGGCATGGTCGCGCCATCCCTGTTCGGCCCCTACCGGCCGATCAACGGCTCCGGCCTGGTCCTTGCCAACCCGCCATCCGAGCCGAGCCAGGCCTATAGCTGGTGGGTCATGGGTGATCTCTCCGTGACAAGCTTCATCGACTATTGGGGGCTTCGCGGTCGGCTGCTGGCGGATCACCCGGAATTGATCAGATCGCAGTTCGGCGGCGCGCCTGCGCCGTTTCTGCAACTGTGCCTGAACGATGATCGGGCATGGCTGGCGACGTAAGCCGCGATCCGGCGGTTCGCCTGGCGGCGTTGAACGTGCGCATGCCCGCTTTCCGCCGCGTCCTGCGTCTCGTCCCCCTGCGTCTCGCCGCGACGACGCCCGGTCTGTCCGCCCGCTCCGGTGGCGGGTCCTCGCCTGCCGCGAATCGGCGGTGTCTGCCCCGCCCTCAGTGCGAACCGCGATCGCCTCGGGGGAGGGGGGGGATGAGGAATACAAGATCGGCGCGATGTGTAGAGGCGCCGAAACGGCGCCTTCGGCGCGCTGGAACGTCATTTGATCGGATCAATATGCCCGATGCCCGCCTGGCGACCACCCGTGACAGATGACGTCAATGCCAAAGGCCACTTGTCACAAAATCACCGTAGCAATTTCGGCCAAACCTTCAGATTGATGGTCGGAGTGAGAGGATTCGAACCTCCGGCCCCTGCGTCCCGAACACAGTGCTCTACCAGGCTGAGCTACACTCCGCTCACGCGCCGTATAGCCAAGGGTGAGGGGATAGGCAAGGCGAGGCTGGCGTGTTTCTGCCGCGCATCTCGCCGCACCGCCGAAACACGAACGCCGCGTTGACGAGATTTAACGGTGGTGTGGCGTCCTGATTATTCGCGATCTGGCCGATTGGGTGCTATGGAGCCGCCATGTCCCGACCTCTGAAAGCCGGTGAGCGGCTATCGAAATCCGAATCCCGGCGCCGTGGCCGCCAGGCGCCCCCGAAAGCGGCCGCGCGCGGCGCGCCGAAGAAGCAGCGTCCCGGGCTGGCCGGATTTGCCGGTGGGCTGATCGTCCGCTGGCTCTACCGGCTGGCGCTGCTCGGCGTGGTCGGCGGCGCGGTCGTCGGCGGCGGATTGTTCCTGTATTTCAGCAATGGCCTGCCCGGCGTCGACCGGCTGCGCCACTACGAGCCGCCGCTCGAAACCCGGATCTATGCCGGCAATTTCCGCCTGATCGGCGCGCTCGGCACCCAGCACCGGATTTATGTGCCGTATGACCGCATCCCCCGCTGGTCGCGGATGCGTTCATCGCCGCGGAGGACAAGAATTTCTGGACCGAGCCGGGAATCGACCCGCTCGCCATCGTCCGCGCCGGCGTGGTCGACGTGACGCGCCTCGGCAGCCATGAGCGCCCGCTCGGCGCCTCGACCATCACCATGCAGGTGGTCAAGAACATGCTGCTTGACAACCGGATCGACTTCACCCGCAAGATCAAGGAGGCGATCCTCGCCGTCCGCGTCAACCGGGCGATGAGCAAGAAGCAGATCCTCACGCTCTATTTGAACGAGATCTTCCTCGGCCAGGATAGCTGGGGCGTCGCCGCCGCCGCGCAGGCCTATTTCGACAAGCCGGTGTCGCAGCTCAGCGTCGCGGAAGCGGCGATGCTCGGTGGCCTGCCGAAGGCGCCGACCAACTACAACCCCTTCCTGCATCCGCAGCGTGCCCGCGACCGGCGGAACTGGGTGATCGGGCAGATGCGGGCGGACGGTTTCATCACCGCGTCCCAGGCGCGCGAGGCGCTGGCCGCGCCCCTGATCCCGAAAGCCGCGTCAGGCCCGGCGGCGATTCCGGGCGCGGGATATTTCGTCGATGCGGTCGATGCCCAGCTCGTCCGCATGTTCGGCCGCAAGATGGCGATGGAAGGCGGGCTGATCGTCCGCACCAGCCTCAACCCCGCATTGCAGGCGGCGGCGACCCGCGCGATGCGCGACCGGCTGGTCTCCTACGATCACCAGTTCGGCGTCTATCGCGGCCCCGTCGCGCAGATCGACCCCGATGCGGTCGCATCCGACTGGGCGCAGGCCCTGTCGCGGCAGCCGACGCCGAAGGGGCTGATCGGCCGCTGGCGGCTCGGCGTCGTCATCAGCGAAACCCGCCTGCGCGCGAAGATCAGCTGGCTCGGCAGCGGTGGGGTGGAAACCCCGCATACCGGCACGCT
The DNA here is from genome assembly GCF_907164655.1 of Acidocella sp. C78. Taxonomy (NCBI): domain Bacteria; kingdom Pseudomonadati; phylum Pseudomonadota; class Alphaproteobacteria; order Acetobacterales; family Acidocellaceae; genus Acidocella; species Acidocella sp. C78. Next base: position 27,191 of record NZ_CAJQZK010000071.1, read on the forward strand.
CAGCCTCGCCGCGATCCAGTGGGGCCGGCCGATGATCCACGGCCATCCCGGGCCGCTGCTGCGCGACATGGCGCAGATGCTCCGGCCCGGCGATGTGATCATGATCGCGCCGAAACCCGACAAGGGCGGCACCGTCTCGCTCGAACAGATCCCCAAGGTCGAAGGGGCGATGCTCAGCCTCGATCCGCAGACCGGCCGCGTGCTCGCCATGGTCGGCGGCTGGAGCAACCGCCTCAGCCCCTATAACCGGGCGATCCAGGCGCACCGCCAGCCCGGCTCCAGCGTCAAGCCGTTCGATTACCTGACCGCGATGCAGGCGGGCGTGCAGCCCGATTCGACCATTCTCGACGCCCCCTTCGTCCAGCGCCTCGCCGATGGGCAGGTCTACCGGCCGGGCAATTACGAGAACGATTTCCTGGGCCCCGTGCCGGTCTTCTACGCACTCCAGGAATCGCTCAACCTCGCGACGCTGCATCTGGTGCGCCGGGTCGGGCTCGCCAATGTCATCGCCAATTTCGAGAAATTCCGCGTGGTCAAGCACGCACCGCTGATCTATCCGGCGGCGATCGGCGCGCTCGACACCACGCTCTGGCGCATGGTCCGCGGCTATGCCGCGCTCGACGAATACGGCCGCCAGGTACAGCCCTCGCTGATCGACAGCGTGACCGCGCCGGACGGGCACATCCTCTATCAGGCGCCGGACCAGTCCTGTGCGAACTGCATGGACGGCTCGGCCGGCCAGCCGCCCGTCCTCAACCGCCCCGGCCTCCGCCTCGCCGATCCGGACAGCGTCTACCAGGTCATCATGATGATGCGGAACGTGACCGAGCACGGCACCGGCGTGCCCGCGGTGAAGGGGCTGAACCGGCCGATCGCCGGCAAGACCGGCACGACCAACAATTTCAACGACGCCTGGTTCATCGGCTTCGTGCCGCAAATGGTGACGGGCTGCTGGATCGGCTTCGACAAGCCGCAGGATCTCGGTCACAACCAGACCGGCGGCAATGTCTGCGGCCCGGCCTGGAACCAGTACATGAAGGTCGCGCTCAAGGGCCAGCCGGTCATCCCGTTCACCCCGCCGCAGGGCGTGTCGCTGCAGAATGTGACCTTCCGCAACGAGACCGTGAGCGAGGCCTTCAAGCAGGGCCAGGTGCCGGGCGCGCAGTCCAATCCCGGGCTCGTCGCCGACGATCCGCTGGATCTCGGCGGCGCCATCACGCCGGCGTCCTCAGCGTCCGGCGCGCGCGATTTCAGCCCGACGCCGGGCGGCGCCACCCCGGCGGCGCCGGGAAACGTCGACAAATCGCTGGGCGCGCTGTATTGACCGAGGCCTGAAATCATCCCGACAGAACCGGAAGAGAAGAGACCATGTCTGCCGAAACCCAATCGCTCGCCGAGCAGATCACGCAAAGCGTGGCCCTGCTGAGGAGGCATCTTTGACTGGGATGCAGCCCTTCGCAAACTCGAGGAACTGAACGCCCGCGCCGAAGACCCGACGCTGTGGGACAAGGCCGACGCCGCCCAGGCGATGCTGCGCGAGCGCAACCGCCTCGCGACCCAGACCGAGGCGGTATACACGATCGAGCGCGACACCGAGGATGCGCTCACCCTCGCCGAACTGGCCGAGGCGGAAGGCGATCAATCGGTGCTGGCCGAGGCCGAGGCGGCGCTGCGCCGCATCTCCGAAGAGGCCAAGCGCCGCGAGATCGAGAGCCTGCTCGCCGGCGAGGCCGACGGCAATGACTGCTATATCGAGGTGAATGCCGGCGCCGGCGGCACCGAGGCGCAGGACTGGGCCGAGATGCTGCTGCGCATGTACACGCGCTGGGCCGAGCAGCACGGCTACAAGGTCACGATGCTCGAGGAATCCGAGGGCGAGCAGGCGGGCATCAAGTCCGCCACCATCCAGGTCTCGGGCATGAACGCCTATGGCTGGCTGAAAACCGAGGCCGGTGTGCATCGCCTGGTGCGGATCTCGCCCTTCGATGCCAATGCGCGGCGGCAGACCAGCTTCGCCAGCGTCTGGGTCTATCCGGTCGTCGATGAGTCGATCGAGGTCGAGATCAACCCGGCCGACCTGAGGGTGGACACGTTCCGCGCCTCCGGCGCCGGCGGCCAGCACGTCAACAAGACCGAGAGCGCGATCCGCATCACCCACGTGCCCTCCGGCATCGTCGTCGCCTGCCAGAACGACCGCAGCCAGCATCGCAACCGCGCCACCGCGATGGAGATGCTGAAATCCCGCCTCTACGAGATGGAACTGCAAAAGCGTGAGGAGGTCGCCGCGGCGTCGGAAAGTGCGAAGCGCGATATCGGCTGGGGGCACCAGATCCGCTCCTACGTTCTCGCCCCCTACCAGCTCGTCAAGGATCTGCGGACCAATGTGGAAAGCGGAAATCCGGACGCGGTGCTGAACGGCGATCTCGACGCGTTCATGGCCGCATCGCTCGCCTCCCGCGTGGGCGCCACCCGCAGCGAGGCTTCGGCCCAGGCCGAGTAAGCCAGCCCGAAGCGGCGGGTGCCGCCGCCGCCTCGGGAGACGGCCTCAGAGCATCATCCGATCAGATGGACTCATCTGATCGGATAAAGATGCTCTGAATATCAACATCATAGAGCATCATCCGATCAGATGGACTCATCTGATCGGATAAAGATGCTCTGAATATCAACATCATAGAGCATCATCCGATCAGATGGAGTCATCTGATCGGATGATGCTCTGTTTATCAAATGCGGATGGCGGGACTTGAACCCGCACGTCCTGTCGGACAACAGATTTTAAGTCTGAATTTTAGCCTTTTTTGATAAAAACTTTTTCAAAAAAACACATATAAAACAGACGATTAAACGATAATACTTCGTCTTCCTATTTCAGAATATAACGTCCCATTGTCCCGGATTTGTCCCAAACAATTTGTTGCCGCGCGCTGACATAAAAAACTTGATCGTGCAATTTCATGTCCCTACCTAGGATGTGGGCATAATGAAGAAGTCCCGGTGAACGGGTCGGTGCAAACGTTTTGATCAGGCATGCGCGGCAGAATCCCACCGCTACCCTGATCTAACCGGCGAGATGCGCGCCGGGACAGGCATGGAGACTACGGCTGACGCAGGCCGACGCATGCCAATGAGCACCAAAATGTCGAAAGCTATTCCTTCTGAATTATCAGACCTCAGACTGCTATCACTGACTGATTTAGCGCCGATTCTCGGTGTCACGCCTGCCGCACTGCGTATTCGCATACATAGGGGCGGGATCGAGACTGGGTCTGTGCCTCCGCCGCTTAATATGGATGGCACCAAATACTTTTGGTCGATGATCACCGTTCGCGAATATCTCACAGCCAAAGCTGAAGGAGTAAAGGCGAGGCCGATATATCAAAGCCGTGGTCGTGGTCGTCCTAGACTGCCACGCGAAAATCGTCAGGCTGCTGCATAAAGAAAGTCCCGGCGCTACGAAAAGCAGCACCGGGACGGGAAAATCGCTAAATACGGAAAAGCCCTTGGCAGAACTTCTTCTTTATATTTAGCGATTTTCCCCACCCGTTTCAAGTTTTTCCATCGTGCCGGGCCTCAGAAAAACGAGGCTCCAAATGACAAAAATATACGATCTCAAAGCCGCTTTCAGCCATTTCCACGCCGGTATGCAAGCTGACGGCTATTCCGTCACGCTGCGTGACCCGACAAGCGCCAGCGGCTTTAATATCAGCAAACGTGCCGGTCTGCCTGACGTGATCACACCGGGCGATGTCATAGATATCCTTCTCCGCTTCGGTTTCTCAGCTTTGGCGCAGGGCTGGTCGCCTATCGCAAGGCCGAGATCGGCTAGCAGGACGATCTTCCAGCTAGATGACCTACAGCCAGGTGCGATCGAGTCCATGATCGAGCATGGCTGGCGGCCTTGCTACACGCAGCAGACAAGCCCTGGAAAATGCCAGGCGGCGCTGGCCGTCGATCATGTCGATGATGTGATCAGGCTCGAAGTTCGTCGTCGTCTAATCGCGATATTCCGGGCTGATCCGGGCGCTACCGGCGCTTACCGTCTGCCAGGTTTCCAGAACGCCAAGCCAAAATATCGGGCTGATGACGGGTCATATCCTCGTGTGACCCCCCTTTCTTGGAGCGGGGAGACATGCCTAAAAACCGCCTTACTGGTTGAGCAGGTCATGGCTGAAATAGCCGAAAAGGCTGCTGTATCGGTCAGACATGTCGATCTCGATCCAGACGACATCGCCACGCTGGATGACCTTGCGGCGGCATGGCAGCGCCTAGAACATCACGCTTACCGTGCTTATGGTCCTTTGTGGAAATCAGAGCACGACTGGCTCATGGCCGTCATGCTCAGGTATTTCGGTGCGGTCGAAGATGAAGTGCGCGAAGCACTCACATATCTTTCGCCCCGCCATTCTTTCAGATCAAAAAATGAGGGCGGCTTTGAGCGGGCCGCCGCGATTACGGCTGACCGGGCTTTCGGTGATGCCGGCGATGAAGCCCTAGAATCGCTGGTGAATTTCCGGTGGCTGTGGGAGCGCGACTTTCATGATGAAAAAGGTGCAGCATGAGCGCGCCGGTCATCATGTCGCGGTTTGGCACCAGGCCCCTGCCACCACCAAAAAATAGGGCCTTTCGATCCACTGGCAGGCTTCGTCGTTTACCAATCGAGACCATGCCGGTCGATAAAGCTTCATCAAGAATCGGCTGGCTTCTGCGAGAGTATGTGTCTTTATTTTCTGAAAGACAGGCTGAAATCCTCGTACCCATCCGGTCAGAGCCGCGGACGAGTCTATTTGGCTCTATCTCGGTGGATCAGGATGAGCTCGCGCAGATTTTCGATACCAAAGTCGGTGAAGGCTATGACGCCGCCGTCGCTGAGGTTGTAAACCCAGATCAGGCCGTCTTCGGGTTCCATCTCATTGGCGATGTCCGCGAGCCACTCCTCATCCTCGCCGAGGTCCCTGGCGACACGGTCAATCGTGAAGACGTGGTGGATTTTATTGGTCTGCACGATCAGGCGGCCAGGGCCCAGGATTGCGGTGTCCAGTTCCATGGCATCAATTTCTCGATGCTGGCGACTGGATGACTGGCGATGCGCGCGAGGATGTCGGCGAGCCATGCCTGTGGGTCGACGTTGTTCATCTTTGCCGTCGTGATCAGGCTGTACAACATGGCGGCCCTTTGACCACCGCGATCGGAGCCGGCGAATAGCCAGGATTTTCTGCCCAGAGCAAGGGTGCGTAGGGCACGTTCGGCCGCGTTATTGCTGAGACAAATCCGCCCGTCGGTCAGGAACCGGGTAAATGATGACCAACGGTTCAGCATATAGTCGATCGCCTTCGCCACATCGTTGTGGCGTGAGAGTTTGGCGCGCTCGGCGCGCATCCAGATCTCGAGTTCAGCGACGAGCGGGGCGCCGAGTTGCTGGCGCACCGCCAGGCGTTCAGCGGGTGACTGACCGTTGATCTCCCGCTCGATCTCGAACAGCGCGTCGATGCGCTGCACCGCGGCCAAGGCCATCGGCGCCACGAAGGCGGGGGTCTTACCCTGGGCCTTGCGCTTCGCGTTCCGCGCGATATCGGCCAGCTCGAAGAATTTTCGTCGGGCGTGCGACCAGCACGCCGCCTCGATGATCGGTCCAGGAGATCGGTTCAACTCGTAGAGCTTGTTGTAGCCGCCATAGGCATCGGCCTGGAATATGCCGCGGTATCCGGCGAGATGGGTTTGCGGATGAACGCCGGCGCGGTCACGTGAATAGTAGAACACCGCGCTGGGGGAACCCGATCCGCCGAACGGCCGATCATCACGCACATAAACCCACACGCGCGCCGTATCGGTCTGCCCTCGTGCCATCACCGGCACGGTGGTGTCGTCGCCATGCAGGCGCGCACCCGCGAACACCATCGTCTCGATGTGCTTGAACACCGGCTCCAGCGCCACGCAGGTAGCACCAATCAGATCGGCCAGGGTCGAGACGCTGAGGTGGATGCCTTCCAGTGCGAACCGTTCAGATTGACGGTTCAGCGGCTGATGCTGGCCGAATTTATCGTAGGCGATCATCGCGAGCAGGCCGGGACCGGCAAAAGCGCGTGGAATGGTGTGGAAGGGTGCTGGTTCCTGGCTGATCTTCTCACAATCGCGGCAGGTGAATTTCTCCCGCACATGCTGGATCACCTTGTATTGGCGGGGGATGGATTCCAGTGTCTCGGTCACCGTCTCCCCGAGCTTGGCGAGCCGCGATCCACCGCAGCAGGCGCACTGGGTCGGACCTGGCAGCACAACCCGCTCGCGTGGCAGGTGTTCGGGGAAGGGTTGGCGTGATGGGCGGTTGCGAGTGAAGCCGGCGACAGTCGTGGTTTTGGCCTTCGCGGCCACCTGCTCGGCGCGGAGTTCGTCCTCGGTCGCGGTGGTCTCGAGATCTTCGAGTTCCAGTTCCATCTGATCAAGCAGCCGCGCCGTGCGTTCCGCCTTGGGGCCGTAGAGCGCACGCTTGAGCTTCTCGATCTGCAGCTTCAGATGCGCGATATACGCTGCGGTATCGGACCGCCGAGCACGGTCGCCCAGAATGATCGCCTTCAGCGCAGCGATATCATTCGGCAGGGTCGAAGGATCGAGATCCATGCCCCGTATAGAATCACGAATTTCCAGGGTTTCGCTACAGAAATCCGCTCTGGACCAGGATTTTCCCCAGAATCTTCGCGCCTACCCGGCCGCTTGCGGCCGCCAGGTTTGTTGTGGATTTCGCCAGTCGATCCCCTCCAGAAGATAACCGATCTGACCAGCGGTGAGGGACACAACGCCGTCCGCAGTCTGCGGCCAGATAAACCGCCCTCGATCAAGGCGTTTCGAATACAGCGACATCCCCACGCCGTCGTGCCAGATCGCCTTGACCAGCGACCCGCCGCGTCCGCGAAAGAAAAAAACATCCCCGCAGAACGGCTCCCGTCCCAGACCTTCTTGCACTTGCAACGCGAGCCCCTTCATCCCGCGGCGCATATCCGTATGCCCCGACGCCAGCCAGACCCGCACACCGGCCGAGACCGGGATCACCGCCGCACCGCCGTCAGCACCCGACGCAAGGCGGCAACCCCAACTCCATCATCAACCCGAACACACGTCCCGTCCGGCAGCACGATCTCGATCCGGCTCGCATCGCATCGCGTGGCTCGCCTCTGCGACATCGGATCAACGCTCGCGTCGTTCACCGAAGCTGACTTGCCTGCCGCCCGCGGCATCGACAGTGCCGCACTCGCCATTACCCGCACCGGAATGAATTCCGGTACCATCGGCACCGGCACCAACTCACCACGCCGAACCTGACCGCGCCACTTCCACAATTGCCCTCTCGAAATCGCGTGCCGCCGCGCAACCAGCGCAAACACCGCACCCGGCGCCTCAGCCTCCGCCACAATCCGAAGCTTGTCCTCATCCCGCCAGCGGCGCCGGCGCTCTACCCCCGTGATAATCTCCATCCGCCCGCCGCCCCTTACCATGAATCAGCTCGTAGCAGCGCTCTTATGCACGCCTCCTTGCCGTACCGGCAGGCGGTTCACACCGGATGGATACAAATCCTCGCACAACGGTCTGACGAAAATCGTCAGGGTCGCCGCATTGTCAGGATGGACCTGCCGCCGATGGCAGCACAGATCACCACCGGAACCGGGAAAACCGCAGCCATCCGCAGGATGATCCCGATGGCGGTCGAATCTGGCTTAGGTGTCGCTGTCGTATGTCGCGATCATGAGCAAATCTCGGCGTATGCCGAGGCTGTGCCGGGCTTGCTGCACTACCATGGTAGGTCGCCAGAAAATCCAGAAAAAGGCCAGCGCGATCAACAGCCTTGGACCTGTTGGAAGCACGGGCTGGTCGCCGGCATTTCTGAGATGCACCACCTGCCGCAGCCTACGGTGTGCCGGTCGCATTGCGAGCATGGCATGAAAAGGGCGCTGGATCGGCTAGGCCGAGGCATTTTTGATCATGAAAAAAATGAAAAGCGGGAAAAAATCAAAGGCTGGTTCAGGTCTCATAAAATTGCTGAGCATGAGATAAAAGACGTCAAACCATGTCTATGGCTTGATCACCAAGAAACGGCATTACATGCGCAAGTCATTGGTCTACCATCCCAGAGTTTCAGTGAGACGATGGCGATGTGGAATCGCGGTTTTGATAATGTCGAAAGGCTCGTCATTATCGACGAATCTGTGCCGCTTGGTGAACAGATATCGGTATCACTGAAAAACATTGCTGCATGGCGCGATGCTTCCGCTGAAAGAGTGCTACAGCTTCATGCAATCCAATCGCCGGATTTGACGGACAAGGAAGCTGACAGGATCGCCACCGAAATTGCCGGCATGACGATCGCGGTCGAGATGTGCCAAGCCCTTGCGGAATATCTTGGCGGGGCTGCCGGACAGGGGGGCACACGGCCTGTGCCAGACTGGCTGCGCGACCAGATGAAAGAGATAAGAAACAAGACGGCGGGATCATGGCAGGGCGGGACCGCGCCATGGGAAAAGCCGTTATGGGACGGTCTGACGCCGAAAGCTGTCCCATACCGCGCTGCCAGTGCCATTTTGCATACTCTATCGAATGGCGGCGGTTATGTCGCCGAGGGCGAGTTGCATGTCGTCGCACTGACGCAAGTCGGTGAATGGATCGCTGACGGGAATCCCGCGATTATCCTTGATGCGACGTTGCCGCTGGAAACCCGGTCGATCATCGAGGCTGTCGGCGGACATATCGAGGAGATACACGTCAAACAAAGGATAACCGTAAAAAGATATCCTAATACTCTTTTTGGGCGTGGCCGCTCCGAGGCCAAAAGCAGTAAACAGCAAGACCACGAAAACAGGTCGAAAAGTCGTATTACAGAAATAGCAAGTAATATCGTTCCAGATTTTCTAAAAGAAAATCGTGCACCTCGGGCGATCATAACGCACAAGCCATGGCGTGAGGATATTGAGCAAAATCAAAAATTGTCTGATAAACTGACGGAATGTCATGCAGAGATCGGACATTTTGGACTGGATGATCGAGCGCATGATGAATGGTCCGGACGGCATTTAGCGATTGTGGGCGGGCCGATTCTGTCGCCGTCTGGCTGGCGCACCGAATATTCGACCGCTCGGCTGACGGCGATCCGTGCCGGCGCTGATCCTGAAAAATGGCCGCACTGGCCGACCGGGGATGACGCAAGCGAAAAAAATGTCTGGATCGATGAGGGCGCTGGTTTTGATGTTCTATGCCGTGCGCCTCTGCCAGCAGATCAGAATATCCGTGCCTGGGTGCTTGCTCGCTATCGTGAGACAGTCGTCCAGGCGATAGGCCGCACAAGAGCCGTCCGGCATGACGGCGAACCGCTTAATGTCGAAATCTGGGGAGGTTTGCCGGTCGATCTGACCGATTATGGGATCGATGATGTTACCTATTGCGATAATCCCAGGTCGTGGACAGTCGACGGTCATAATGAAAAAGCGAAGGAAGCCGCTGATAAGAGATTCAAAAGGGTGCTCGATATCATTCTGCACAGCGGCAGGAAGCCAACAAAACGGTTGATTCAATCGGAAATGCGCCGGCTAAATATGCCGGTGATGACAGACCGGGCTATTATCGAACGGCTGCGCGTATATTGGGAAGATATCCATGGCGTGGCCGACCTCGATGATCATCGGCCTGCGGCCCCGGAGCCACAGCCCGACCCCGAACCGGAAGTGGTTCCCCCAGGCTATATAGATTCCTATAGGGAGGGGGAACCAATCTCATCTGAGTCTGATCAGACAAAGCAACAGGCGGGGGGGGACACCTCCTGTGATCAGCCAGATCAGACGGCGGGGGATGATAAGCCGGCGCGGGGCGATGAGATAAAAGATGAGGATATAAACGCGCTATTTGCCCAAGACCATTAAAAATATCCGCTGAAAAATAAAAATCGTGAAAATATAAAAGGATTATAAAAATATAAAAAATATCTCGAATAAAAATTAGATAAAAATTAAGAGTTAAATTTTATCTTATATTTTTTATTTTATCTTATTATAGCGATGTTATATTTTTTTCGATTATTATAGGGATGGTCCGAAGTCAATTTCTCGACCGACTCCCCGCGATTTTTTCACCTTTATTTTTGGTCGAGCTATTACCGGCTTCGACGCCTGCACCGGCTCCTGTGTCTGCACGGGAAGCCCATGAGCATCCGCCCCAAGAGCCTCTTTTTGCTGACTTGTCGCCGGCGCTGGCTGGCGTGCATGATCGATAAACTGTGCCGCCATGGGACTTGGCCGACCCATATCTTTCGTGTGCTGCCCCCCCGCCTGTTGCTTTGAGATGGTAGCCTCTTTCACAGGCGGCTGAATCTCTGTCGGTTTGATGCCTATGACGTCCAGCGCGTTCCTCGGTTCGTCCTGGCGAGCAAGGCTTCGGCCTAGCTGTTCTAGAATCTGATCGTCGCTGCGTTTATCTTCTCTTTCATGTTCGATCAGCCCATCACGACGTCCGACGCTCAATTCGTCATCAGCGAAATCTTTAATCGCCTCTTTCGCCACAAAAATCTGTAGATCATCTCTATGACGTGTGGCGGCGACGTATGCTGCTCGCGCTGTTTCTGCTGTTGGCATCCACAATGTCCTGCTCCAGGTCGAACCTTGCGATGACATATCGGTCAAACAAAAAGCATGCTGGATAGCCGGAGGTGTATTTTTCGGCCCAGCTTTTGCGAGATCAGCCAGCGATGTCCGGTAGACCTTGCCCTCATCCGTGGTCAGGCTGATATTTTTACCATTTACCGACACTTTTTCGAAAATCGTGCCATTCTCGACCCGGTTGCCGCCGATTTCCAAAGCTGAACCACAAATCAGCCTGTCACCAGTAGCAAGAGCCAGTTTCACGGGTTTTGCCCCTTTGCCCCTTGGTATAGCAGTAATAAAAACATCCGGTCCTGTCACAATTCCAATATCTCTCGCTGTTTCTCGAAGCATTTCGTTGATCCAAGAGACGTCAAAATTTGTCGCTGCCAGCGCTACTGCATCACCACCACAGTCTTTATATGCCATCGTCAATTCGGCAACGGCGTTTATTTTTGTATCGTCAATTTTTATTTTGCCATGAGTTTTATATGCTGTAAGCATTTTATCCATGTCGCCGTTCTGAGCGTCCATGGAAGCTTGCCTCATCCAGTCAACTCTCTGCCGTCTGATCGTGCGAATCTCCGATGCCGGATTCGCTTTCGCCACCAGATCGAGCGGATCACCAGCGCGCACGGCTGACATTTGGCGGGTGTCGCCTACCAATATAATTTTGGCCCCGCTATCACGGGTTAAATTAAAAAGTTCGGCGGCTTGATCGCGATGCATTTTCCCAGCTTCGTCGATAAGTATAACTGTATTTTTATCGACTGATATTTTACCTGATTTTAATCCAGATATTATTTTATCAACGCTATATTTTTCTTGGCTCTCAAGTTCTTTTGATAAAACGCCTGCCGCTCGCCACTCGGGCGACGCAAGAATTAGGCGTTTATTATCAGCTTCACATGCTCTTTTTATACCAGCACTGGCGGTAGTTTTCCCTACCCCCGCGCCGCCTTGAGTAGCGACGATACCACCACCGCTGATCATATCAGCCAGCGCGCCGCGCTGTTCATCAGAAAGCCGGTCATCAGCCATAGCCGCCGCAATGGCTCTGGCACTAAAGAAATCTTTCTCGACCCCGCGTTCTTTGGTGATTCCGACGATGGCCTTTTCGGCTTCCAAGATCGCCTTGCTGGTCATCAAACGCTTGCCATCGCGCTCTACTTGAATGAGATCGCCCCTCTCGATCAGCATGTTGATCATGCGGCCTTCATTCCCGCTGCATGTGATACCAGTGCCGTGCCGGATGACCATCTCCCCTAGCTGGTCGCGCCTCCACCATGACCGGCTCTCCGACAGTTCTTTTAATGCCGCCGTCATGGCTTTCACCTGACCGGCGATTTCCTCATCCGCCGTCCTTTTGACGGCAGGTTTATCGAGATCAGCCCATGACGGATCGTATTTTTTGTCAGGCATCGAGCCTTCCGTCATTGCGATCATCAAGGCCCTGTCGGCACCCCACTTTTCGCTCAGCCAGCGCTCTTCAAGCTGATCAAGTGTCTGCACGTCAGACTTCTTTTGGCGTGTCTGCAAAGCTATCGCCTGAGCCTGTCTGGCGTCATCTTTGGTCTGGATTCCCCGGTCTGCTGCCGCTGCGACGATTTGCTGACGGCGCTTGCTCCATAGGTCAATCAAATCATCTGGCTGTCCGACGATCTTAAAACCATGCTCTGGTGACGGCTCAACCCGCACTCCAAGGCGTTCAAGGCTGTGCGCGAGGTCGCGCGTATACACCGCATCCATCAACTTTCGAACGTCCAAAAACCGTTCATTATTTACCGCTCCGACCGTGCCATCAGCGCGCATCGCCACGTTCATCATGACGACATGGGCGTGTAGCTGGGGGTCGCCCTCTCTCGTGGTATGGTGCATAAAAATAGCTGCGACGGGGGCTGCAACTGCCTCGCGCTTTTTGCCCGCTTTTCCCCTGCGCGCTTCGATCATCCCTTTGTCATGGATGATCTCCAAAGCGCTCCGCACACTGTCCTCGACCAGCGCTTCAAGCTTCGCTCTGCCGGCATCGTCAGACACAGCCCATAGGGCGGATAAAGCTTTCGGCGTGCTGAAGCTGTAATCTGTCGCCACCCTAGCATCGCTAGCGCGCTGACCTGGTAGAGTCCGCCCGGTTTCGGTATCGCGATATCCAGCCAGCCTTTCCAACGCGAGGGGATCGACAATGGCTCCATCGGCAGCCTGCCAATTTCCGGGCGACCACCATTTACCAGGTGGCTCGCTGGCAGCGTCGGCATAATAGCCCATCTGGCGATCTGGCTGGCGTGACGAATCCAGATAGTAGGTGACGCTAGAGATGTGTGAATAGCTAATCATAGCGGGATGACATTCTTTGGGGTGGCACCAGTCATTATATAGTCATCCCGCGCATGTAGGTCAGCCAAAATCACCACAGGTGCGTCATGCGTGAGAAAAAAATATAAAGTTATAGGTAGCACAACAGGATAGATAGCCGACCGCCACAGAGGGCTATCAGAGAAAATGGGGTTTTCCGCATTTGATGATTATCTTGATCGTATGGCTGAGCGCTCACTATATAATATAAAGACCTTAAAAGGAGTCTTTTGTCATGAGTGAGATGCTGGATTATGATATCAAAGCTGCGATGGCTCTGCTTGATGAAAAGCTGAAAGCAGCGCAGCCAAAACGCCGGGGGCGCAAACAACTTCTCGCGCCATACGCTGATCAGCTTCGGCGGTATGTCGCTGCCGGCTGGTCGCGCAAGGAAATCGTCGCTGAGATGAAAGCGCTGGGTATCTCGATCAGCGCGGGGACGCTCAGGCAGGTGCTGGGCAGTAAGCCGTCACATAGGGCGAGTAAGGCAGCCTAAATAATCATCTAACTATCGACGTTATCTGGACCTTGCCGAACCGGTATACCTCCGGCATGTTCGTTGCATGCCGATACCGGATTATCAATCGCTGATGCTGCCCGTTTTGACTATCTCAAATGGGGGTGAGGTCGCCATTCGTGGCGTCATAGATCAACTTGCGGACCATCTGGGTTTGACGGAGGCAGAGCGAACCGAACTCCTCCCATCAGGCCGGCAGACTTTGTTTGCAAATCGCGTTCATTGGGCCAAGACATATCTAGCAAAGGCTGGCCTCGTGGAGGCAACCCGGCGAGGGCACTTTCGTATCACCGCACGCGGTCGAGAGGCACTTGATGCCCATCCGGCGACGATCGACAACACTTTCCTCGATCAATTCGACGAATTCCGCCAGTTTCGTGAGCGGCCAACAATGGGATTGGTTGAGTCGATCCCAGTCGCAATGTCCGCGCCGGAAGTAGTAGGCACTCCCGACGACATCATGCGGGCCGCACATAAACAAATCGATGCCGCTTTGGCACAAGACCTACTTGACCGGATACGCAAATCCCATCCCGAATTTTTCGAGCGGGTTATAGTTGATCTGTTACTTGCCATGGGCTTCGGTGGTTCGGTTGAGGATGCTGGACGCGCCATAGGCCGAAGCGGCGATGACGGTATTGACGGCGTGATCGACCAGGATGCTCTTGGGCTTGACCGCGTTTATATACAGGCAAAGCGGTACGCGGCGGGAAATAACGTCGGCTCAGGTTCGATCAGGGATTTTTTCGGCAGTCTCGACAGACATCGCGCCACTAAGGGTATTTTTGTCACGACATCAGGCTTCTCATCATCCGCTCGTGAAACAGTCGAATTTTTGAGCAAGCGCATCGTTCTGATCGACGGCGATCAACTAGCGATGTTGATGATCAGACATAATGTCGGATGCCGGATCGAGGATACTTTGCACATCAAGCGTATTGACGAGGATTTCTTCGAGTGAGACGGCCATATCGGAGACTACAGTGGCTTCAGATTTAAGCTTCCGATCATTTTTAAGGTGCCTGCGCCGCTATGTGATCGATTGGCTCCGTTTTCTCGGCCCGAATTTTAAGTGGGAATGGACGACTATCATTCCTCCGGCCATTACATTGGGCGTAATTTTCCGGCTTAACGGTATGGAGCCAGCATATCGAATTGGTGGTGGAGTTTTGCAGATAATCGGTGTGGCATCTGTATTTTGGGGTGTCCGCCAGACCCGCAGCAGTTTCGGTCAAATTGGCGGGTGGCGGTCGTTTCTCAGTAGAGTCAAAAATTACCCGAGATGGCGCCGAGACATTATCGTTATGGCTGGGGGCGCAGCATTCGGAGGTGCGACGGCGTCTGGTCGAGCTGTGCTGGGGAAAGGCTTCCCAGTAGGTGCGTCTGTCGATCATCGACTAGACCTACTTCTGGACTGGATCAACCAGTCGATCATAGATGTCGATAAGGTCAGAAGCGAAATTGAGATTGCAAAAGATGGCCTTAAAAAGAAGATAGAAAATGAAAAATCGGAACGGGACAAAGCCGACCATAATCTTTTGAAAACCATGGAAGGAGTTTCTACGGGTGGCCTTAGTCTGACTGTGGCTGCCACAGTTTGGATTATGGTCGGGCTTGTCATGTCCACTTTTTCTGTCGAATTGGCGGGACACTACATTTCCATTCGATTTTAATTATGCGGGTGGCGCGGCGGTTCACAGATAGGGAGAGTGAATGGCCGCCAGTCGCTTTTGGTGGGACCGTATTTCGTGAGCCGCAGTTTGCAAATATGAAAGTCTGTTCTTGTCATGGGTTGGAATACTGGTAAATTTTTTATATCTAATTTGGATTTTGAATTTTCGAAAACCCAAATAATCAGACCAGAAACAGAGGCGGTTCATGCTAATCGTTGATTTGTTCTCCAAGCGTCAAGCCGACGCGGCTAGGTCGGGCCAGGCTGATGTGTATCAGTACACCATCATCCCCCCAAAGCTCCGGGTTCAAACTGAGCAGATCGCACTTCAAGCCATAGGCTTTGTTGGTAAGTCCGGCGACAACCTGATAAATTTTGACAAAGACAACGAATTTTGGTTGCAAATCGAAACCATATACCGGCGTGAGATGGGTGTGGACCGCCTCGCCCACGAACGCTTCGCAGGCGAGCGTATTTTGCTTTTTATGCGAAATTGCACCACTGAAGAATGGCTCGACCTTCTTGAATTGATCGCCAAATCTATCCGGATTGCTGGAGGCGGCGAATTTAGGTCTTTTCGACAACTATGGAGTGTTTCAGTTTCCGCTGAAGATGCCATCAACGAGATAAACTACCGGCTTCGACAGGCTGGGGTAGGATATCAGGTCGAAGGTGGTAATCTTATTCGCGTGGATAGCCAGTTCGTCCATGCCGAGGTGGTTAAACCTGCCCTGGCTTTGCTTTCTAGCAGAGGTTTTGATGGGCCGATGCAGGAGTTCTTATCTGCCCACCAATATTATCGGGCGGGAGAATACCGCCAAGCTGTTTCTATGGCCGCCAATGCTTTGGAAAGCACGTTTAAAGCTATTTTTGATCAAAAAGGATGGGATTACAGCAAGGGGGCTCGAATCTCTGATCTTGTCAAGCCCGACTTAAACAGTCAAACCCGGAACGATACGGTATCGTAAGTTGAGATCTTTGATTTCACTCGAGATTTTCGTAGGCACGTCGGGATTTTGCAAAAACGTGGTGCTAAATAATTGCGTAAATTGCTTCTTTTAACTTGATTTATGATTGGTTTTCGGCTGCCAATTCGGCATGTTCGTGCGCGAGAAGCGAATCAACGGCTACAGCTACCTTTATCTGGTCGAGAGCGTCCGTGAGGACGGGCGCAGCAAGCAGCGCATCATCAAGAACCTGGGCCGGAAGGAAGTCGTCCTGGCCGATGGAGGTCTCGACCGCCTCGCCGCCTCGATCGCGCGCTATGCCGACCGTGCCTCGGTCCTGGCCCAGCTGGCGGCAGGCAATCCGGACGGGCTGAGCTGCAAGCGGATCGGCGCGCCGCTGTTGTTCGGCCGACTGTGGCAGGAGAGCGGGATCGCTGCTGTGTTCGAGGAGCTGCTGGCCGGGCGGCAGTTCGAGTTCCCGGTCGAGCGCGCGGTGTTCGCCACCGTGCTCCACCGGATCATGGTCTCGGGCTCGGATCGCGCCTGCGACAAATGGCTCGAGGATTACGACATTCCCGGCACCGAGGAGCTCGGCCTGCATCACCTCTACCGCGCCATGGCCTGGCTCGGCGAAGAGCTGCCGGACGAGGAACAGGGGGATGCCACGCCCTTTGCGCCACGGACGGTGAAGGATCTGGTGGAAGAGCGTCTCTTCGCCCGACGGCATGATCTGTTCACCGACCTCTCGGTCGTGTTCATGGACACCACCTCGCTGTATTTCGAAGGTGCCGGCGGCGAGACGCTGGGCGCGCGGGGCCACTCCAAGGATTACCGCCCACAGCTCGCGCAGATGATCCTCGGCGTGGTGATCGATCAGGACGGAAGGCCAATCTGCACCGAGATGTGGCCAGGAAACACCGCCGATGTCTCGGTGCTGGTGCCGGTGATCGACCGCCTGCGGTCGCGCTTCGGCATCGGCCGGGTCTGCGTCGTCGCCGATCGCGGCATGATCAGTGCCGCGACGATCGCCGCGCTGGAGGAGCGCGGGCTGGAATACGTGCTCGGCGCAAGGGAACGCACCGACCGCATCGTCCGCGGCGAGGTGGTGCTGGCCGATGAGCGCCCCTACACCCCGCTCTGCCTCGAGCGCGCCGGTGGCGACGAGACCCAGCTCTTCATCAAGGAGGTCAAGGTCGCGGGCAAGCGCTATATCGTCTGCCGCAACGAGGCGGTGGCCATCGAAGAGGCCGAGACCAGGCGCAAGGTGGTCGCCGCCCTCGATCGTCAGCTGACGCGCGGCGATAAGGCGCTGATCGGCAACTCCGCCTATCGCCGCTTCCTGCGCCCGGTCAGTGACGCAAAGCCCGGCCGCAAGCACAAGCTGTTCGAGATCGACGCCGGCAAGCTCGCCGAGGAAGCCCGCTTCGACGGCGTCTTCGTGCTGCGCTCCAACGCCCGGATTTCACCGCTGCAGGCGGTGATCCGCTACCGGGACCTGCAGAATGTCGAACGGCTGTTCCGTGTCGCGAAGGCGACAATGCGCACCCGGCCAATCTACCATTCCTCCGACGCCGCCATCCGCGGCCACGTCTTCTGCTCGTTCCTCGCGCTGATCCTGCACCAGGCGCTCGACGAAAAACTCCGCCGGGCCGGCAAGCGCGTCGAATGGGCCGATCTCCTGCGTGATCTCGACCGCCTCCAGGAGGTCACCATCAGCAAGCGCGGGCAGCAGATCGTCCTGCGCACCCCAGCAACCAACTCGATCGGGCCGATCTTCAAGGCCGCCGGCGTCGCCCTGCCAGCCAACGTGCGAGACGCATCCGCTTCCTGATCCAAATCCTCCCGAAAGCCGCAGGGTGTGGTGCTAAGAAACCACGCGCCCACAATACATGGCTGTTTTCATTGGACTATTTTCAGGTCGCTGTTCAAGTCGGGTCAAGGTAGCCAAGGGAAATAGGCTTTGGCCTGATTATCTTGACAATAGCTTCGACCAGCTAGTTGCGACATTACAAAGTGGCTTGCCGAAGATCAGGGATAATGACGCTTCTCATGGTCAGGGTGCAAAGCCAAAAGCCGTACCAGATTACATCGCAGCCTACGCCCTTCATCTAGCAGCCTGCAAAATCGTGTTTATCACTGAGGCCGCCAAGAACAAGTAATGCTTATTATTAGTATTACGTTTTGCCGTCGGTGTCGGCCTTCTACCCGATCGCCTCGACCAGATCATCAACCCGAAGATGTGCATAACGCCACAGCATCTGCGCAGTTTTATGACCGCTGATTTGAGCGATTTGGCGCTCAGTCAGCCTAGTCCGCTCAAATAGACGTGAGATGGCCTCATGGCGGAGGTCATGAAAAGTCAGGCCGTCGATGCCCGCATTTTTTGTCACACGCCTCATGATCTTCGTGATCTGCATCTCTGTCATCCCAAAGACAGAGCCGTCGATGTGCCGTGGAAGATTTTCTAAGACAGCCATCGCCGCTGTTGAAAGTGGCACCGATCTGTCCGTTCCATTTTTTGTATCGACCAGCCGCATCGTCCGATTTGACATGTTTACATGTTTCCATGTCAGTCCCGCGATCTCCCCGCGCCTGGCACATGTAGCCAAAGCGAACCGGATGACCTGACTGAACGCCGGGCCTGCCGCTTCCAGCAGCCGTTCTTCTTCGCCAGGCCCCAGCCGCCTTTCTCGTCCGCCTGAAACGCGGGGCTTGCTCCGTCCGAGTGCTCTTACAGGATTTGGTAAGCCTTCCATTGCCCAGGATTCCTGGGCCGTGCGAAAAACTCGGCTTATCTGAGCAAGATCAAGCCGGACGGTATTTGCTGATACGCCTTCGGCCCGCCTTTCCCGAATGAAATCCGCGAGGTCAGCCGACCTGAGCCGCGCCAGCGATATCTTGGCGATAGGATACCGCAGGAGCAGCGAGATTCGATTGCCGTCAGCGATCTGGCTGCTCGGAGCCAGATCAGGCAGCACCTCATCACGCCAGCGTGATAGACCTTCCCCGAGTGTTACCCTCTCGGCTTCGCTGGTGTCCCGCCAAGCGCCGGTGTCCATTTCGCGCTCCACCTTACGCGCCCATGCCTCGGCGTCTGCCTGGCGCATGAAAGTACGGCTCTGTGGCGGGTAGCCCTGTCGCCTGATCTTAGCCTGCCATCTGCCGTCCCGATTTGTGATCGTCGCCATTATCAGTGTCCCGGAAATCGCTCAGTGTCCCGAGATTGTCCCATAAAATAAGTCCCAAAGTCAAAAGATTTTGGGACAACGGCATAAAGCATTGTTTTTATTATCTTATTTTGGTGCGGATGGGGGGACTTGAACCCCCACGTCCTGTCGGACAACAGATTTTAAGTCTGCTACGTCTACCGTTCCGCCACATCCGCACGGTGGATTCTTCTCCTGCCACGGCCGCGCTGAGTCGGGCAAGCGCCGGATGGGCAAGTGCAGGTTGCGCAAGCGCAGTGCGGGCAAGCGCCGGGCGGGCAGCTCAGAATCCGAACTGCACCTGCCGGCTGTTGCCGCGGGCGAGGTTGCGATACCGCGCCATCGCCATCAGCGGAAAGAACCGCGGATAGCCATGATAGCGCAGGTAGAACACGCGCGGAAACCCGACCGCGTTATAAGGCTGTTCGGTCCAGGAGCCGTCCTCCTCCTGCACCGATTGCAGCCAGGCGATGCCGCGGGCCACGGCCTCGTGCGTCGCGTAGCCGGCGGCCATCAGGCCGAGCAGCGCCCAGGCGGTCTGCGAGGGCAGGCTCTCGTGATATTCGCCAGGCTTCGCGTGGGCATAGGACTCGCAATCCTCGCCCCAGCCGCCATCGGCGCGCTGGCGGGCGAGCAGCCATTCGACGGCGCGAACCATCATCGGGTCGTCCCTCGGCACGCCGGCGGCGTTCAGCGCGCAGAGCGATGACCACGTGCCATAGATGTAATTGGTGCCCCAGCGGCCGAACCAGGAACCGTCCTTCTCCTGCTCGCGGCGCAGATAGCCGACGCCGCGATCGATCGCCGGGCGGTCCTCTTCATGGCCGAGCTGGGCGAGGAAGGAGACGCACCGCGCGGTGACATCCGCCGTCGGCGGGTCGAGCAGGGCGCCATGATCGGCGAAGGGAATGTGGTTCAGGTAGTGGAACTCGTTGTCCGAATCGAAGGCGCCCCAGCCGCCGGAGCGGCTCTGCATGCCGAGAATCCACTGCCGGGCGCGTTCCACCGCCTCGCGATGGGCGGGATCGCCGTTGCGGTCGAGGATCATGCCGACCACGGCGGTGTCGTCCACGTCGGGGTAATGGGCATTGTTGTACTGGAAGGCCCAGCCGCCGGGCGGGGCGTCCGGCTTGCGATAGGCCCAGTCCCCCTTCACGTCGAGAACCTGGCGGGGGATCAGCCAGTCGCAGGCGGCGGCGAGGTCCGCATCGCCGGCGCTGCCGGCCTCGGCCAGCGCGTGGGCGGCGAGCGATGTGTCCCAGACCGGCGACAGGCAAGGCTGCACGTAGCTTGCCCCCTCGAATCGATAGGACGCGTCGGTGACCAGCTTGCGGACCGAGGCCCAGGCCGTCGCGTAATCCGGATGCTCGGGGCTGTAGCCGAGCGTGTGATACATCATCACCGTGTTGGCCATGGCCGGGTAGATGGCGCCGAGCCCGTCCTCGCCGTTCAGGCGCGGGGTGATGAAGTCGATCGCCGCCTGGATCGCGCGTTTGCGGGAGCGGGCGGGGAAATGCCGCTCCAGCGGGCGCAGCGCCGAATCGATCGCCTTGAACAGATAGCCCCAGTTCGAGCGATAGGGGCCGCGAATATAGTCGGTCACCTCGTCCGGCGGGGTGACGAACAGCTCGTCGATCCGCACATTGCGCGGGTTGCGGGCGACCGGGCGCTCGGTGAGCAGCACCAGCAGCGGTGCGATGACGGTGCGCGACCAGTAGCTGATCTTCCAGATCGTGATCGGAAACCAGTCCGGCAGCAGCATGATCTCGACCGGCATGACCGGGCAGGCCCGCCAGGGCACGGCGCCGAACAAAGCGAGCTGGATGCGGGTGAAGACATTGGTGCGCGCCGCCCCGCCACGGGCGAGGATCGCCTCGCGGGCGCGGCGCATATGCGGCGCCTCGGGGTCGTCGCCGATCGCCTTCAGCGCGAAATAGGCCTTCACGCTGGCCGAGAGATCCATCGCCCCGTCATGAAACAGCGGCCAGCCGCCGGGGTTCTGCGGCGAATCTCCCTGGATGCCGCGCAGGAACACACCGATCCGCGCCTCAAGCGCGGGGTCGATCCGGTCGAGGAAATGTTCGAGCAGGACATATTCCGCGGGGATCGTCGCGTCCGCCTCAAGCTCATAGACATAGTGGCCGTCAGCCCGCTGCTCGGCCGACAGCCGCGCATGCGCGCGGCCGATGGCCTGATCGAGGGCGGCGAAATCGATGGACATCGTATCGAACATCGCCTCCCTATAGGCGATTTCGCCGCTCCACGCCTAGAGCACCATCCGGTTGGCCGGCCGGATGCGCCCCTACCCCTCGGCGGCGATCAGGCCGCGGGTGCGGCGGGCGAGCCAGGACTGGCTCGGCGGCGCCAGCAACTGGTCGACCGCCGTGGCCCGGGCCACCGTGCCGTCACGCAGATAGGCTTCGTGGCGCGCCTCGATCGCATCCGGGTCGTAGAGGTAATTCACCATCACGCCGAAGGATTCCGAAATGCCGCGGCTGCTGGTGTTGCCGAGCCAGTTGATCCGTTCGAGCCGCGCGCCGTTGCCGAGATGGAACCGCGCCACCGGATCGGCGCGGCCGGCGGCCGGAATGCCGCTTTCGCGCCAGGCGCCAGTGAGATAGAGCGCCGCGAGCCGCAGCAGCGGTCCGCGCAGCGCCGCCGCAAGGCCGGAATCGGTCCACCAGGGCCGATCCTCCAGCACCGATTTCAGCAGATTGGCGTCGCCCTCGCCGGTGGCATCGCCGATCGGAGCGGCGCCGATCGCGCGGCCGATCGCCTCGCGTTCCTCGCTGGCGAGCAGCGGGGCAGGGGGCGAATCCAGCACGGCGCGAATCGCCCGGCGCAGGCCCGGAACCGGCGACAGGGTGGAGAATTTCCGCAGGTTGGGCAGTTCCGCCTGCAACTCGGCGACGACCTGCTTGATCAGGAAATTGCCGAATGAAATGCCGCGCAACCCTTCCTGGCAATTCGAGATCGAATAGAAGATCGCGGTATTCGCCCGCGATGCGGCGTCCTGCTGGGCGTGCTCGGCCGCATCGTCGTCGGCTGCGGGGGCGAGCAGCGGCCCGATCGCTTCCGCCAGCCCCTTGACCAGCGCGACCTCGACGAAGATCAGCGGCTCGTCGGGCAAAGCCGGGTGGAAGAAGGCGAAGCAGCGCCGATCCGGCGCGAGGCGGCGGCGCAGATCGTCCCAGCCCTGGATCTCATGCACCGCCTCATAGGCGATGAGCTTTTCCAGCACGAAGGCCGGCGTGCGCCAGTCGATCCGGCGGAGTTCGAGGAAGCCGCGGTTGAACCACGAGGCGAACAGATGCCGCAAATCCGAATCGAGCGGCGCGAGGCTCGGCTGCTTCGGCAGCGCGGCCAGCACTTCCCGCCGCATGTCCACCAGCGCGCCGGTGCCGCCGGGCGCCATGTTCATCCGCCGCAGCAATTCCTGCCGCGGCGGCTCGGCGGCGGTGGCCAGCGCGGCGGCGGTGGCGGCGTCCGGCGTGTCGAGATAGGCGCGGGCGGCGCGGTGCAGGCGTTCGGGATCGGGCTCGAAGCCGGTGGCGAGAAAATCGCAGAAGACCAGCCGGTCATGCGGGGCGAGCCGGCGCAGCGCGCCGAGCAGTGCTGCGGCGAGTGCCGCGCCCGAGGCCTCGCCCCGGCCGCCGAGCAGCGCATCCGCCAGCAATTCGGCGCGCTCGCGCGAGGGAAGATCGTCGTTGGGAAGATTGACGAACACCCGCCCGTGTTCGGCGATCGACGACCAGAGCCGTTCGAGCCAGGAGCGGTTGGGGCGGTCGTGCGGAACCGGGGCGGTGGCGGGCATCGCGGCACTCCTGCGCGGGTCGGTGTCTTCCGTTCCTGAAACCGTGCGCCGGTCTCAGGAACGTGAATACAGGATACCCGATCGCCGCCAGGCGGGAAACCGGGGCGCGCGGGAAATCAGGCGTTTTGGGCGGCGAGCGCGTCGACCCGCGCCTGCGCGGTGATCAGCCGGTCGGAGGCGGCGCGCCAGCCGGCCTCGTCCGCCTCGTCGGCCTCGCGCCAGGCCGCCTCGGCCGCCGCGAGTTCGTCAGCGGCCTTCAGCGGGTCGAGTTCGGCCAGCTTCACGATCGCGTCGGCGAGAACGGTGCAGCGTTCCTCGGTGATCTGGGCGAAGCCGCCGGAGACGAAGAACCGGTCGACCAGCTTCTCGTCCTCGTAGAGATCGATCAGGCCGCCGCGCAGCGAGGTGATCATCTGCGAATGGCCCGGCAGGACACCGAGGTCGCCCTCGGTGCCGGGGATCACCACCATGCTGACCGGGCGGGCGAGCAGGAGCCGCTCCGGGCTGATGATTTCGAGCGCGACGGTCATGGGATCAGGCCGTCGCGTTCAGGGACTCGGCCTTCTTCACCGCGTCCTCGATGGTGCCGACCATGTAGAAGGCCGCTTCCGGCAGGTGGTCGTATTCGCCGGCGCAGATCGCCTTGAAGCTGCGCACCGTGTCCTCCACCGCGACGAAAATGCCCGGCGAGCCGGTGAACACTTCGGCGACATGGAACGGCTGCGAGAGGAAGCGCTCGATCTTGCGGGCGCGGGCGACGGTGAGCTTGTCGTCTTCCGAAAGCTCGTCCATGCCCAGGATCGCGATGATGTCCTGCAACGACTTGTAGCTCTGCAGGATGCGCTGCACCTCGCGGGCGACGTTGTAGTGCTCCTCGCCGACGATGCGCGGGTCGAGCGCGCGGGAGGTGCTGTCCAGCGGGTCGACCGCCGGATAGATGCCCTTTTCCGCGATGGCGCGGTTCAGCGTCGTCGTCGCGTCAAGATGCGAGAACGAGGTCGCCGGCGCCGGGTCGGTGAGGTCGTCGGCGGGAACGTAGATGGCCTGGACCGAGGTGATCGAGCCCTTCTTGGTCGAGGTGATGCGCTCCTGCAGCGCGCCCATGTCGGTCGCGAGCGTCGGCTGGTAGCCCACCGCGGAGGGAATGCGGCCGAGCAGCGCCGAAACCTCGGCGCCCGCCTGGGTGAAGCGGAAGATGTTGTCGACGAAGAACAGCACGTCCTGGCCTTCCTCGTCGCGGAAATATTCCGCCATGGTCAGGCCGGAGAGGCCGACGCGCATGCGCGCCCCCGGCGGCTCGTTCATCTGGCCATAGACCAGCGCCACCTTGGAGCCCTCGGTGGTGTTGTCGCCCAGCTTGATCACGCCGGCATCGATCATCTCGTGATAAAGGTCGTTGCCCTCGCGGGTGCGCTCGCCAACCCCGGCGAACACCGAAACGCCGCCGTGGCCCTTGGCGATGTTGTTGATCAGCTCCTGGATGAGCACGGTCTTGCCCACGCCGGCGCCGCCGAACAGGCCGATCTTGCCGCCCTTCAGGTACGGCGCGAGCAGGTCGACGACCTTGATGCCGGTGACGAGGATCTCGGCCGAGGTCGCCTGCTCGTCGAAGCTCGGCGCCTGGCGGTGGATCGGCGCGGTGCGGGTGGTCGGAATCGGCCCGCGCTCGTCGATCGGCTCGCCGATCACGTTGAGGATGCGGCCGAGGGTTTCGGGGCCGACCGGCACGGCGATCGCCTCGCCGGTGTCGCGCACCTCATCGCCGCGCGCGAGGCCGTCGGTGCTGTCCATCGCGATGCAGCGAACGGTGCGCTCGCCGATTTCCTGCGCCACTTCGAGCACCAGCCGGCGGTCGCCCACCTTGGTTTCCAGCGCGTTGAGGATGTAGGGCAGCTCGCCCTCGAACTGCACGTCGACCACGGGGCCCATGATCTGCGTGATGCGGCCGGTAACGTTCTTTGCCATATGCGTAATTCCCTAGACCTCAGAGCGCTTCCGCGCCGGAAATGATCTCGATCAGTTCCTTGGTGATATTCGCCTGACGGGTGCGGTTGTAGTTCAGCGTGAGACGGTTGATCATCTCGCCCGCATTGCGCGTCGCATTGTCCATCGCGGTCATGCGCGCGCCCTGTTCGCCGGCGGCGGATTCGAGCAGCGCGCTGTAGATCTGCACCGCGAGATTGCGCGGCAGCAGACGGTCGAGCAGCGTGCCGTCATCCGGCTCGATCTCGTAATAGCCGGCGTGCTGGCCCGCCCCGGCATTGTCGTTCGCGGCCTGGCCGGCGCTCGCCGGGATCAGCGGCGTTTCGCTCGGCACCTGCGACATCACCGAGACGAAGCGGTTGAACATCAGCGTGCAGATATCGAACGCGCCGCCCTCGAACGCGGCGACGATCTGCTGCGCGATCGCCTCGGCGTCGGCGAACTCGATCGTCTTCTTGCCGACGAAATTCGCCTCGCCGATGATCTTCTCGCGCATGTCGCGGCGGAAGAAATCGCGCCCCTTGCGGCCCACCGTGAACAGACGGACCCGCTTGCCCTCCGCCTCGAGCTTGCGCACCCGCGCCCGGGCGGCGCGGTTGATCGAGGAGTTGAACGGGCCGGCAAGGCCGCGATCGGCGGTGACGACAACGATGAGATGCGTGCGGTCCGCCCCGTTGCCGACGAGCAGCGCCGGCGCGTTGGGGTTGTCCGCCGCGCCCTCGGCGAGGGCGCCCATCATCGCGGCCATCCTCGTGGCGTAGGGCCGCGCCGCCTCGGCCTGCGCCTGGGCGCGGCGCAGCTTGGCGGCGGCGACCATCTTCATCGCCTTGGTGATCTTCTGCGTCGACTTGACGCTGGAGATCCGGTTCCTGAGGGCTTTCAGGCTGGCCATCTGTGCCGAGCGCCCCTTACGCGAAGCTGGACGCGAAGGACTTGACGAACTCGATGAGCTTCGCCTCGGTCTCCTTCTTGATCTCGCGATCGTTGCGGATCGAGTCGAGAATCTCCGGCGAGCGCGCCTTCATCTCCGAGATCAGCTGCGCCTCGAAATCGCCGATGCGGTTCACCGGCACCTCGTCGAGATAGCCGCGGGTGCCAACGAAGATCGACACGACCTGCTCCTCGACCGGCAGCGGCTTGAACTGGGGCTGCTTCAGCAGCTCGGTCAGGCGCGCGCCGCGGGCGAGCAGCTTCTGGGTCGAGGCGTCGAGATCCGAGGCGAACTGCGCGAAGGCCGCCATCTCGCGATACTGCGCGAGGTCGAGCTTGATCTTGCCGGCGACCTGCTTCATCGCCTTGATCTGCGCGGCGGAGCCGACGCGCGAGACCGAGTTGCCGACATTCACCGCCGGGCGGATACCCTTGAAGAACAGTTCGGTCTCAAGGAAGATCTGCCCGTCGGTGATCGAGATCACGTTGGTCGGAATATAGGCCGAAATGTCGCCCGCCTGGGTCTCGATGACCGGCAGCGCGGTCAGCGAGCCGGCGCCGAACTCGTCGGACATCTTCGCCGCGCGCTCCAGCAGGCGCGAATGCAGGTAGAACACGTCGCCCGGATAGGCTTCGCGTCCCGGCGGGCGGCGCAGCAGCAGCGACATCTGGCGATACGCCACCGCCTGCTTCGACAGATCGTCGAACACGATCAGCGCGTGCATCCCGTTGTCGCGGAAATACTCGCCCATCGCGCACCCCGTATAGGGGGCGAGGAACTGCATCGGCGCCGGCTCGGAGGCGGTCGCGGCGATGACGATGGAGTATTCCATCGCGCCGTTTTCCTCCAGCGTCCGCACCAGCTGCGCCACGGTGGAGCGCTTCTGCCCGACCGCGACATAGATGCAGTAGAGCTTCTTGCTCTCGTCATCCTGCGCGTTCAGCGGCTTCTGGTTGATGAAGGTGTCGACGATGATCGCGGTCTTGCCGGTCTGGCGGTCGCCGATGACCAGCTCGCGCTGGCCGCGGCCGATCGGGATCAGCGCGTCGATCGACTTGATGCCGGTCTGCATCGGCTCATGGACCGACTTGCGCGGAATGATGCCCGGCGCCTTGGTCTCGACCAGGCGGCGCTCGGTCGCCTCGATCGGGCCCTTGCCGTCGATCGGGTTGCCAAGCGCGTCGACCACGCGGCCGAGCAGCCCCTTGCCAACCGGCACGTCGACGATGCGGCGGGTCCGGGTGACGGTGTCGCCCTCGCGGATCGCCTTGTCGTCGCCGAACACGACGACGCCGACATTGTCGTTCTCGAGGTTCAGCGCCATGCCCTGAACGCCGGCGTTCGGGAACTCGACCATCTCGCCGGCCATCACATTGGCCAGGCCGAACACGCGCGCGATGCCGTCACCGACGGACAGGACCTGGCCGGTCTCGGCCACATCCGTCTCGGTGTCGAAGCTCGCGATCTGCTTCTTGAGGATCTCGGAGATTTCGGCGGGGCGGATCTCCATATCAGGCGGCTCCCTTCATCACATGGCGCAGGCGTTGCAGGCGCGATTTCAAACTGGTGTCGTAAAGCTTCGATCCGATCCGCACGGTCAACCCGCCCAGCAGCGAGGGGTCGACCGTTTCACGGATGGTGACGCGCCCGTAGCCGGCCTCGGCGAGGCGGGCGGTGAGCTGGGCGCGCTGGGTGTCGGTGAGCGGATGCGCCGAGGCGATGTCGGCCGCGACCACGCCGCGCTTCCCGGCGACATAGGCCGCGAAACCCGCGAGCAGCGCCGGCAGCTCGGCAAGGCGGCGATTGGCGATGGCGGTGCCGATGAAATTGCGGACGAGGTCGGATACGCCCTGGCTGGCGAGCACCGCCTCCATCGCCCGCCCGGCCTCGCGCATGTCGATCGCGCGGCTGCCGATCAGGCGGCGCAGCGACGGGTCTTCGGCGAAGAGCTGGCCGAGCGCCGCCATTTCGGAGACGACGGCGTCGAGAACCTTGCGTTCATCGGCCAGCTCGTACAGCGCCCGCGCATAGCGGACGGACAGGCCGGACGCACGATCCTGCTGGGGGGAAATGGCTTGCGGCGATGCGGAAACGGCGGACGACACCAGTATGACCCTGCCTTCGATCTCAGTTCTTGCGTTTCAACCCCGGATTGATTCGCCACGCCCCGTCAGCCGGAATGCGGACACACCTTTCCGTGCGCTTTTTCAAGCGATGCGCGCCAGTAGCATACGACCCCATGCCGCGCAACGCATGCGCTCACAGGAATGAGATCGGATCGACGTCGATATCGACCCGTGCGGCGCGGGGCAGCCCCCCGGCGCGGGCGCGGGCCAGCCAGTCGCGCAGCACCGTCTGCACCGCAACCCCGCGCGCGGCGCGCAGCAGCAGGCGGCGGCGGTGCCGGCCGCGCAGCATGGCGAAGGGCGCGGGCGCGGGACCGAGCACCTGCACGCCCGCCTGCGGCTGGGTGCGGGCGAGGGCGGCCGCGGCCGCATCCGCGATGCCGGCCTCGTCGGCGCTGACGATCAGCGCGGCGAGCCTGCCGAAGGGCGGCCAGTTTCCCGGCGCGCGCAGCTCCGCCTCGGCGCGGCGGAACCCGGCGAGATCGTTGCCGACCAGCGCGCGCATCACCGGATGCTCCGGCGCGTAGGTCTGCAGCAGCACCCGCCCGGGCAGCCGCCCGCGCCCGGCGCGGCCGGCGACCTGGTGCAGCAGCTGCGCGCTGCGCTCGCCGGCGCGCAGATCGCCGCCGCCAAGGCCGAGATCGGCATCGACCACGCCGACCAGCACGAGGTCGGGAAAGTGCCAGCCCTTGGCGATCATCTGCGTGCCGATCACGAGATCGATCTCGTGGGCGACGATCGCGCGCAGCGCCGCCTCGGCCTGTTCGGCGGTGGTGATCGCGTCGCTCGCCATCAGAATGGTGCGGGCGGCGGGGAACAGCTCGGCGACTTCCTCGGCGATGCGCTCCACGCCGGGGCCGATCGGAACGAAACTCTGCTCCGCCGCGCATTCGGGGCATTTGGCGGGCACCTGCGCCGCGTGGCCGCAATGATGGCAGAGCAGATGGCCCGGCCGGCGGTGTTCCACGAGCCAGGCGGTGCAGTTCGGGCAGGTGAGCCGGTGCCCGCAGCCACGGCAGAGGGTGAGCGGCGCATAGCCGCGGCGGTTGAGGAACAGCATCGCCTGGCCGCCGCCGTCCAGCGTGGCCTCCAGCGCTTCGGCCAGCACCGGAGAGAGAAATCGCCCGCGCGCCGGCGGGGCGGCGCGCAGGTCGATCGCCTCGATCGCCGGCAGCCGCGCGCCGCCATGCCGGGCGGCGAGGGTGATGTGGCGGTAGCGCCCGGTTTCGGCGTTCACCGCCGATTCGAGGCTCGGCGTGGCGGAGGCGAGGATGACGGCGCAGCCGGCGATCCGCCCGCGCACCACCGCCATGTCGCGCGCGTGATAGGTCACGCCGTCCTCCTGCTTGTAGGCGGCCTCGTGCTCCTCATCGACCACGATCAGCCCGGGATCGGCGAAGGGAGGAACAGCGCCGAGCGGGCGCCGAGCACCAGCCTCGCCGCGCCGCTCGCGACCGCGTGGTAACTGGCGCGGCGGGTCGCCGGCGTCAGGCCGGAATGCCACAGCGTCGGCGCCGCGCCGAACCGGGCGGCGAAGCGCGCGGCGAACTGGGCGGAAAGCGCGATTTCCGGCACCAGCACCAGCGCCTGCCGCCCCTCCCGCAGGCAGGCCGCGATGGCCTCGCAGAACACTTCGGTCTTCCCCGCGCCGGTCACCCCTTCGAGCAGCGTGACCTCGAACCGCCGCGCCGCGACCGAGGCGCGCAGGGCGGATGCGGCGTCCTCCTGCGCCGCCGACAGCGCGGGCGGCGCGTGGTCGGGATCGGGCGCCGCAACGGGCCGCTCCCGCGCCGCGGGGCGCAGCATCCCGGCATCGGCAAGGCCGCGCACCACGGCGGCGCCGACGCCGGCGGCGGCGGCGAGTTCGGCGGTGCTCGGGCGGTCGAGTGTCGCCAGCGCATCCAGCACGCGCTGCCGTGCCGCGGTGATCCGCCCGGCCGGTGCGGCGCCCGCCGCCCAGCCGGCGCGGGGGGCGGGCGGGTCGAGCAGCCCGGTTTTCAGGGCGAGGGCGAGCACCTCGCCGCGCGGCGCCATCGTGTACTGCGCGACCCAGTCGATGAAGCGGCGCAGCGTTCCCGGCAGGGCAGGGGTGGCGACAAGCGCCTGAACCGGCCTCAGCCGGCCCGGCGCGATGTCCGGCTCCGGCGCGTCGTCCCACACCACGCCATGCACGATGCGCCGGCCGAGCGGCACGGTCACCACGGCACCCGGCGCCGGCGCGCCCGCGCGCACCTCATAGGTGAAGGCGGCGTCGAACGCGTAGGGCAGCAGGATCGAGACCAGCGCCATCAGGCGCGGGCCGGGTCAGACGTTGAAGCGGAACAGCAGAACGTCGCCATCGGCGACAATATAGTTGCGCCCCTCGATTCGCAGCTTGCCCGCCTCGCGCGCCCCGGCCTCGCCATTGCAGGCGACATAGTCGTCATAGGCGATGGTTTCGCAGGCGATGAAGCCGCGCTCGAAATCGCCGTGGATCACGCCCGCCGCGGCGGGGGCGGCGGTGCCGCGGGTGATCGTCCAGGCGCGGGTCTCCTTCGGGCCGCAGGTGAAATAGGTGATCAGCCCCAGCAGCTCGTAGCCGGCGCGGATCACCCGGTCGAGCCCGGAATCGGCGAGTCCCAGCCCGTCGAGGAACTCCTCGCGCTCGCCGGCGGGAAGCTGCGCCACCTCGGCCTCGATCGCGGCGGAGACGATCACATGCGCCGCCCCCTGCGCCGCCGCCATCTCGGCAACCCGCGCCGACTGCGCGTTGCCCGTCGCGGCCGAGGCTTCCTCGACATTGCAGACATAGAGAACCGGCTTCGCGGTGAGCAGTTGCAGCCGGCGCACCGCCTCTTCCTCGCCGGCCGGAATCGCGGTCCGGGCCGGCCTTCCGTCCTCCAGCACCTTGAGCAACGGCTCGATCAGCGCCAGTTCGGCGGCGGCGGCGCGGTCGTTGCCGCGCGCCTTCTTCTGCAGGTTGGGCACGCGCTTCTGCAAGCTTTCGAGATCGGCCAGCATCAGCTCGGTCTCCACCGTGTCGGCATCCCGCAGCGGGTCGATATGCCCCTCGACATGGGTGATGTCGTCATCCTCGAAGCAGCGCAGCACGTGGATGATGGCGTCGACCTCGCGGATATTGGCGAGGAACTGGTTGCCGAGTCCCTCGCCCTTCGCCGCCCCGCGCACGAGGCCGGCGATATCGACGAATTCGAGGCTGGTCGGCACGGTCCTCACCGACTTGCCGATCTTCGCCAGCACGTCGATCCTGGGGTCGGGCACGGCGACGCGGCCGACATTCGGCTCGATCGTGCAGAACGGATAATTCGCCGCCTGCGCCGCGACGGTCGCGGTCAGCGCGTTGAACAGGGTCGACTTGCCGACATTGGGCAGGCCGACGATGCCGCAGTTGAAACCCATCTCAGGCGGTGTCCTTGGTCAGGAGGGCGACTTTCGTCATGAAATCTTCCGGCTTGCCGGCGGCGAGCAGGGGGGCGGCGTCAGAGACCGCTTCGAGCGTGACGACCAGCCAGTCCTCGTCCGTCTTCGCGAAATTGCCGAGCACATGGCCATGCACCCGCGCCTTGTCGCCCGGATGGCCGATGCCGAGCCGCACGCGCCAGTACTCCTGGGTGCCGAGCGTGCGGTCGATGCTGCGCAGCCCGTTATGTCCCGCCGCGCCGCCGCCGCGCTTCACCCGCACCTTGCCGGGGATGAGGTCGAGCTCGTCATGAAACACGGTGATGGCGTCCGGCGGCAGCTTGAAGAACGCGCCGGCCGGCTGCACCGCGCGGCCCGACTCGTTCATGTAGGTCAGCGGCTTGAGAGCGACGATCTTCTCGCCGCCGATGCTGCCCTCGCTCACCAGGCCGGAAAAGCGCTTCCGCCACGGCGCGAAACCGTGGCGGTCGGCGATCACGTCGATCGCCATGAAGCCGATATTGTGACGGTTCCGTGCCATCCCGGGTTCGGGATTGCCGAGGCCGACCCACAGCTTCATGGCGAGGGGTCCGCGATATTACTTCTTGCCGCCCTTGGCAGCGCCCTTGGCAGCGCCCTTGGCCGGCGCTGCCGCGGCGCCTTCGGCGGGTGCTGCCTCGGCCACCACGGTCGGCGGCGCGATCGTCGCGATCACGAAGTCACGGTCGGTGATGGTCGGCTTCGCAACGCCGATGCCCTTGAGGTCGGACCAGCGGATGTTGTCGTTGATGTCCAGCGGGCCGAGATCCGCCTCGAAATGATCGGGGATGTGATCCGGGTCGCACATCACCTCCACCGCG
This sequence comes from Acidocella sp. C78, assembly GCF_907164655.1. Lineage (NCBI taxonomy): Bacteria > Pseudomonadati > Pseudomonadota > Alphaproteobacteria > Acetobacterales > Acidocellaceae > Acidocella > Acidocella sp. C78. Next base: position 59,611 of record NZ_CAJQZK010000071.1, read on the forward strand.
TGGCGCACGATGTTCAGCACGCCGCCGCGCTTCATGCCGACCGAGATCAGCTCGTTGAGGAAGTTGACGTTGACCGCGACGCGCACGGGCTCGCCCGCCGCGAGGCGCTGGAAGTCGACGTGCTCGGGCTGGTCGGTGACCGGATGCAGCTGGATGTCGCGCATCAGCGCGCGGGCCTTGCCCGAAGCGGTCTCGATCTCGTAGAGGCGCGAGCGCCAGCCGCCGCGCTTCATCTCGCGCAGCACGATGCGCGGGTCGAGCGCGATCAGGGAGGGTTCCTGCTTCGCGCCGTAAATCACCGCCGGCACCTTGCCGGCCCGCCGTGTCGCCCGCGCCACCCCCTTGCCGGCCCGCGCGCGATCCTCGGCCGCAATGGTCTCGAACTTGGCCATTCTTCGCTCCATGAACTCAATGAAAAAAACCGGCCTCCAGGGGTGCCGGCACCGGTTCGCCTACCCCATCGCAGCCGGCCTGACAAGTTTTGCCGCCGCATGCGCGCCATCCGCGCGGCGGGGTCAGAGCATGAAGCGGTCGCCGAGATAGACGCGGCGGACCTCGGGATGCGCCACCACCTCGTCGGGCACGCCCTCCATCAGCACATGGCCCTCGTGCAGGATATAGGCGCGGTCGATCACTTCCAGCGTCTCGCGGACATTGTGGTCGGTGATGACGACGCCGAGGCCGCGCTGCTTGAGCTGGGCCACCATGTCGCGAATCTCGCCGACCGCGATCGGGTCGATCCCCGCCAGCGGCTCGTCGAGCAGGATGTAGCTCGGCCCGGTCGCCAGCGCGCGGGCGATCTCGACGCGGCGGCGTTCGCCGCCGGACAGGGCAAGCGCCGGGGTGCGGCGCAGATGCGAGATGCCGAACTCGGCCAGCAGATCGTCCAGCATCGCCTCGCGCCGGTCCGGATCGGCCTCCACCACTTCCAGCGCCGCGGTGATGTTCTGCTCCACCGTGAGGCCGCGGAACACGCTCGCCTCCTGCGGCAGGTAGCCGATGCCGAGCCGCGCGCGGCGATACATCGGCAGGGTGGAGATGTCGGCGCCATCCAGCAGGATCGAGCCGGTATCCGGCTGGATCAGCCCGACGATCATGTAGAATGTGGTGGTCTTGCCGGCGCCGTTCGGCCCGAGCAGGCCGACCGCCTCGCCCCGCCGCAGCGTCACCGAGACATTGCGCACCACGGGGCGCTTGCGGAAACTCTTGCCAAGCCCGCGGGCGACGAGCCCGTGCTCGGCGGCGGCGGCCGGCGTGCCGCCCGGCGCCGCCGCGATGCCGCCCGGGATGACGCGAAGCTGTTCCTTCATGGCGCCGCCTTCGCGCCCGAATGCGGCGATTTCGCGGCGCCGGCCGGCCGCGTCTGCGTGCTGTCGGGAATGATCAGCCCCTCGACCCGTTGCCCCGGGCGGGAGACCAGCGTCGCGATGCCGGTCTTCATGTTGATCCGCGCGGTCTGGCCGGCGAGTTCGTTGGGGCCGTGGGTGATGTGCACATTGCCGGTCAGCACCGCGATGCCGCTCGCCGGATGATAGACGCCGTGATCGCCGGTCGCGACGTCGCTTTGCGTGGTCACCACCACATGCCCCTCCGCCACCACCTTGCGCAGCTTGCTGGCGTCGGTCTGCGCGGCTGAGGGTGGCGCCCCGGCAGCGGACGGGGCGCCGGCCGCTGCCGGGGCGGCGGGCGCGAAATAGCCGGTCAGCCGATCGGCGGTGACCGTGCGGCCATCCTTGCCCACCACCCTGGCATCCCCGATGGCGACCGCCTTGCGCGCGTCGGACCAGTATTGCAGGGCGCGGGTCGCGGTGACGGTCTCGCTCGGCGTCACCAGCCTGAGCCCGTGGCCGGTCAGCACCAGCTCGTGCCGGCTCATGTGATAGACCGCGCGATCGCCGAAAGCCTGCTCCGTCGCGGTGAAGATGTGAACATGGCCGACCGCCTCCAGCCGGGTGATCTGCGAGGCGCCCGAATCGAGCCCGGCGAGGCCGGTAGCCGGCGTGCCTTGGGGCGCCGCCGCCGGCTTGCCGCCGCCCGCCGGGGCCGGGCTGTACTGCGCGACGAGCTGGTCGGCCGTCACCGTCACCGTGCCGCGCACCGCCTTGGCCTTGCCGCTGGCGGTGACGATCCGCGTCTTCTGGTTCCACGCGATGCCGTTCTGCGCGGTGATGTCGATCGGCGTCGGCTGGCCGCCGGTCGCGCCGAAGCCGAGCGACTGCGCGGCGGCCGCGCCGGGCAGGGCGACGAGAACGAGCAGCGCCGCGGCGCGCCGGGCCTGCACGATCATGAGCCGCTTCCGTCCTGTCCGGGAGGTGATGAAAGATTCGCCTGGTCGAGCACGAGGTGCGAGGGGCCGCTGAAGGTCACGGTCTGGCCGTGATTGCGGGCGACGAAGCCATCCGCCGCGGTCAGCGTGCCGAACGGACCATAGGCGGAAACCGGCGTCTTGCCGGTGGCGACGCCGGCCTTGATGTCGATCGTGGCACGGCGCGTGCGCATGGTGGTGCCGTCGGCGCGATAGAGCGTGACCTTGCCGGCAAGGTCGAGACGCTGGGATTTCTGGTGATAGACGCCGCTCTTCGCGTCGAGCATGAACCACGAGCCGCTGCGGGTCGTGATGTCGCCTTTCGGCCGGTCGAGGTCGAGCCGGTCGCCCCCGCTCTGGACCGCGTGGCGGGCGGTGATGGTGAATTTCTCGCCCCGCGCGTCGATGCCGCGATATTGCGCGCCGGTCAGCCGCGACAGCGCGGCGGCGCTGCCGCCCGGCAGCTCGCGATAGGTGATGCGGCCGAACCGCGCGCCGCTGCGCAGGCCCGGAAAGATGACGATGGCGACGAGCAGGATGGCGGCGAGCGCCGGCAGGATGACCTTCGCGGCGGCGACGATGCGGCGCTGCCGGCCAAGGGCGGCGCGCTGGCGATCGCGCGAGGCGGTGAGGGTGGCGAACAACCCCTCGGACCGCCCGCGCATCCCGCCGCGCGGCCGCGACGCGCCGGGCCGGTCCGGCGTGCGCGCCGCGTTCACGCGACACCCGCCCGCAACAGGTCGTGCATGTGGACGATGCCGAGCACCCGGCGCGCGCCATCCACCACGAACAGCGACATCACCCGGGGGGTCAGCGCCGTCATGTCGTGCAGCGCCTCCTCGGCGAGCCGGTCCGGCCCGATCACCCGCGGGCTGGTGGTCATCACCTGGCCGACCTCGCGCGCCAGCAGGTCGGGCGCCATCGCGCGGCGCAGGTCGCCATCGGTCACCACGCCGAGCAGATGGCCCTCGCCGTCGACGACGCCGAGGCAGCCGAAATGCTTCGCGGTGATCAGCAGGATCGCCTGGTCCATCCGCGTGCCCGGCGCGGCGAGCGGCACCTCGTCGCCCTCATGCATCAGGTCGCGCACCCGCCGCAGCCGGGCGCCGAGCTTGCCGCCGGGGTGGAACAGGCCGAAATCGGCGGCGGTGAAGCCGCGGCGGGCGAGCAGCGCGACGGCGATGGCGTCGCCGAGCGCCATCTGCATCGTCGTGCTGGTGGTCGGCGCCATGCCGATCGGCCCGGCCTCGGGGGCGGTGGGCAGCAGCAGCACGAGATCGGCGGCGCGCGCCAGCGTGCTCGCGGCGCGGCTGGTGATCGCGATCAGCGGCAGCGCGAAGCGGCGGACATGCGAGACGATGTCGGCAAGCTCCGCGGCCTCCCCGGAATTGGACAGCGCGATGACCGCATCCCCCGGCACGATCATGCCGAGATCGCCGTGGCTCGCCTCGGCGGGGTGAACGAACAGCGCCGGCGTGCCGGTGGAGGCGAGGGTGGCGGTGATCTTGCGGGCGACATGCCCCGACTTGCCCATGCCGGTAACGACGACGCGGCCGCCGATCCCGGCCAGCAGCCCGATCGCCGCGGCGAAGGTCTCGCCCAGCGTGCCGGCCAGCGCGGTCAGCGCCGCGGCTTCGGTGGCCAGCACGTCGCGCGCGATGGCGAGGTCGGCGGCTTCATCCGGGGCGGGCGCGGCATCGTCGCGGGAGGGGGCAACAGGCATGGTCTGTCCGCTCGTCATGGTCCTGTATGGGACGATGCGCCGCGCCGGGTCAACACGATCGCGCGCGACGCGGCGCGGCTGTCAGCGATGGCTGAAAATGTCCGGCTCCTCGAAGCCGAGCAGGTCAAGCTTCGCGCGCGCCGGCAGGAACCGGTAGCACGCCTCGGCCAGCTCCCGCCGTCCCTCGCGCACCAGCAGCGCTTCCAGCCGGGCCCAGATCGCGTGCAGATGCAGCACGTCCGACGCCGCATAGGCGCATTGCTCCGGCGTGAGGTCGGCGGCGCCCCAGTCGCTGGTCTGCTGCTGCTTCGAAATCTCGATGCCGGCGAGATCGCGGCAGAGATCCTTCAGCCCGTGCCGGTCGGTATAGGTGCGGACCAGCTTCGAGGCGATCTTGGTGCAGACCACCGGCGCGGTCGTCACGCCGAGCGCGTGATACAGCATCGCGAGGTCGAACCGGGCGAAGTGGAACAGCTTGGTCACGCCGGACTGTTCGAGCAGGCGCTTCAGATTCGGGCAATCGGCGCCGCGCCCGCCGAGCGATGGCGGGATGATCTGCACGAGATGCGCGGTATTGTCGCCGGCCGAGAGCTGGACGAGGCAGAGCCGGTCGCGCCGCGGATCGAGCCCCATCGTCTCGGTGTCGACCGCGACGACCGGGCCCAGATCGAGCCCGTCCGGCAGGTCGTGACGATGAATATGGATGGTGGCGCCGGCGGCAAACTGGGTCTGGCTCATCGGCCCATCACGATCCCGCAAGCGGGAGATTGAGAGTTGGTGCCCAGGAGAAGACTCGAACTTCCACAGCCTTGCGGCCACAGGTACCTGAAACCTGCGCGTCTACCATTCCGCCACCTGGGCAAGGGGGCTGCGAACCGCGCCACCCGGCGCGCTTCGGTGGAGGGGCAATAGCGAAGCGGCGCCCCGCCGTCAATCCGCCTTCGCGCGTGAGGCGGTTGTCTTGCGCGGGCCAGTCATGCGAACAGAAGGCGCCCAGTGAAAAGGAGTTCTTCATGGCATCGCGCAAGGTTGCAACGGTTTTCGGCGCTTCCGGCTTCATCGGCCGCCATGTCGTGAAACGCCTGGCCGCCGCCGGCTGGGTCGTCCGTGCCGCGATGCGCGATACCGAGGCCGGCGCCTTTCTCCGCCCGCTGGGCGATGTCGGCCAGGTCGTGCCGCTGCACGCGCCGCTCGACAACGAGGCAGCGCTGCGCCGCGCGATCGAGGGGGCGGCGTGCGTGGTCAATCTCGTCGGCATCCTGGCCGAGCGGCATCGCGGCGATTTCGACCGCGTGCAGCACCAGGGCGCCGCGCGGATCGCCCGGCTCGCGCAGGAGTCCGGGGTGAGCGCGCTGGTCCAGGTCTCGGCGATCGGCGCCGATCCGAAGGCGGCGAGCCTGTATGCGCGCAGCAAGGGCATGGGCGAGGCGGCGGTGCGGGCGGCGTTTCCGGCGGCGACGATCCTGCGCCCCTCCATCGTCTTCGGCCCGGGCGATGGATTCTTCGGCCGCTTCGGCGCGATGGCGGCGCAGCTTCCCGTCCTGCCGGTGATCGAGGGCGAGACGAAATTCCAGCCCGTCTATGTCGGCGACGTCGCCGCCGCGGTGATGGCCGCGATCGAGCGTCCCGAACTCGCCGGGGCGACCTATGAGCTGGGCGGGCCCGAGATCCGCAGCTTCCGCGACCTGCTCTCCTATATCAACGCCGAGACCGGCCATCACCGCGCCCTCATCGGCGTGCCGCGCTGGGCGGCCTGGCTACAGGCCTCGGTGCTCCAGCACCTGCCCGGCCGGCTGCTGACGACCGACCAGCTCCTCTTGCTCCGGCGCGACAATGTCGTGGCGCGGAACGCCCGCACCCTCGCCGACATGGGCATCGTGCCGACGCCGATCGACCTCGTCGTGCCCGCCTTGCTGCGGCGGTTCCGGCAGGGCGGCGGCCGGCCAACGGGCGGCGAGGCGTGATAGGTCACGAATGAGACATAAATTTTCGGGATAAACACCGACCGAAATCCGCGCAGGGCAGATAATCGCGATTATACGGCAACTATGCTGTCATAATATCAAAAAATTGCTGGCCTTCTCCGTTCCGCTGCGCTAGGGACACCGTGAAACAGCCATCCACGGAACGGAGTTGTGCCGATGACCGAGCACATGCAGCAATTCGTGCGTCTTGCGCAGCAGCCGCCGGAAAAGCGCGCGGCCGTCGAGCGCCGCGAGGATTTCGGCGAGATCTATCGCGATTTCGACCCGAAGGACGCCGCGGCCCAGGCCAGCCGGTGCAGCCAGTGCGGGATTCCGTTCTGCCAGGTGCATTGCCCGCTGGGGAACAACATCCCCGACTGGCTGAAACTCTCGGCCGAGGGCCGGCTGGAGGAAGCCTACGAGATTTCCGCCGCCACCAACACCTTCCCCGAAATCTGCGGCCGCATCTGCCCGCAGGACCGGCTGTGCGAGGGCAACTGCGTCATCGAGAAGGGGTTCGAGAGCGTCACCATCGGCGCGGTCGAGCGCTACATCACCGACACCGCCTTCGAGAATGGCTGGGTCCGGCCGATCCGCCCGCGGCGCGAGCGCGCGCAGAGTGTCGGCATCATCGGCGCCGGCCCGGCCGGCCTCGCCGCCGCCGAGGCGCTGCGGCGCAAGGGATACCAGGTGCATGTCCATGACCGGCACGACCGGGTGGGCGGGCTGCTGATCTACGGCATTCCCGGCTTCAAGCTGGAGAAGGAGATCGTCGCCCGCCGGCGCGCCTGGCTCGAGGAGGGCGGCATCCACTTCCACCTGAACGAGGATATCGGCGGCGCCGTCAGCTTCGCCGGGCTGCGCGCGCGCTACGACGCGGTGCTGGTCGCCACCGGCGTCTACAAGGCGCGCGAGATCGACGTGCCGGGCACCGGGCTCGATGGCGTGGTCCCGGCGCTCGACTATCTCATCGCCTCGAACCGCAAGGGGCTGGGCGATGCGGTGCCGGCCTACGATTCGGGCGAACTGAACGCCGCTGGCAAGCGCGTCGTCGTCATCGGCGGCGGCGACACGGCGATGGACTGTGTCCGCACCGCCATCCGCCAGGACGCCGCCGCCGTCACCTGCCTCTACCGGCGCGACCGCGCCAACATGCCCGGCTCGGCGCGCGAGGTCGCGAACGCGATCGATGAAGGTGTCGAGTTCACCTGGCTCTCCGCGCCGGAAGCCTTTGTTGGCGCCGGGCGGGTGAACGCGGTCAAGGCGGTGCGGATGCATCTCGGCCTCGCCGATGCCTCCGGGCGGCAGACCGTCGAGCCGATCGCGGGTTCGGACTTCACCATCGAGGCCGATCTCGTCATCAAGGCGCTCGGCTTCGACCCCGAGGATCTGCCCGGCGCGTTCAACGAGCCCGGCCTCGCGCTCACCCGCTGGGGCACGCTCAAGGTCGATTCGAAGAGCTTCATGACCGCGCTGCCCGGCGTGTTCGCCGCCGGCGACATCGTCCGCGGCGCCAGCCTCGTCGTCTGGGCGATCAAGGACGGCCGCGATGCCGCCGACGCCATGCACGCCTATCTCGAAACCGCCGCCGCGCGCCCCGACGGCGCGCTCGCCACCGCCGCGCGCCTCGACGGCGCGCTGACCTCCGCCGCGGAGTGATGACCATGAACCACGAAACCGCCCCCGAATTCCTCGCCGCCTGGCAGCGCAACACCACGGCGCTCGCCGGCAGCTACGATCCCGCGCAGGAGCACGACGCCTGCGGCGTCGGCCTGATCGCGGCCCTCGATGGCCGCAAGCGGCGCGATGTCGTCGTCGCCGGCATCGATGCGCTGAAGGCCGTGTGGCATCGCGGCGCGGTCGACGCCGATGGCAAGACCGGCGACGGCGCCGGCATCCATGTCGAGATCCCGCAGGATTTCTTCACCGACGCGGTGGAGCGCGGCGGCGACCGCATGCGCCGCGGCCCGATCGCGGTCGGCATGGTCTTCCTGCCCAAGACCGATCTCGGCGCGCAGGAGCGCTGCCGGCAGATCGTCGAGACCGAGATCCTGAATTTCGGCTACCGCATCTATGGCTGGCGCCAGGTGCCGATCGACGTGTCCTGCATCGGCGAAAAGGCGAACGCCACCCGCCCCGAGATCGAGCAGATCATGGTGTGGAACGCGCTCGGCAAGTCGGAGGAGGAGTATGAGCGCGACCTCTACGTGATCCGCCGGCGGATCGAGAAGGAAGCCATCGCGGCGCAAATCCCCGAGCTGTACATCTGCTCGCTCTCCTGCCGCTCGATCATCTACAAGGGCATGTTCCTCGCCGAGAGCCTGACCGAATTCTACCCCGACCTGCTCGACGAGCGCTTCGTCTCGCGCTTCGCGATCTATCATCAGCGCTATTCCACCAACACCTTCCCGACCTGGCGGCTGGCCCAGCCCTTCCGCACCCTCGCGCATAACGGCGAGATCAACACGCTGGCCGGCAACGTGAACTGGATGAAGAGCCACGAAACCCGCCTCGCCGCCGGCGCGCTCGACGCGTATCTCGGCGACATCAAGCCGGTGATCCAGGCCGGCAGTTCCGACACCGCGACGCTCGATGCCGTCTTCGAACTCCTCGTTCACGGCGGCCGCGACGCGATGATGGCGAAAACGCTGATGATCCCGCCCTCGATCGGCGCCGATGCCACGATGAAGGCCGAGCACCGCAACCTCATCAGCTATTGCAACGCGGTGATGGAACCGTGGGACGGTCCGGCCGCGATCACCGCGACGGATGGCCGCTTCGTCATCGCCGGTCTCGACCGCAACGGGCTGCGCCCGCTGCGCTTCACCCGCACCAGCGACGGCCTGCTGATCGTCGGGTCGGAAACCGGCATGGTCAAGCGCGAGGAGGCGGACATCGTCGAGCGCGGCCGCGTCGGGCCGGGCGAGACCATCGCGGTCGATCTCGCCGATGGCCGCTTCTACCATCACGCCGAGCTGATGGACGATCTCGCCGCCCGGCAGGATTTCGGCGCCTGGACCGCCGGCATCAAGGTGATCGACCATATCGTGAAAACCGATGCGCCGGAGCCGGTCCTTTTCGAGGGCGAGGCGCTGCGCCGCCGCCAGCTCGGCGTCGGCTACACGCTGGAGGAACTCGAACTCATCCTCCACCCGATGGTCGAGGACGCCAACGAGGCGACCGGCTCGATGGGCGACGACACCCCGATCGCCGTGCTGTCGGAGCGTTATCGCGGCTTGCATCACTATTTCCGCCAGAGCTTCAGCCAGGTCACCAACCCCGCGATCGACAGCCTGCGCGAAAGCCGCGTGATGTCGCTCAAGACCCGCCTCGGCAATCTCGGCAACGTGCTCGACGAGGATTCCAGCCAGTGCGATCTGTTGCAGCTGGAAAGCCCGGTCCTCTCGACCGCCGAGTTCGACGCGATGCGCCGCACGATGGGCGACAATGCCTGCGTGGTGAACTGCACCTTCCCGGTCGCCGATGGCGAGGGCGGGCTGCGCGCCGCGATCGAGCGCATCCGCCGCGAGGCCGAGGAAGGGGTTCGCGCCGGCTGCACCCATGTCATCCTCACTGACGAAACGTTCGATGCGGCGCACGCGCCGATCCCGATGATCCTCGCCACCGGCGCCGTGCACACCCATCTCGTCCGCCAGTCGCTGCGCACCTTCACCAGCCTCAACGTGCGCGCCGCCGAATGCATGGACGTGCATTATTTCGCCGTGCTGATCGGCGTGGGGGCGACCACGATCAACGCCTATCTCGCGCAGGAAAGCATCGCCGACCGGCATCGCCGCGGCCTGTTCGGGTCGATCAGCCTGAAGGAGTGCATCGGCCGCTACAAGAAGGCGGTGAACAAGGGGCTGCTCAAGGTGATGTCGAAGCTCGGCATCTCGGTGATCTCGTCCTATCGCGGCGGCTACAATTTCGAGGCGATCGGCCTGTCCCGCGCGCTGGTCGCGGAATTCTTCCCCGGCATGCCCTCGCGGATTTCCGGCATCGGCCTGCCCGGCATCGCCCACAAGATGCTGGAACTGCACCGCACCGCCTGGGATGCGGATGCCGTGACCCTGCCGGTCGGCGGCGTCTATCGCCTGCGCCGCAAGGGCGAGACCCATGCCTTCGACGGCCAGATGGTCCACATGCTGCAAACCGCGGTCGCGACCGACAGTTTCACGCTGTATCGGAAATATGCCGATGCGGTGAACGCGCAGCCGCCGGTGGCGCTGCGCGACCTGCTCGATTTCCGCAGCGAGGGGATGACGCCGATCCCGGTGGACGAGGTCGAGAGCATCACCGAAATCCGCAAGCGGCTCGTCGCACCCGGCATCTCGCTCGGCGCGCTCAGCCCCGAGGCGCACGAGACGCTGTCGATCGCGATGAACCGCATCGGCGCGCGCTCGGATTCGGGCGAGGGCGGCGAGGACGCGGCACGCGCAACACCGCGGCCGAACGGCGATAACGCCTCGTCAGCGATCAAGCAGATCGCCTCGGGCCGCTTCGGCGTGACCGCCGAATATCTGAACAACTGCCGCGAGATCGAGATCAAGGTGGCCCAGGGTGCGAAGCCCGGCGAGGGCGGCCAGCTCCCCGGCTTCAAGGTCACCGAGCTGATCGCCAAGCTCCGGCATTCGACGCCGGGGGTGATGCTGATCAGCCCGCCGCCGCATCACGACATCTATTCGATCGAGGATCTCGCCCAGCTGATCTACGATCTCAAGCAGATCAACCCGCAGGCGACGGTGTGCGTGAAGCTGGTCTCGCGCTCGGGCATCGGCACCATCGCCGCCGGCGTGGCCAAGGCGAAGGCGGACGCGATCCTGATCTCCGGCCATTCCGGCGGCACCGGCGCTTCCCCGCAGACCTCGATCAAATATGCCGGCCTGCCCTGGGAGATGGGCCTGTCGGAAACGCATCAGGTGCTGATGCTGAACCGGCTGCGTCACATGGTGAAGCTGCGCACCGACGGCGGCATCAAGACCGGGCGCGACGTGGTGATCGCGGCCATGCTCGGTGCCGAGGAATTCGGCATCGGCACCGCCTCGCTGGTGGCGATGGGCTGCATCATGGTCCGCCAGTGCCATTCCAACACCTGCCCGGTCGGCGTCTGCACGCAGGACGAGGCGTTGCGCGCGAAGTTCGAGGGCACGCCGGAGAAGGTGATCAACCTGTTCTCCTTCATCGCCGAGGATGTGCGACACATCCTCGCCTCGCTCGGCGTGCGCCGCCTAGAGGACGTGATCGGCCGCACCGACTACCTGCACCAGATCTCGCGCGGCTCGGAGATTCTCGACGATCTCGATCTCAACGCGCTGCTTGCCCAGGCCGACCCCGGCCCCTATGCGCGCTTCTGCACGTTGCAGGGCCGCAACGAGGTGCCGGAGACGCTGGATGCGCAGATGATCGAGGATGCGACGCCGTTCTTCGAGCGCGGCGAGAAGATGCAGCTGCAATACGGCATCCGCAACACCCATCGCGCGATCGGCACCAAGTTCTCCGGGCAGATCGTCCGGCGCAAGCGCGGCGCCGATCTGCAGGCCGACCACGTCACCGTGCGGCTGCGCGGTGCCGCGGGCCAGTCGCTCGGCGCCTTCGCCGTGCGCGGACTCAAGCTCGAGGTCTTCGGCGATGCCAACGACTATGTCGGCAAGGGCCTGTCGGGTGCGACCATCGTGGTGCGCCCGGCGCCGTCCTCGCCGCTCGTCAGCCAGGACAACACGATCATCGGCAATACCTGCCTCTATGGCGCGACCTCGGGCCGGCTGTTCGCCGCCGGCCAGGCCGGCGAGCGCTTCGCGGTGCGCAATTCCGGCGCCATTGCGGTTGTCGAGGGCGCGGGGTCGAACGCCTGCGAATACATGACCGGCGGGACGGTCGTGATACTCGGCCCGGTGGGCGACAATTTCGGCGCCGGCTTCACCGGCGGCATCGCCTTCGTCTACGATCCGGATGGTGATTTCGAGATGCGGATCAACCCGGACACGCTGCTCTGGAACCGTGTGACGGAATCCTACTGGGCGCAGCATCTGCGCGACCTCGTCACCGAGCACGCGCGCGAGACGCAGAGTCTCTACGCCGAGCGCCTGCTCAACGAGTGGGAGCGCACGCTGGCGCGGGTCTGGATGGTGGTGCCGCGCGACTATGCGCGCTTCCTGCCGGTGCCGATGACGGCGCCGGCGGCGGCGAAAATTCCGGCCGAGTAACCGGTCGGACTCGCTTCACTCAGCCGAGATGCGCTGCGGCGAATTGCCGCAGCGCCCGGTAGCGGTGGCTGATCGCCGATTTTTCGGCCTTGCCCAGCTCGGCGAAGCTGCGCGTCTCGCCGAGCGGCACGAAAACCGGGTCATAGCCGAACCCGCCATCCCCGCGCGGCGCGGGGGCGATCCGCCCGCGGCACCAGCCGAGATAGGTGAAGGTCCGCCCTTCGGGTGTGGCGAGGCAGATCGCGGCGGCGAAGGCGGCGCGGTCGTCCGCCCGGCTCGCCGCGACGATCTTCGCCATCGCCGCCGCATAGCCGCCGGCCTCCTGCGCGAAGCGCGCCGAGCGCACCCCGGGCGCGCCGGCCATCGCCGCCACCTCCAGCCCCGAATCATCCGCGATCGCCGGCAGCCCGCTCGCCGCCGCCGCCGCCAGCGCCTTGATCCGCGCATTGCCGGCGAAATCCGGCGCGTCCTCCACCGGCTCAGCCAGGCCGAGCGCGCCGGAGGATGCGCAGTCGAGCCCGTGCGGGGCGAGCAGCAGGGCGAACTCGGCGAGCTTGCCGGCATTGTGGGTGGCGATCACCACACGCTGGCCGCGTTCGAGCCGCATCGCTGCCTCAGGCCGCATCGAGCGCCGCGCGCTGGGCCGCGAACAGTTCCGCCGTGCCCTTGCGGGCAAGGCCGAGAAGGGTGCCGAAGGTTGCCTCCTCGAAGGTCGCGCGCTCGGCGGTCGCCTGAATCTCGACGATGCCGCCCGTGCCGGTGAGCACGAAATTGGCGTCCGCCTCGGCATTGGAATCCTCGGCGTAATCGAGGTCGAGCACCGGCGCGCCCTCGAACACGCCGCAGGACACCGCCGCGACCTGGCCGATCAGCGGGTCGGTCGCGATCACGTTCGCCTTGCGCAGCGTGCGGATCGCGAGCGCGAGCGCGACCCAGGCGCCGGTGATCGCGGCACAGCGCGTGCCGCCATCGGCGTTCAGCACGTCGCAATCGAGGGTGATGGTCATCTCGCCCAGCGCCGTGCGGTCGATCACCGCGCGCAGCGAGCGGCCGATCAGGCGCTGGATTTCCTGCGTCCGGCCGGACTGCTTGCCGCGCGCCGCCTCGCGGTCGCCGCGGGTGTGGGTCGCGCGCGGCAGCATGCCATATTCCGCCGTCACCCAGCCCTGGCCGGCGCCGCGCAGAAAGCCCGGCACCCTTCCTTCCACGCTCGCCGCGCACAGCACCTCGGTGCCGCCCATGCGGATCAGCGCCGAGCCCTCGGCGTGGCGCGAGAACCCGGTGACGATCTCCACCTGGCGCAGCGCATCGGCCTTGCGGCCGCTCGGTCTCTTGATGTCGGGCATGAAGCCTCTCCTGTCGGCTGAAAAACGTGTCGCTTGATTTTCGCCCCGCGATACCCGACTCTGGCGCCATGGACCAGACATCCAAGCGTTCTTCCGCCCGCGCCGGCCGGCCGAAGCCGGCGGGCGGGGCTGTGCGGCTGCCGCCGGGGCTCGATGAGCGCTCCGCCGCGGTGCTGCGCGAAATCGTCGAACAATATGTCGAAACCGGCGAGCCGGTGGGCAGCCGCACGCTCTCGCGCCTGCTGCCGATGGGCCTGTCCCCGGCGACGATCCGCAACGTGATGGCGGATCTGACCGATGCCGGGCTGCTGTTCTCGCCGCATATCTCGGCCGGACGGCTGCCGACCGAGCGGGGCCTGCGCCTCTTCGTCGACGGCTTGCTGCATTTCGGCGAATTGTCGGACGAGGAGCGCGAGCGGATCGAGGCGGCGCTCGCCCAGTCCGGCCGCTCGATCCAGGACACGCTGACCGAGGCCTCCGCCCTGCTCTCGGGCCTGTCGCAAGCGGCGGGCATCGTGTTGGCGCCGAAATCGGAAGGGGCGGTCAAGCACATCGAATTCGTGCCTCTGAGTTCCGGCCGCGCTCTCGTCGTGCTCGTCTCGGCGGATGGCCAGGTCGAGAACCGGGTGATCGAAACGCCGCCCGGCGTGCCGCCCTCGGCGCTGCAGGAGGCGAGCAACTACCTCAACGCCCAGCTCTCCGGCCTCTCGCTCGGCGAACTCCGCGTTCGCGTGGCGGACGACATGAGGGCGGACCGTTCGGCGCTGGACGATCTCGCCGCCGGCATCGTCGAGGCCGGGCTTGCGACCTGGTCGGCCGAGGGCAGGGGCGGCTCGCTGATCGTGCGCGGCCAGGCGCGGCTGCTCGCCGATGTCGACCAGCTTGAGAAACTCGCCTCCGTCCAGCAGCTCTTCGAGCGGCTGGAGGCGCAGGAGACGATGCTGAAACTGCTCGATCTCGCCGAGCGGTCGGAAGGCGTGCGCATCTTCATCGGCGCCGAAAGCGGCCTGTTCGGCGCCTCCGGCATGTCGATGGTGGTCGCCCCGGCGCGCTCGCGCGACGATCGCATCGTGGGTGCGATCGGCGTGATCGGGCCGACGCGGATCAATTACGGGCGTATCATCCCCGTGGTCGACTACACCGCGCGGGTGATCGGGAGGCTGCTCGGATGAGGCGCATGAAGGATCGGCCGGCGCGCGCCGGATTGAAAAAAAATCTCGCTTCGTCGCTGCTGATCCTCGCTCTGGCCCCGGCCCTGGCTGTGGCGCAGGCCGCGCCCCGCGTCATCCCCGTGCGCGATGCCCGCGCGGTCTACCGGGTGAGCCAGCCCGGCCGCCCCGACCAGACATGGTCCGTGCGGTTCGATGCGGCCGCTGGCCTGGTGCGGGCGACCAGCCTGTCCGGCACGCCAATGCCGATGACCGTCCTGCTCGACCTTCACGATGGGCGGGCCCAGCTCGTTCTGGCCCAGATGCACGCGCTGGTGAACGTTCCCGGCCTCGCCGGCGCCATGGCGCGGGTGATGGTGATGCGGGGTGCGCATTTCACCCCGCTCGGCCCGGCAACCATCGCCGGAATGCGCTGCACCCGCTACCTCGTCTTGCGGCGCAACGCCTCGGGCACCGCCTGCCTGACGCCGGATGGCTTCGCCCTCGCCGCCTCCGGCGGCGACCCGCACGGGCGGGTGAGCGTGCAGGCGCTTTCGCTTCATGTCGGCCCGCAGCCGCCGGCCGATTTCGTGCCGCCCACCGGATATTCCGAGGTCACCCTGCCACCGCAGATGCTGGCGGGGTTGCTCGGACGATAAGATTCGATAGCCTCGCCTGTCATTTTCAATATTCATTTTAAAAAATGTTTGATCCGACATGTCGAAACATGAATTTTCTGTCGTCGCCTGCGCGCGCTGGGAGTCGCCCTACATCGTCGAGTGGCTGAACTACTACCGCGCGATCGGCTTCGATCACGTCTTCCTGTACTGCAACGACGACGATCCTCGCGAATTGTATGGCCGCTGCCTGCCCTTCGTCCTGGGGCCCGCCCCATTCGTCACCTTCCGCCATTATCCCGTGCAGGGCGAACAATTGCGGATGTACGGCCATTTCCTGTTGAACGACCGTGACTCGACCGAATGGGTCGGCTTCTTCGATATCGATGAATTTCTCCGCCTGCCGCCGGGCCAGACGATCGGCGAGTTTGTCGGCGGCATGCGCGCGCCGGCGGAGTGCATCCTGTTCAACTGGATCTTTTTCGGGCCGAACGGGCACCGGAGCAAGCCTGGAGACAGTATTCTCGGCGACTACACCTTTCGCCAGAAGATCATCCACCCGTTCACCAAATATGTCGCCCGGTCGCACATATTGACGGGGCCGCGCCTGCACGACGTCTCGAAGGGGAACGGCTTCTGGCACTGTCCGATCGGCCATGTCGATCGCCCGATCCGCGCCGTGAACGCGATCGGCGAAGACATGTCGCGCTATTATGACGGGTTTCCCGAAGCCTCCGCGGCATTCGCCAACGACCCCGGCCGCAGCGCTGGCTTGCTGGCCACGGCGATGGTCCATCACTACGCGTTCCGCACGGAAACCGCCTTTGTCGAGCGGGCGCGGCGCGGGCTCGGCGGCGCCTTCGGCGATCAGACCATCTGGAGCGACCTTGCGTCCGGCGACCGGTTCGCGTCCTTTCTGGCCGGGCTGCACGAGGTCGAGGATCGCTCGCTCGCGACGTTCTGGCCGGACCGGCTCGAACATGCCCTCGCCGCGACCATTCCGGTGTCCGGCCAGGCCGGCCTGCCGGCGAGCCGGGGAAAGGTCGCGACCCAAAGCTCGATTTCGGCGTGGTCGGCCGGGGCGTCCCCCGAATCCGACGCTATCCGCGCGCTGAACGGCGTGATCGATGGTCGCGGCAAATTCCACACCGATCTCGAAGACGCCCCGTGGTGGCGGGTCGATCTCGGCGCCGTCCACGGCATCCGCGAGATCAGGCTGTTCAACCGCATGGACCATCCCGCCGTCCCCGCCCGGGCGAACCGCCTCGCCATCGATATCGGCTTTGATCCCGGGACTCTCTTCGAGGTGTTCCGCCGCGACAGCGAGGTGCCGTTCGGCGGCGCCGACGGCCACCCGCTCGTCTTCACCCCGTCAATACCCATCCCCGGCCGCTTCGTGCGGGTCCGTCTGCTGGAGAGAAACTATCTGCATCTCGATCAGGTGGAAATTTATGGTGAGGGGCTGTCGCTGGTCTCCGGCGCCTGAAATCGAGAGGATCACACGACCATGGCGGATACCCGGCGTCACCGGAGTTCCGGCGCGCGCGATGGACCGGGACGCGGAGGGTTGGCCCCGACAATCCGCTGGTGACCGGGCGGGCAGGCCCGGCGTCTGCCGTTCCGGAAACAACCCTTGCCATCAGCCCGGCTTTGCGCCATTGAGAAAGAATCAATGGGTTGATCCGCGGTGCAACAACCGCGTGGTCCCTTATCCACTGATAGAAAGGCGCCGGCAGGGCCGCGATTGCGGGCCGTAACGCGCCGAACCGACTCGGCCGGGGAGCGGACACGCCGCTTCCGGCCCACGAGACAAGGACCGATGACCGCGCTTTCCGTCGCACAATTCTCAAGCAGCGCCTCTCCTACCGGCGCTTCCAGCGGCCAGCGCACCAGTCCTTGACCATGTTTCGAACAACCTTGCGCCAACATCCGCGCCCGCAGGCAGTCGACCCCACGGTCCCGCCGCCGGCGCGCAGGAGTTTTTCCCCCTATGACCAAGACCATGCTCATCGACGCCAGCCACGCGGAGGAAACCCGCGTGGTGGTGTTGGACAACAACCGCCTCGATGACTTCGATATCGAAACCGCCGACAAGAAACAGATCAAGGGCAATATCTATCTTGCCAAGGTCATTCGCGTAGAGCCCAGCCTCCAGGCCGCCTTCGTCGAATATGGCGGCAACCGCCACGGGTTTCTCGCCTTCGCCGAAATCCATCCCGATTATTACCAGATCCCCATAGCCGACCGGCAGAAGCTGCTCGAACTCGAGGCCGAGGAGGCGCGCCGCCGCGTCGAGGCCGAAGAGGCCGAGGATGCGCGGGAAGCGGCGCTCGAAACCGGCCGTCCGCCCCAGGTGACCGAAATCCCGATCGCCGATGCGCCCCCCGCCGCGGGCGCGGAGGCCGAAACCACCGCCGCCGAACCTGCCGAGGCGCCGCAGCCCCGCCACATGGCCGAGGATGCGGCCGAGGATGCGCCCGAGGATGCGCCCGAGGGCGAGGCGCAGACCGCCGAGCCGGCCGAAGCATCGGAGAGCGCCGCCGCGCCGGCGGAAGCCCCCGAGCAGATCGGCGGCGATGACGGCGTCGATGGCGCCGAAGAGGCGCGGGAACGCCGGCGCGCCCGCGCCCTGCGCTCCTACAAGATCCAGGAAGTGATCCACCGCCGCCAGATCATCCTGGTGCAGGTGGTGAAGGAGGAGCGCGGCTCGAAGGGCGCCGCGCTGACCACCTATATCTCGCTGGCCGGCCGCTTCTCCGTGCTGATGCCGAATTCGCCCAATGGCGGCGGCGTGTCGCGCAAGATCACCTCGCTGGCGGATCGCCGGCGGCTCAAGGAGGCGGTGTCCGAGCTGGACATCCCCCAGGGCATGGGCATGATCGTCCGCACCGCCGGCGCGAACCGGCCCAAGCCCGAAATCAAGCGCGACGGCGAATATCTCCTCCGCCTGTGGGACGACATCCGCGAGCGCACCCTGGCCTCGATCGCGCCGGCGCTGGTGTATGAGGAAGCCTCGCTGATCAAGCGGACCATCCGTGACGTCTATACCCGCGATGTCGACCAGGTGCTGATCGAGGGCGAGGACGGGTTCCGCTCCGCGCGCGACTTCATGCGGATGCTGATGCCGACGCATGTGAAGAAGGTCCAGCAATGGAGCGAGCGCCAGCCGCTGTTCGCCAAGCACAATGTCGAGCAGATGCTCGACCACATGTTCCAGCCGACGGTGCAGCTGAAATCGGGCGGCTATCTGGTCATCAACCAGACCGAGGCGCTGGTCGCGATCGATGTGAACTCCGGCCGGGCCACGCGCGAGCGCAATATCGAGGATACCGCGCTGCGCACCAATCTGGAGGCCGCCGATGAGGTGGCGCGCCAGTTGCGCCTGCGCGACCTCGCCGGGCTGATCGTCGTCGATTTCATCGACATGGAGACCCGCAAGCACAACGCGATGGTCGAGCGCCGGCTGAAGGACGCGCTGAAGAACGACCGCGCGCGCATCCAGGTCGGCAGCATCAGCCATTTCGGCCTGCTGGAAATGAGCCGCCAGCGGCTCCGCCCGTCTCTGGCCGAGACCATGCTGATTCCCTGCCCGCATTGCCAGGGTGTCGGCCATGTCCGCAGCACCGCGAGCACGGCGCTGGCCGTGCTGCGCGCGATCGAGGACGAGGCCGCCGGCCGCGCCGCCGAGCTGCTGGTGCATCTGACGCCGGATGTGGCGCTCTACATCTTCAACCACAAGCGCGCCCAGCTCGCCGCCATCGAGGCGCGCTTTGGCCTGCAGGTCGCCTTCGTGGCCGATGGCACGGTGCCCGCCACCTTCAAGATCGAGAAGGTGAAGACCCATGCCGCATCGCGGCCGCAGGAAGCGCCGGCTGCGGCGCCCAGCGCGCCGGTGATCGAGGCCGATGAGGCCGAAACCGAGGCCGAGGCGCCGGATCAGGGCGATGAGGCCGAAGCGTCGGTCGCCGCCGCCGGGAAGGCGGGGGCGGACGAAAACGAGCGCCGCCGCCGCCGCCGCCGCCGCCGCCGGGGCGGGCGGCGCGAGGAGCAGCCCGTCCTGCCCGGCGCCGAACAGCCGGAAATGACCGAGATGCCCGCCGAATTCGCCGTGCGGCTCGATGAGACGCTGGCGGGCCGCGGCCGGTCGGCCCGGATTCCCGCGCCAGAGACCGTGCCAGAGCAGACCGCGCCGGACCATGTGCCGGCAGCCGCGGCCGAGCCGGTGTCCGCGCCGGTCGTGCCGGCGGAGCCGGAAACCCCGCCCGCCGCTCCGGCTGAGGCGGTGGAAGCGGCCGAGCCCGCCGCGGCGCCGGCCGAGGTTGCGGCCGACGAGGCGCCGGCCGAGCCCACGGCGAAGCCGAAGCGCCGCGCCGCCGCCGCGCGCAGCCCGGCCAAGACGCCCCGCCGCCGCCGCGCCACCGCGAAGGAGAGCGAGGCCGCCGAGCCGCAGCAACCGGTATTCACCGATATCGCCGATATTTTCGAGGCGGCGGAGAAGGCTGAAGCCGAGGCGCCGAAACCCGCCCGGCGGCCCCGGCGCACCCGCGCCAAGGCCACGGCAGAAACCGGCGCTGCCGAATCCGGTGCGGCGGACGGCGTGACCGCGGTGGTGGAGAGCGCACCCGCGCCGGTCGCACCCGCGGCCAACGAAACCCAGGCCCCCAAGCCGCCCGCCAATGGCGCGGCCCCGGCCATGGCGGACGAGCCGCAAGAGCCGCCGCGCGGTCCGGCGGTGCAGCCGGTGGTGATCGGCGCCAGCGAAACCACGCCCGCCCAGCGCAAGCGCGGCTGGTGGAAGCGCCCGGCCTGACTGGAGGCCGGAATAACGGCCGTGAAAACGGGCCGGCTCCCCTCCCGGGGGCCGGCCCTATTTCTTGCCGGATGAGGCGGCGGGCCCGGGTGCGGCGTCGCGCCTCGCCCTGACGGCGTCGTAGCGGGCGATATTCTTGCGCTGTTCGGCGAAGGTGCGGGCGAAGACATGCCCGCCCGTGCCGGTCGCGACGAAATACAGCGCGTCGGTCTGCGCCGGATGCAGCACCGCGTTGATCGCGGCGAGCCCCGGCGCGCAGATCGGCCCGGGCGGCAGCCCCTTGTGGCGATAGGTGTTATAGGGGCTCGCGGTGGCGAGGTCCCGATCATCGACCCGGTGGGGCAGGGCGGTCGCCGCGCCCCCGGTCACCGCATAGATCACCGTCGGATCGGCCTGGAGCTTCATCCCCCGCGCCAGCCGGTTCTCATAGACCCCGGCGATTTTCGGCAACTCGGCGGCAAGCGGCGTCTCCAGCTGCACGATCGAGGCGAGGATCAGCGCCTCGCCTTTCGTCCGCACCGGCAGGCCGGGCGCGCGGGATGCCCAGGCCTTGGCCAGCGCCGCCTTCATCGCCGCCTGCATCCGTGCCGCGATGGCGCTCCGCGCCGTGCCATAGGTGTAATCATAGGTTTGCGGCAGAATGCTGCCCTCGGGCGGCGGCGAAACCCGGCCGGTCGCGTGCGGCAGCGCGTTCACGATCGCCGCGATCCGGGCCGATGTCAGCCCCTCGGGAATCGTCGCCTTGAACTGGATTTCCGGCGCGAAGCGCAGCGTGTGCAGCACGGCGCGCAGGCTGGCATGATCGGTGAAGCGGAAATCGCCGGACCGGATCGGCCCCTGGCCGCGCGTGAGAAAGGCGGCGATCTCGAACAGCCGGGCCGAGCGGATCGCGCGCCGGCGCGCCAGCAGCACGGCAACCTGATGCGTGCCGCCCGGCGGGATGAAGATATCGGCGGCTTCAGGCAGCGGCCCCGGGCCGTCATAGACCTGGCGGACCGCCATTCTGCCCATCTGCGACAGCACCAGAACGGTGAGCAGCAGAAGGATCAGGCGCCCCGGGCCGCGCATGGCTGAACGCGCCTGGCTCAGCCAGGCTTGCGGAACAGGATCGACGCGTTGGTGCCGCCGAAGCCGAAGCTGTTGGACAGCACGATATCGATCTTGCGCTGCTGCGCGGTATGGGCCACGCGATCGACCACGCTGGCACGGCTCGGCTCGTCGAGGTTGAGCGTCGGTGGGGCGACGCCATCGCGCAACGCGAGGATGGAGAAAATCGCCTCGACCGCGCCGGCGGCGCCGAGCAGATGGCCGGTCGCCGATTTGGTGGATGACATCGCCACGTTCCGCGCCGCGTCGCCGAACAGGTTCTCGACCGCTTCGAGTTCGAGATCATCACCCATCGGCGTGGAGGTGCCATGGGCGTTGATGTAATCGACATCGGCCGCGGTCAGCCCGCCCGATTTCAGCGCCGCCTTCATCGCGCGGAACGCGCCGTCGTGATGCGGCGCCGGGGCGGTGATGTGATGCGCGTCGCCGGACATGCCATAGCCGGCGATCTCGGCGTAAATCTTGGCACCGCGCTTTTTCGCGTGCTCGTATTCCTCAAGGAACAGCACACCGGCGCCTTCGCCCATCACGAACCCGTCGCGATCCTTGTCCCACGGGCGGGACGCGGCCTTGGGGTTGTCGTTGAAGGCGGTCGACAGCGCGCGCGAGGCGCAGAACCCGGCGATCCCGATCTCGCAGACCGCGCCTTCCGCGCCGCCGGCGAGCATGATGTCGGCATCGCCGAGGGCGATCAGCCGCGCCGCGTCGCCGACCGCGTGAACCCCGGTCGCGCAGGCGGTGACTGCCGAATGATTCGGCCCTTTCAGACCGAACCGGATCGAGACATGGCCGGAGACGAGGTTGACCAGGGCGGACGGAATGAAGAAGGGCGAAAGGCGGCGCGCCCGGCCTTCATGAACCATGATCGAGGCGTCGTAGATGGTCTGCAACCCGCCGATGCCGGAGCCGATCATCACGCCGGCGGCGTAGCTGTCCTCCTCCGTCGCGGGGGTCCAGCCGGCATCCTCCATCGCCTCGACGGACGCCGCCATCCCAAGATGGATGAAGCGATCCATCTTCTTCTGCTCTTTCGGCGGAATCCATTCGTTGAGATCGAACCCGCCATCCGCCCGCGACCCCGCGGGCAGTTCGCCCGCGACCTTGCAGGGCAGATCCGCCGGGTCGAACCTGGTTATCGGGCCGATGCCCGAGTCCCCGGCAATCAAACGCCGCCAGACATGCTCGACCCCGACGCCCAGCGGGCTCGCGATCCCCATGCCTGTCACCACGACCCGACGCATGCTCATGTCCCGTCCGATACCTGACTTATTCGGCTTTCTTCTTTTCGATGTAGTCGATCGCGTCCTTGACGGTGCCGATCTTCTCGGCCGCGTCCTCGGGGATCTCCACGCCGAAGGCTTCCTCGAACGCCATGACCAGCTCGACCGTATCGAGGCTGTCCGCGCCCAGATCGTCGATGAAGGAGGCTTCCGGCGTCACCTTCGCCTCGTCCACGCCGAGGTGCTCGACGACAATCTTCTTCACTTTTTCGGCGACTTCACTCATCGAATTCATGCTCCTGTAGAGATCGTTGGGCGGTATGGACCGGCGGCATCGACCATCCCGCCTCCGGTCGGATGGATAACACGCAATGATCGTGGCGCACGAGGCCGGCTCCACGATCATTGCCAAAGTTCGGCGCGCTTAGCATGGTTCGCCCGGCCGCGCCAACCGCAGCTCAGATCATGGCCATGCCACCATTCACATGCAGGATCGCGCCGGTGACCCAGGCGGCGGCGTCGGAGGCCAGATAGGCCACCGCGGCGGCGACGTCCTGCGGCCTGCCGAGGCGGCCAAGCGGAATCTTTTCGGCCAGCGCTGCGCGCTGCGCCTCGCTCAGCGCGTCCGTCATCGCGGTCTCGATGAAGCCCGGCGCCACGAGATTGACCGTGATGTTGCGCGAGGCGACTTCCTGCGCCATCGATTTCGTCATGCCGATCAGCCCGGCCTTGGCGGCGGCGTAGTTGACCTGGCCGGGATTGCCGGTGCTGCCGACGATGCTGCCGATATTGATGATCCGCCCGGCGCGCCGGCGCATCATCCCCTTCATCACCGCGCGGGACAGGCGGAAGGGCGCGGCGAGATCGACATCCATCACCTGGCTCCAGGCCTCGTCGGACATGCGCAGCACAAGCCCGTCGCGGGTCAGGCCGGCATTGTTCACCAGGATGTCGATATGCCCGAGCGCCGAGTCGGCGGCCGCGACCAGCGCCTCCGCCGCCTTGGGGTCGGAGAGGTCGGCCGGGCAGACATGGGCGCGCTCGCCAAGCTCTGCCGCGAGCGCGGCGAGGGCGGAGTCGCGTGTGCCCGAGAGCGCGACCGCGGCCCCCAGCCCGTGCAGCGTGCGCGCAATGGCGGCGCCGATGCCGCCCGAGGCGCCGGTGACGAGGGCGGTGCGTCCCGCCAGCGCGAAAAGATCAGCCGACATGTTTGACCAGCTCCTCAAGCTCCGCCGGCGTGCCGCAGGACAGGCAATCGGCGTCCGGGGCGATGCGCCGCGCGAGACCGCACAGCACCTTGCCTGCGCCGAGTTCGATGAAGCGGGTGACGCCGAGTGCCGTCATCGTGCCGACCGATTCGCGCCAGCGGACCGGCGCCGTCACCTGCTCGACCAGCCGCGCGGCGATCTCCGCCGGGTCCGTCACCTTCGCCGCGGTGACATTGGCGATCAGCGGCACCACCGGTGCTGCGAGCGTCACGCCGGCCAGCGCCTCGCGCATCGCCTCGGCGGCGGGCGCCATCAGCGCGCAGTGGAACGGCGCCGAGACCGGCAGCTTGAGCGCGCGCTTGATGCCCCGCGCGCGGGCGATCTCCAGCGCCCGGTCGACCGCTGCGGCAGTGCCGGAAATCACCACCTGGCCGCCGCCATTATCATTGGCGACGGAGACGACCTGCCGCCCCTCCGGCGATTCGGCCGCCTCGGCGCAGATCTGCTCGGCGGCGTCGCGTTCGACGCCGAGCAGCGCCGCCATCGCGCCCTCGCCGGGCGGCACCGCCTGCTGCATCGCGGTACCGCGAATCCGCAGCAGCCGCGCGGTATCGGCGATGCCGAACGTGCCGGCGGCCGCCAGCGCCGAATATTCGCCGAGCGAATGGCCGGCGACCACCGCCGCCCGATCGCCGAGCACAATGCCGGCTTCCTTCTCCAGGCAACGCAGCACCGCCATCGACATGGCCATGAGCGCGGGCTGGGCGTTCTCGTCAGGGTGAGTTCCTCCGCCGGGCCCTCGAACATCAGCCTGGAGAGTTTCTGCTTGAGAACCTCGTCGACTTCCTCGAACACCTCGCGCGCCGGCGCGAAGGCGGCGGCCAGGTCGCGCCCCATGCCCACGGCCTGGCTGCCCTGTCCTGGAAAGATGAAGGCGTTCACCGCCATGTTCCGTTTCTCCTGTCGTCCCGGCGATGCGGTCGGCATGGCCGAGCCGGCCCTGAATATCCCGCAATCGCGTGCTCTGACGCTGGCGCGGGGTAGATGCAGGGCGCGCGCAAGTCAATCTTTCGTAACCCGCCGGCGGGCTCGATTGTTCAGAAATGTCGCTGAAACACCCGGATCACGTCGCCCGGCGCCACCAGCGCCGAAACCGGCGCCCGATAGTCCCGCGGCACCCCGCCGGTCATCCGGATCACCCCGACCTCGGATTCCACCGCCCGATAGGTAAAGCCCCCGCGCGCGAGACGGCGGCGAGCACGGTCATGCCGGGCTCGAACGGATACTGGTCCGGCCGGTTCACCTCGCCCAGGATCGAGAACGGCCGGTAGCGCCGCACCTCTACCGCGACGGCGGGATGGCGCAGAATCCCGCGCGCGACCAGCGTTCGGGCGATCGCGCGGCCCAGCATCGCCGTGCTCCGCCCCGCCGCGCGCACCGGCCCGGCGAGCGGCAGCTCGATCATGCCCGAGGCATCCACGTCATATGTCGCGGTGAGCTGGGTCTGGCCGAACACGATCACCCGCAGCCGGTCGCCCGGCCCAAGCCGGTAGCCGCCGGAGGCCGTCGCCGGCAGCTTCGGCAGGCGCATCCACGCCGCGCAGCCCGAGAGCGCCGGGGCGATGATCCCACCCAGCATGGCGGCGAGCAGGCGGCGCCTTGTGTCGCGGCGAAATACCGGCATGTCGATCAACCTTGAACTGAAATGATATACACAATACAACCTTAAATAGATAAATTCGTGTCTTCCGCCAGAATGCCCCGGCGCGCGCCCCCTTTGCAACAACGCCCTCGGTGCAACAACAGATGAGGCATCCCGATGACGGGTCGGTCACAGAGATGAGCGTTCCGGCAGACCCACAGGGCCGCGCCCTGCCGGCAAGGGCGGCGGACGATCCGCTCGATGCCCTGCGCGCCGTCCGCCGCCACTGGCGGCTGGCCGCCCTTGTCGCCCTCGGCCTGCCGCTGCTCTCCTCGGCCGCGTTGTCGCGCCTGCCGGCGGTCTATACCGCGACCGGCGTGCTGCTCTACGACCCGATCGGGTTCAATCAGAAATTGCTGCGCGACGTGGTCGAGACCGCGCCGGTGACCGATATGCTGATGGCCAGCCAGGTCGCCATCCTCAAAAGCCCGGGCGTGATGCGGCGCGTGGTTCGCCGCCTCGGCGCCCGCCCGCATCCCCCGCGCGCCCCTGAGCCTGGCTTCGCACCGATGCTGCGGCGCTGGTTCGGCCTCGGGCCGACGCCCCGGCCCGCCGCCGCCGCGCTCGACGCCGACATCGCCGCCCGGTTCCGCATCGAGATCCCCGCGGGTTCGCAGCTGATCGACGTCTCCTATACCAGCCGCGACCCGCGCCGCGCCGCCCGGGCGGTGAACGCCGCCATGGCCGCCTATCTGGATCGGGAGCGGACCGACCGGCTGGAGGTGCTGCACCGGGCCCGGCTCTGGCTCCGGCACCGGGCGCGGGAGACGGCGTCCCGTCTCGAATCCCTCGATGTCGCGATCGCGCTCGAGCGCGCGCGCAGCGGCACCCAGCGGGGGGCCGGCGCCGCGCCGCTGACCAATGAGCAGGCCGGGCAGCTCACCGCGAGCCTCGCCGCCTCCCAGGCCGATCTCGCCGCCGCGCGGGCGCGGCTCGCGATCTTGCGCGGCGGCAGCGAGGCCGCCGCTGCCGCCGCGGTGGCGCCCGCGATCGGGCCGATGCGCGCGCGCGCGGCCGAACTCACCGCAAGGCTGCGCGCCCTCGCCAGCACCGAGGGGCCGAACAATCCCGAATATCGCGCCGCCGCCCGCGCGCTCGCGGCGCTGCGCGGGCAGATCGGGGCCGAAACCGGGCGGCTCGTCGCCGCCGACCGGATGCGCGCCGCCGCCGATGCGGCGCGTGTCGCCAGTCTCGAGGCCGCCATCGCCCGCGTGCGCGGCAAGGCGGCGGCGCAGTCGGTGGTGGCGGCGCCCCTCGCGCGCCTTCAGGAGCAGCGCCAGGCCGAGAGCAGCCTGCTGCGCGCCGAGACCGAGCAGATCGGCGCGCTCGAAAGCCGCAGCGCCCTGACGCGGCCGAGCGCGCGGATCATCACCCCCGCCGTCCCGCCGGCGCGCGCCAGCGGCCCGCGCCGCCTCGCCATCCTCTCCGGCGCGGTCCTGCTCGGCCTCTGCCTTGGCCTGCTGGCGGCGCTGGCGGCGGATGCGCTGAACGGCAGCTTCCGCTCCGGCGGCCAGGTGCGCGAAGCGCTGGGCCTGCCCTGCATGGCGCTGGTGCCCGAAATCACCCGGCGGGCGCGCCGCGGCCTCGCGGTGCCCGACTATGCGCGCCGCTATCCGTTTTCCGCCTTCGCCGAGCAGATCCGGGCCCTGCGCACCGGCCTCTGGCTCGCGCCCGGCGCGCCGCGCAGCCTCGCGATCACGGCGTCCCGCCCCGGCGAGGGCAAAACCACGCTGGCCGTCAGCCTCGCCCTGTCGATGGCGGCCAGCGGGGCGCGCATCCTGCTGATCGACTGCGATATCCGCCAGCCGAGCCTCGACATGGTCTTCGGCCTCGGCGGCCTGCCCGGCCTGACCGACCATCTGGCCGGGCGGGTGGCGCTGGAGGCGGCGATCCATCGTCCCGCCCTCGAGGATGACGACGCCGTTCCGGACGTCATGCCGGCCGGGGCGGTGGCGCGCGAGGCGCTGGCCCTGTTCATGTCCGAGCGCCTCGGTCTGCTGATCGAGGAGCTTCACCGCCGATACGACCTCGTGATCCTCGACCTCCCGCCCGTCTTCGCCCTGGCCGAGGCGCAGGTGCTCGCCCGCGCCGCCGCGTCCGTGCTGCTCTGCATCCGCTGGGGGCAGACGCCCCGGCGCACCGTCGCGGCGGCGATGGCGCTGCTGGCGCAGCCGGGGCTGCGGATCGAGGGCGCGGTGCTCACAAGGGTCGACGGCGCCCGCCACGCCCGCGCCGGATTTCCCGATTCCGAACTCTATCATCCGCGTTATGGCGGCTATTTCCGTACCTGACGCCGCGATCCCGCCGCGCGCCGCGCCGGCCCGCCCGCGCGCGGCCGCGTGGCCGGAGGTGAAGCTGCTCGCGGGCGGCGCGCTCCTGCTGCTCTGGCCGGCGCTGGCCAACCGGTATCCGCTGGTCTTCTCCGACACCGGAACCTACATCTCGCAGGTTCTCGACCTGCATCTCGGCTGGGATCGCCCGCCCTTCTACAGCCTGCTGGTGATCGTCGCCGGGCTTGGGCGGTCGCTCTGGCCGGTGATCATCGCCCAGGCGCTGGTCGCGTCCTGGCTGATCCGCGCCACCCACCGCCTGCTCGCGCCCGAAGCCGGCGCGCTCGAAACCGCCGTGCTGCTGGCGGGTCTCGCGGCCGGATCGTCCCTGTCCTGGACCTCGTCGCAGGTGATGCCGGACATCTTCACGCCGCTGATGGTGCTCGCCTTCGCCGGGCTCGTGCTCGATCCCGCGGCCAGGACGGCGGGCGCCGGGCACGCGCTGGCGATCGGCGTGGCGATCGTCGTGCATCTGAGCAACATGCCGATCTATGCCGGGCTCTGCCTCGCCGTCCTGCCGCTGCGCCGGCGGCGCCACCGGGTCCGCTGGCGGGCGCTGTTGCTGCCGTTCCTGCTCGGCGCTGCGTGCCTTACCGCGGTCAACACGCTGGCCCGCGGCAGGCCCTCGCCCTCGCCCTATGGCGCGACCTTCCTGCTCGCCCGGCTGATCGAGAACGGCCCGGCGCGCGCCACGCTCGCGGCCGACTGTCCGCGCGCCGGCTGGGCGCTCTGCGCCTATCGCGACGATCTGCCGCGCACCGCCGATGGCTTTCTCTGGCGGGCCGACAGTCCGCTCTACCGCGCCGGCGGCCCGCGCCGCCTGGTCGGGCAGACGGATGCCATCGTCTACCGGACGCTCGCCCTGCATCCGCGCGCCGTGCTGCGCGCGGCGGCCCGCGATTTCGCCCTGCAACTCCTCACCTTCGCGCCGGGCAGCGGCCTGCGCCCCTGGTATGCGACCGCCTGGCAGACCATCCGGCGCGACCTGCCGCGCCCGGCCTATGCCGGCTATCTCGCCAGCCGCCAGGCGCGCGGGCGGCTGGGCGTGCCGCGCGTCCTCGCCGCGATCATGCGCCCGCTCGCCGCCGGCGGCATGGCGGTGACCGCGCTGTTCGCGCTGTTCGCCGCCTTCCGCCGCGACATCGGCGCGCAGGCGCGATCGCTGGGCGTCTTCTGCTGGATCGTCCTGCTCGCGCTGGCCGGCAACGCGGCGGTGACGGGCGCGCTCTCCGGCCCCCATGCCCGCTATCAGAGCCGGGTTGTCTGGCTCGCGGTGTTCTCCGGCTGGCTGGTGCTGCGGCGGGTTCAGGCCGGGTGCCGGTCCCGCCCGACCAGCAGCACGACGTAGAGTTTGAGCCGCCCGAAGCCGAGCCGGCGCCGCCAGTCGATCATGTGGGTCAGCCGATGGCGCATCCCGAAATGCAGCTCGATCGCGCGGAGCTGGGCGTCGGAAAAACTCGCCGCGAGCTCGTGCGGCAGGGCGTCGAGAAACCGCCCGAGCGGGGCCGAATAGTCCTGCGCGGCCATGGCCGCATCACTCGGTCATCCGGTCGAGCGCGGGTATGGCGCGCAGAACCTTGCGCTTGAGCAGGATCGGGCCGATCAGCCCCGCGCTCATCAGCACCGCCGCGACCGGCAGGAACCGCGCGCCGTTCCAGCCCGTCACCAGCAGCAGAAGGCCCTTCGCGAGGCCGATGAAAATGGTGTTGAACAGATAGATCATCAGGGAATTCCGCCCGAGCGTTTCGACAATACGGGC